>CACZCT010000022.1 GCA_902779745.1 uncultured Prevotellaceae bacterium
GCTTATGCACAAAGCGTCAGCTCAGCCGACAAGGGAGGAGTAAGAATTATAGATTGAGATTATGAGAGACAGAATTACAGGATCGAAGGCGCTGATGCGAGCCTTACAGGCAGAGGGGGTTAAGACCATCTTCGGTTACCCCGGTGGCAGTATCATGCCCGTCTATGATGCGCTCTTCGACTATACACGAGGTGAGAAAAAGTGTTTTGACCATATCCTGGTACGTCATGAGCAAGGTGCCACACATGCCGCAGAGGGCTATGCCCGTGTCTCTGGCGAGGTAGGTGTA
This sequence comes from uncultured Prevotellaceae bacterium, assembly GCA_902779745.1. Classification (GTDB taxonomy): domain Bacteria; phylum Bacteroidota; class Bacteroidia; order Bacteroidales; family Bacteroidaceae; genus Prevotella. The sequence goes on from CACZCT010000022.1 coordinate 290, forward strand.
GCCTTGGTGACCAGCGGTCCTGGTGTGACGAATACACTGACGGGTATCGCCGATGCCATGCTGGACTCCACGCCTATCGTGGTCATTGCAGGACAGGTGGCTATCAACGCATTGGGTACCGATGCCTTTCAGGAGGTTGACCTCGTAGGTGTCGCCCAGCCAATCTCCAAATGGAGTTATCAGATACGTCATGCCGAGGATGTCGCCTGGGCAGTGAGCCGTGCTTTCTATATTGCTCGTACAGGCAGACCGGGTCCTGTCGTCCTTGACTTTCCCCGTAATGCACAGGTTGAGGAGATAGACTGGGAACCAGCGAAAGTGGATTTCGTACGCTCCTATGTGGCTTATCCGAAGTTGAACATAGAGGCTGTCCGTGAGGCTGCCGAGCTGATTAATAATGCCAAGAAGCCCCTTGCTTTGGTAGGACAGGGTGTGGAGTTAGGTCATGCACAGGAAGAACTGAAGACTTTCTTGGAGAAGGCTGACATTCCTGCCGGTCGTACGATGCTTGGACTGAGTGCCTTGCCTTCCGACCATCCGTTGAATGTGGGTATGTTGGGAATGCACGGAAACTATGCCGTCAACCTGAAAGAACAGGAGTGTGATGTGCTGATCGCCATCGGTATGCGTTTCAGCGATCGTGTGACGGGTAATACCAAGACATACGCCAAACAGGCGAAGATTATCCATCTGGATATCGACCGCAGTGAGATAGATAAGAACGTGAAGTCTGATGTGGCTGTCGTTGCCGACTGTAAGGAGTCACTGCCTGCCATCACGGCTTTGTTGAATAAGAACAGCCACACGGACTGGCGCGACTCTTTCAAGGAGTTGGATGAGAAGGAGCGGACAAAGGTCATCGAGCCTGCCATCCATCCGACGGAGGGACCGTTGTTGATGGGTGAGGTGGTGAATACTGTTGCCGAGAAAGTACCGAAGGGTACTGTCCTTGTGACGGATGTTGGCCAGAATCAGCTCTTTGCGACGCGTTACTTCAAGTATCCCGAGAAGCGCAGTATCTGTACCAGTGGCGGTCTTGGAACGATGGGTTACGGTATGCCTGCCGCCATCGGAGCAACCTTTGCCACTGACCGTATGGTTGTTTGTTTCATGGGCGACGGCGGCTTCCAGATGAATATCCAGGAGCTGGGTACCATCATGGAACAGCAGGCTCCCGTGAAGATGATACTCCTGAATAATAACTATCTGGGTAATGTGCGCCAATGGCAGGATATGTTCTGGATGCGTCGTAAGTCATTTACGAAGATGCTCAATCCCTACTATGAGCAGATAGCGAAAGGTTATGGTATTGCCTACGAGGCAGTGACCGACCGTGCCAACCTTGCCGCTGCCGTTGAGAAGATGCTGACGACCAAGGGACCGTATATCTTGGAGTGTGCCATCAAGGAGGATGACGACGTTCTGCCGATGACTCCTCCGGGAATGAACGTGAACGATATGATGTTGGAGGTATAGAAGTGAAAAGTGAAGAGTGAAAAAGTGAATAATTTGCTACCGCACATGGAAGAAAAGAAGAAACTATATACCCTGCTGGTTTACTCAGAGAATGTCGCCGGTATCCTGAACCAGATTACGGCTGTCTTTACGCGTCGTCAGGTGAATATCGAGAGTCTGAACGTGTCGGCATCGAGTATCGAGGGTGTCCATAAGTATACCATCACAGCCTGGAGTGACGAGGATCAGATTATCAAGATCACCAAGCAAATAGAGAAGAAAATCGATGTGGTGAAGGCCAATTACTTCACCGACGACCAGTTGTTTATCCGTGAGACAGGACTCTATAAGCTGTCTACAGACTTGGTGATGCAGAATCCGGAGATCTCACGTACCATTCGCAGGGGTTAATCCTACCTATGTCATCGTGATGAAATACGGTGTCACGGAGGATATCATCAACCTCTATCGTGCACTGAATGAGTTTGGTTGTGTACTCCAGTATACCCGTAGCGGACGTATTGCCGTGACCCGTGGTATGCAGGAACAGGTCAGTGAGTTCCTCGCTGAACGCGAGAAAAGGTTAAAGTGAAGAGTGAAAAATTTGCTTCCGCATGGATAAAGTAGGTTGTTATCCTTTTATGGCAGAACCGTTCCATTGTGATTTCAACGGACGACTTTTCATGGGACATTTGGGGAACCACATGTTAAATGCCGCTGATTTCCATTCCTCTGCACGTGGCTTCGGTATGAAGTACCTCATGTCCATCCAGTGTTCATGGGTCCTTTCCCGTCTTGCTATTGAGATGAAGGAGATGCCACAGCAATACACGAAGTTCAATGTAGAGACGTGGGTAGAGAGTGCCATGCGCTATTTTACCTCCCGTAACTTCGCTGTTATCGGTGAGGATGGCAAAGCCTACGGCTACGGACGCAGTATCTGGGCGATGATTGATACCGAGAGTCGACAGCCGACGGACATCTATGCCATCGACAACGGAGCCATTGAGAACTGGATCGTGAAGGATAAGGATTGTCCTATCGACAAGGGTGGGAGAGTGAAGATGAGTGACGATGCCGAACTGGTACGCACTATCGATACCTACTATAATGATGTGGACATCAATGGACATATCAACTCCGTGAAGTATATCGAGCATGTGCTCGACCTCTGGGATATGGAGTGGTACCGTATCCACCAGATCAAGCGTTTTGAGATAGCCTACGTCGCCGAGGCACATGCCGGCGACCAGTTGCGTTTCTATATGGAGAAGGAAGAGTCTTCAATTCTTAATTCTCAATTTTCAATTTTCAACATTCGCATCATCCGCAGCGACGGCACGGAATGTTGCCGGAGTAAGGTTAAATTCCTATAAACAATAGAAGATTATTTGGCTGTATGATTACTATTTAGTAAATTTGCAGCCAATTATTCAAGTTAACCCCTTGTCGCCATTTCGAGTAAGTGGAGAGTGGATTAGTAAGACGACGGCTCTCGGGTAGGGCTGGCATAGTTCAAAGGGATAAGTATAACATTTTTAAAACATTTGCAATTATGGCAGAAATGAATTTTGGTGGCGTGATGGAAACTGTTGTCACCAGCAAGGAGTTCTCTTTGGAGAAAGCACGTGAGGTATTGAAGGATGAGGTGATCGCTGTGATCGGTTATGGTGTTCAGGGTCCTGGACAGGCTTGTAACCTGCGCGACAACGGCTTTAATGTCATCGTTGGACAGCGTCAGGGTAAGACCTACGACAAGGCTGTTGCCGACGGATGGGTTCCCGGTAAGACCCTCTTCTCTATCGAGGAGGCTGCCGAGAAGGGTACTATCCTTTGTATGTTACTTTCCGACGCTGGTCAGATGCAGCAGTGGCCTACCATCAAGCAATATCTGAAGCCTGGTAAGACCCTTTATTATTCTCATGGTTTCGCCATCAACTGGAGCGATCGCACAGGTGTTGTTCCTCCAAAGGATGTGGACGTTATCATGGTAGCTCCTAAGGGTTCTGGTACCTCTCTCCGCACCATGTTCTGCGAGGGTCGTGGTCTGAACTGTTCTTATGCTGTTTATCAGGATGCTTCTGGTAAGGCTAAGGAGAAGACACTGGCTTTCGGTATCGGTATCGGTGCAGGTTATCTGTTTGAGACAACCTTCCAGCGTGAGGCTACCTCTGACCTCACGGGTGAGCGTGGTTCACTGATGGGTGCTATCCAGGGCTTGCTGTTGGCTCAGTATGAGGTGCTCCGTGAGAATGGTCATACACCTTCTGAGGCTTTCAACGAGACCGTTGAGGAGCTTACTCAGAGCCTTGGTCCGTTGTTCGGAGCCAAAGGTATGGACTGGATGTATGCTAACTGTTCTACTACTGCTCAGCGTGGTGCACTTGACTGGGCTCCCCGTTTCCACGATGCTATCAAGCCTGTTATGGAGTGGTTGTACTATTCTGTAAAGACTGGTAACGAGGCTCAGATCACCATCGATGCTAACTCTAAGCCCGACTATCGTGCTGGTCTGGAGAAGGAATTGGAGGCTATGCGCAACCAGGAGATGTGGCGTGCCGGTGAGACTGTCCGCAAACTGCGTCCCGAGAATCAGGAAGACTAATTGGAGTCTAAATAATCATGACAAAGTGCCTCTGTAGAAGGGGCACTTTTTTATGGTATCATCAGGAAACCGTCTTTCTGTATGATGAACTCCTCTTGCAGAAGGTTGGAGAGGGCGCCCTCTACTTCTTTCTGTGGCAGCTGTAGGCGGAAGAGTTCGGTGAGGTGATGACGCTTCCTGTCTGACAATAAAGAGAGTATCTGTTGCTGGGCTTGTAGGGGGTCTGTCTTGTGGGTTGACAGACAGATGTCACATTGTCCGCAGTCCTTCGTGTCTTGCTCGCCAAAGTATTCCAACAACTGACGGCTGCGGCATTTGTCATTGCTCTTCGCATAACGGAGTATGGCATTGATGCGCTCCTGGTATTGTGTCTTTCGCTCCTCATAGACGGCAGGAGGCAACAGGATATGTTCGCTGTCCTCACGTCGTTGCATATAACGGATATAGGGAACCTGTTTGCGGGGAATGAAATGGATGACATGTTTTTGGGAGAGTTCCTTGAGGATATCATACACCTCATGGGGCTTCATACCGCACTGGTGGGCTATCATACTCTCGTCGATGAAGCCGTAGTCGGCAAAGAGACCTCCGTAGTTACGCAGCAGGGCGACGATGACTTTCTCCTCGTTGGGATTCTCTCCGCGGAGGCGGTACAGGTCGTCACGGGTCACCAGGAACTTCACCCTTACCTGGTTGTCCTGTTCCTCCGTATATTCAATATAGCCGGCCCGCTGTAATAGCTGTAAGGCGGCATGAACACGGATGGGGAAGTGGTTGAACTTATGACAGAAGTCGTCGATATTGAACTCACGCGACACGCCATAGCCGTCACCTGTGGCAATCTGGTAATAATAGGCAAGATGGTCGTACACCTTGCGGATATAGTCTTTCTCAGGGAAGGTGTCGCTGACACGCTTGATGAGTTTCGATTCGTCGGCATGATTATATAATAGGATCGCACGCGCAAACTGTCCGTCACGTCCTGCACGACCAGCCTCTTGGAAGTATGCCTCGATAGAGTCGGGGAGGTCGTAATGGACGACGATGCGTACATCCGCCTTGTCGATACCCATACCAAAGGCATTGGTGGCTACCATGATACGCACCCGGTCGTGTTGCCAGTCGCGCTGTCGCTTGTCTTTCTCCGCATGTTCCAGTCCTGCATGATAGAAGGTGGCTGAGAGTCCTGCTTCTGTCAGATGCTCTGCAATCTCACGGGCATGACGACGACTGCGTACATAAATGATGGCTGCGCCATTCTCTCTCAATAATTGAATCAGTTCCGTCCGCTTGTCCATCGCATGGAGGACGAGGTAGGCAAGGTTCTTGCGTTCAAAGGACATCCTGTACACAGCAAAGCCGTGTCCTGCAGATAATTTCTCACAGATGTCTTTGACGACGTGAGGCGTTGCTGTGGCAGTTAAAGCAAGAACTGGTACATCGGGACAGATACGGCGGATATCGGCGATCTGAAGGTAGGAGGGACGGAAGTCATAGCCCCATTGTGAGATACAGTGTGCCTCGTCAACGGTGATAAAGTTCACCTGCATGTGGCGTAGCTTCGTCTGGAAGAGTTCGCTACCTAAACGTTCAGGAGATACATAAAGCAGTTTGGTACTGCCGAAGATACAGTTTTCCAGGGTGCGCAGGATGTCGTCATGACTCATACCGCTATAGATGGCAGCTGCCATGATACCCCTCTGGCGCAGGTGGTTCACCTGGTCTTTCATCAAGGCGATTAAGGGAGTGATGACGATGCAGACACCTTCCATAGCGAGGGCTGGCACTTGGAAGGTCAGTGACTTGCCGCCACCAGTAGGCATCAGTCCTAACGTGTCGTGTCCTGCACCTATCGACTCGATGATCTCCCGTTGAATACCCCGGAAGTCATCGTAGCCCCAGTATTTTCTGAGAAGCGATAAGTGAGTTTCCCTTTTCACTATTCCCTTTTCACTCTTCCTTTACAGACGGTCGGATGTCCTCTATCTGCAACTGTACCTCGCCTCGTTTATAGGTGTTCTCCTCGATGGTGTATACTATATCAAACGAGTGTTTCGACTTGATATAGTGGGCCTCGGCACTTTGTCCGAAGGCAATACCGTTCATCACCACCGCTGATTTAGAGTCGACGAGTTCCAGTTTGATATGTTCTTGGTGTTTTCCTACTACCTTCGAGGTACCGTAGTCATAGACATTACGGGTCAGGAACAGCGGCTTGGGGTTGTTAGGACCATGAGGAGCCAGACGGCGCAATTCGTTATGCAGCCGCTTGGAGACATCTTTGAAGTCCACCTCCTCGTCGATATCGAGTGTCGGCAGCGTCTGCTCCGGCAGGATATGTCCGTTGACATATTCCTGGAAACGGCGGCGGAATTCTGGGATATTCTCCTGACGGAGGGTCAGTCCGACGGCATAGGTATGTCCGCCGAAGTTCTCCAGAAGGTCACGACAACTCTTGATGGCATCATAGATGTCGAAGCCAGCCACCGAACGTGCCGAACCTGAAGCTATACCGTCGATGATTGTCAGTACGACGGTGGGGCGGAAATACAGTTCCGTCAGGCGGGAGGCGACGATGCCTACCACGCCTTTCTTCCATCCCTCGTCATAGAGCACGATAGACTGCAGGTGACGCTGACTTTCCAAACGTGCCACGATCTCGTTCGCCTCCTTCGTCATCTCCTTGTCGACATCCTTGCGCTGCTCGTTATACTCATTGATGCGGTTGGCTTCTGTCAATGCCTTTTGCAGGTCACGCTCCACTAATAAGTCCACAGCCTCCTTACCGTTCTGCATACGTCCACTGGCATTGATACGCGGTCCAATCTTGAAGACGATGTCACTCATCGTGAGTTCACGCCCTGTCAGTCCGCAGATTTCAATAATCGCCTTCAGGCCAATCGACGGACTGATATTCAACTGTTTCAGTCCATGGAAGGCAAGGATGCGGTTCTCGCCCGTCACAGGTACCAGGTCGGCAGCGATGCTGACGGCACAGAGGTCGAGTAGGGGGACGAGTCGTGAAAAGGGGATGCCGTTGTTCTTGGCGAACGCTTGCATTAGTTTAAAGCCCACGCCACACCCGCAAAGGTCTTTGAACGGATAAGTGGAGTCCTCCCGTTTGGGATTCAGAATGGCAATAGCCGGAGGCATCACCTCGTCAGGGACGTGATGGTCGCAGATGATGAAGTCGATGCCCAGTTCGTTTGCATAGGCAATCTCCTCCGTCGCCTTGATACCGCAGTCAAGTACGATAATCAGTTTCACACCTGTTTCCTTCGCATAGTCTATTCCCTTGATGCTGACACCATAGCCCTCTTCCTCGCGGTTGGGGATATAGTAGTCTATGTTCGAATAGAACTGCTGCAGAAACTTGTACACCAGTGCCACCGCAGTGCACCCGTCGACATCGTAGTCGCCATACACCATGATACGCTCCTTGCGTCCCATTGCGTCATTCAGACGGTCTACAGCCACATCCATATCATTCATCAGGAACGGGTCGATCAATTCGTTCATCATTGGTCTGAAGAACCTCTTGGCTGCTGACTCCGTCTTGATGCCGCGCTGGATGAGCAGGTCGGCGACGATTGGACTCATTCCAATCTTCTCCGCGAGCTCTTTAGCCGCTTGTCGTCTTTCGGGTGTAGGTGGTTCGTAATTCCATTGATAGTGCATTTATAATTTTGTTTTTATTTTTGTCGTCTCAGGGTGCATCAGCCAACGGTAGGTACATAATGCGGTGTAAAGTTACGAAGAAAAACCAAATAAAGAAAAAATTTTCCTACAAATTTAACAGAAATTGTATCTTCCTCTTCTTAGTGTGCTCCATATTGAAGATTGGTCGTTGCCAGAACCAAGAACATATAGTGGGAAGAGCCGCCGCCGAGGACGTATTCGGTCTGCTGCCAGAGGAAAGGAAATTCCAGCAACTCGGGGAAGTCTGGGCGGATGAGGGCAGTGCCACTGACCACGCCACCAGGGATGTAACTCCAGTCGGCACGGTTCAATCCATAGGCAACAGTAGCGCTATGGGCACCCACGCCTGAAGCAAATGAGGCGGTATTGCTGCCGGGATGACAGCCAAGCACGAAGTTTAAGGCATTATATACAGTCTCCTTGGGAAAGATGTCGGGATAGGCATCGGTCAGGAAGTAATATTCAAAGCCGAAACGCTGGATGTCCCATCCTGCCCCCCAGATGCTGGGACGATAGGGTACGCCGTATGGGGTTTCGGTGACCTGTTGGTCGAGATGGACCTTGTAGTCGGCGAGGGCCGTCCGGAAGGCGCTGACGAACTGGCGACTGCGCTGATCCTTCTTCATTTCAAGTTGTTTGGCAATGCGGGCGGTGAACCAGCCTGTGCGGGCAATGTTCTTGACGATGACATCTTGCTGGTTGAGGATAAAGTCAAGGTATTCGACTTCCCTTGTGGTCAGATACAGTTCGACAGCGGCCTGTAGTTTCATGCCTGTCATAAACGGAACCACGTTGGTCTGGTGATACAGTTCGACAGCGATGTCAAGGCACTCCTGGGCCAGTGAGTCGTTGAAACCACGTAAGGCGCGGGCGCCCCCAGCCAGTTGGGCAGATGCAGAGAGGGCACGGCCTGGATTGTCTTCCGTGAAAATCCATCGGTCGTCGTCATTGCCGATGACGCCGTCTGTCATAGCAGCGGCATCACCAAGCATTGCATATTGACGGAGTGTGCTACAGATGATGCCTCGGTAGAGGCGGCCTAGGGCCTGATAGCTGCGGACGACGGTGAGTGCACCGTTCTCCACCTGCTGCAGGATGTCGTTCTTGCCGTCTGGTTCGTGAATTTCCACACGATGACAGTCTTGGTCAATGGCAGTCACATCGATTTCTGGACGAAACTGTTCGTAAGCCAATGCAAGAATGTAGGCCTCTCCAGCCTGCGACTCCACCCGCAGATCGAAGTCGCCGGCATCGTGCCAGCCGCCGATGTTTACACCCGGAACCTTTTCCCCTTCATTATATTTACTGAGACCTGGTCGCTGGTCGTAGCCGTCGATGTGGTTGCCGACACGGGCCATCAGTGCATCGTCCATGTGACAGGCATCATGCCAGATACGATATTTCTCTGCTACTCGCATATGGCACATCTGAACAGGCAGGAAGTACTCGACGACAGGCTGCCAGACACCACGCTCATAGACATCGTCGGCGATGCGGAACACGCTTGACTGACTACTGCCGTAACGCACCTGATAGAGTCCAGGCTTCGTCACATCGCTGAAGTCGGAGATGAGGTATCGGTATCGCAGGAACTCTCCCCAGACCTTTGGTGTGGACGTGCGGACTACTGTCTCGCCGTCAGCACCGATGCGGATGAGCAGAACGCTATCCACAGTAGTTTCGCGCTTGTCGGTCTCGATGACAATACGTTTAGGTTGTTGTGGCAAGTAACCCACCTGTGAGGTCTGGATGACGGCGGGATATCTCCACATTTCATCAATGGCGGGCGTGATGAGCCAACGAACGGCTCCCTTCGTAGCACCTGGTGCAATCTCACTGCGAAGCACGAACCAGCCATTGTTATGGTTCATACGACCGTCGAAAAGTTTCAGGTCGCCGGTCAACGACTCCACCGTCAACTTTTTACCATTGTCGTCGGGGCGGGAGGTAAATTTGCGACCGATAGCGTATGGCGCAGCGATGATATCGTCGGCACGGAGGGGACTGTAGCCTGTTCCATCCAACCGTGCGAGGTCTGCTTTCTGTCCACGGCCAGCGAAATAGTTCCCGTCGTGGCCTCGGTTTGTGGGCACTTGAAATAGCGGTGTGTTCGGCTGTTGGGGATAGATGCCGCTTTGTTCAATTCCCGAGCTTTGCTCGCCTTCCCGTTGCCTTTCCATCAGCCAGGATTTTCCAAAGAGTTCTCCAGGGAAGAATTCAAGGTTGAAACCAGCCTTTCCAAGCAGGAAGTCGGGCACGGGGGTATCGAGGTCGACGGTAACAAGGATGCTCTTACCCTGTGGCTCGACAGTGACGGTGTAGTTGACATGCCATTCAGGATAGACCATCGGATTAAAGCCCGTCAAGTGGCGTGAGGAGTCGGGATAGCAGAGTGTGGTGACAATCTTCCCGCCCTCGATGCGGCGGCTCAACTGTTTCGGCACGGGCTGCCACTGACCAGGCGTCGCCTCCAGTCGGATGTCGCCATTGGTGGCAATGCGGTGCCCATTCATCATGACGCAGACACCGCCTTGGTGTCCTTCGGGATAGAAGTCGCTGAATGCCATGACGTCCGTACCACCTGCATTGAAATAGCCGTCGCTATTTAGCTGAAATGTCTGTGCCGAGGCCGTGAGACTTGTCAAGGACAGGGCTATCAATAGGATGTTCTTTCTCATTGGGTGTCTAGTTAGTATACAAAACATATTAAAATATTGGCAAATATAGTGATAATTCGGGAATTATTTTTAATTTTGCCAATAGATTTAAGAATAATTGTGAAGCGAATTAATAACTAGACTTATGGAAAAATTGAAGATTCTCATGATTGGTGGTACGGGCACGATTAGTAGTGCCATCACCCGACAGTTGGCAGAGAGCGGTCATGAACTGTGGCTGCTGAACCGAGGTACACGCAAGCATGAAGTGCCCGGAAATGTGAAACAGGTGATTGCCGACATCGACGACACGGAGGCAGTGCTGCGGCTCTTGGACGATGAGCAGTTCGACGCTGTCTGTGAGTTCATCGGTTTTGTGTCGGAGCAGGTAGAGCGCGACATCCGCTTGTTCCGTGACCGAACTCGGCAGTACGTCTATATCTCGTCGGCCTCGGCATATGCAAAACCGGTACGCAGTCCCTATATCACCGAGGGAACTGCGCTGGCGAATCCCTACTGGCAGTACTCACGCAACAAGATTGCCTGCGAGGAGTTGCTGATGCGAGCGTACCGCGAGAACGGATTCCCTGTGACCATCGTGCGTCCCTCGCATACCTACTGCGAACGTAGTGTGCCCGTCAGTATTCACGGACCGAGAGGCAGTTGGCCGGTGCTGAAGCGTATGCTGGAGGGCAAGCCCGTACTGGTGCATGGCGATGGCTCTTCGCTGTGGACGCTGACGTGGAACGAGGATTTTGCATGTGGCTTCATTGGACTGCTGGGTAATCCGAAGGCTATCGGCGAGGCATTTCAAATCATGAGTGATGAACAACTAACGTGGAACCAGATTTACGAATGTGTCGGCAACGCACTAAATACAACGCCGCAGCTCTATCATGTTGCCTCCGACTTCCTGGCCGCCGTCTGTCCGAAGGACTACGACTTGGAAGGCAACCTTATCGGCGATAAGGCTGCCACGGTCATCTTCGATTGTACGAAACTGAAACGTGCCGTTCCTGGATTCCAGGCTACGACACGTTTCGATGAGGGTGTACGCCGTTGTGTTGCCTATGTCCTTGCTCATCCAGAACTGCAAGTGGAAGACCCGGAGTTCGACCAGTGGTGTGACAAGGTCATTGAGGCGCTGGAACAGGCAAAGCACCTATAGTCCCAGTTTCTTGCGGATATCCTTGGGGATGGCGTTCTTGTTGACGGTATAGTCCATCGTATTGGCAGCGATGAAGGTCTTGGTCATATACCAGATACCTTTGTAGTCGCCCGTCTCGCCCCATGAGTTCTTCACCATATAGTACTCCTTGCCGTTCTGGTCCTTGGCGATACCGAAGATCAGCATACCATGGTCGTCGGTGAGTTCCCAGTTGTCATAACGCTCCTGACGCATCTCCTGGGTAGGAATAATCTCAGGAACGGTACAGCCGAGGGAGTCGATGAGGTTACGTTTCTTGGCCGTAGACATCTTCAGCCATTTCGCCATGTCACTGCCTTGCAGACTCTCTGTCTTCTTGGTGTCGATGGCATAGGCGAGTCCCTTACGGGTGAAGCCGTCCTCGCTGACATCACCGCCCCATGCTACGGTATAGCCGTTCATGACGGCATTGTCGATGATCTGCATCATCTCGTCCATCGGGACGTTGTATGACAGGGGGTTGCGCCAGTTGTCCTGTACCTCTACGGCAAAGGCGGTGTAGAAGGGATGGTGGGTATAGCTGGTGATGCTCACATAGTCGTTCCAGTCGAGTCCGAGGCTCTGTGCGAAAGTCTGCGGAGTATAGGTCTTGCCCTCATAGGTGAAAGTCTCCGGGCACTTGCCGAGATAGGCATCGAGGATGCCCTGCAAGCCCACCTTCCACTGTGGGGACAGTTTGTTTGCCTTGTTTTTGGCGACAGCATTCACGTATGGTTCCAACAGGGAGAAGAACTCATTGAAGTTGTTCAGGGAGTCGCCATAAAGAGAACCAGGGAACGGCATGGCATCCTCAGGACAGATACCATAGTGTTGCAGGACATAGTGGACATCGTAGGCGGAGCCTCCCTGTGCAAACTGGCAGTCACCATGTAGGCGTACCACCTGGATGGCGCGGTCCATATAGGTTTTGTTGGCAACGAACGCCTCACAGAGGTTGTAGGTCTTGCCGCTCTTCTTCAAAATCTCAGATTCAAAGTAGGAGAGGGTAGAGTAGTCCCAGCACGTACCGCTGCGGTTCTGGTCTTTGATAGAGGTGATGGGGTTCTCCTTAATGACCGTGAATACGGGCTTGTTCTTGTTGACAGAGTCTTTCTTTTCCTCTGCCTGTGCACCTACAGCCACGAGGGCCAGCAGGGCGAGTGTCATTAGTTTTTTCATTTTTCTTTTCTTTTATTTCGTTATATCGTGATTTCATTATATCGAGTTGTTAGCCATAAAGGCTTCGAGTTCCTTTGGGTGATAGGGGATGCGTTTGCTGCCCAGGAAGCGACAACCGTCCTTGGTAATCAGTACGTCGTCCTCGATGCGGATACCGCCGAAGTCTTTGTAGGTCTCTAACTTGTCGAAGTCCAGGAATTCCTTGCAGTGTCCGCTTGCCTTCCACTCGTCGATGAGGGCAGGGATGAAATAGATGCCAGGTTCATCAGTGACGACAAAGCCTTCTTCTAACTTACGTCCCATGCGCAAACAGTTAGTACCGAACTGTTCGAGGTTCGGGCGTGTCTCCTCGTCAAAGCCTACGTATATCTGTCCGAGTCCTTCCATATCGTGTACATCCATACCCATCATGTGTCCTAAGCCGTGAGGCAGGAACATCGCATGGGCTCCGGCACGTACGGCCTCATCGGTATCACCTTTCATTAGTCCGAGTTCCTTTAACCGTTCCGTCATCATGCGGCATACGGCAAAATGGACATCCCTGTATCTTACTCCTGGTTTAGCTACTTCCAATACATAGTCGTGACAGGCTTCCACGATGGAGTATATCTCCAACTGGCGCTGGGAGAACTTGCCCGTGACAGGCATCGTACGGGTATGGTCGCTGCAATAGTCTTCGAGTTCACAACCAGCATCACACAAAACTAGTCGACCTGCCTCTAATTGGGCATCAGAGGGATTACCGTGCATGATCTCACCATGTTGACTGAAGATGGTGGCGAAACTCACACCGCTTGACAGTGAACGGGCAATACCATCTACCTGTCCGCCAATGAAGCGTTCTGTCACACCGGGCTTGATGAGCAACTGTGCCGTGGTATGCATGACATAGCCCACATCACAGGCACTGTCGATGACGGCAATCTCCTGTGGCTCCTTTGTGGCACGCATCTTCACGACAGCCTGGATCAGTTTCAGTGAAGCAGCCTCCTTCTGTTTGGAGGGATGGATGCCAGTAAGGTCCATGATCTGGATCTTCGTGTCGTGGCGGTAGGGAGGAAGGAAGTGGAGTTGAGATGTCTGATGTTTGATGTAAGACGTAAGATGTGCTAAAGGGGCGGTCTTTGTGATACCTACTTCAGCAGCCAAGTCGCTGACTGATGGGGTGAAGCCCATCCACACGATGTCCTCTACGTCGATGTCGTCTCCGAAGAGCCATTCCTCGTCGTTGTCGATGTCAATGACTCCTACCAGTCCGTCACGGTGTTGTCCGAAATAATAGAGAAAGGTAGAGTCCTGACGCATGGGGGCGTAGCTGTTGGCAGGATAGTTACAGGGAGCCTCGTTGTTGCCGAAGAGCACAATAACACCATTACCCACCAATCTCTTCAATTCGGCACGTCGCCGAATATATGTATCTTTATCAAACATAATTATCAGCTAATAGTCATTAATTCTGCAAAGGTACACATTATTTATTAATTACGTATACCGTTGCATCATAAAAAGCATTAAAATACAAAATGTATACGTCCTGTGTCAGTCTTTCAACAAATCTGGACGGAGGCGACGGGTACGTTCCATCGCCTGTTCTAACTCCCATTCTCGAATTTTCGCCTCATTGCCTGAGAGCAGGATGTCGGGTACCTTCCATCCTTTATAGTCGGCAGGACGGGTATAGATAGGGGCGGCGAGGATGTCATCCTGAAAACAGTCGGACAAGGCACTCTGCTCGTCGCCAATAACGCCGGGTAACACACGGACGACAGCATCTACAATCATGGCAGCAACGAGTTCACCACCAGTCAATACAAAGTCACCGATGGAAATCTCCTTGGTGATGAGGTGGTCGCGGACACGCTGGTCAATCCCTTTATAATGTCCTGCAAGGATAATGAGATTGCCTTTGAGAGACAACTCATTCACCATGTGCTGGTCGAAGCGTTCTCCGTCGGGAGAGGTGTAGATGACCTCGTCATAGTCACGTTCCGCCTTCAATGCCGTGATACAACGGTCGATGGGTTCACACTGCATCACCATCCCTGCAGAGCCTCCATAAGGGTAGTCGTCTACCCGTCGCCATTTGTCGAGGGTATAGTCACGTAGGTTATGCAGCCGTATTTCGGCCAGTCCTTTCTTTTCGGCACGGGCAAGGATGCTCTCATGGACGAAGCCTTCCAGCATCTCAGGGAGTACGGTGATGATGTCTATTCTCATATCTGATAAAATTCTTTGATTCGTTCTAAATATCTTTCTCCTACGGCACGTCCTAACTCATAGACATGGCGCATCTCGTCAGGATTGTGTGAGATATGTCCGATGGGTATTTTCTTGTCGGGACGGATGACGAGGCAGCGTCCTTGGCGTTCTGCCTCTGCGACATATTCCAGTTCCTGGTTATAGAATATATGCCGCTCATCCATTGCCTTGATCATGAGAGGGTATTTCCGCAAGACCATCCGCATCAGGGGCATCAGTCTGAGATATTTTTTCTGATAGCCTGCCGGTTGGGTGAGGATGACGATGTTACGATCGTAGCCTTTCTTCTCGAAATACTCCAAAGGGATAGAGTCGCCAACACCTCCGTCAAGGAGTTTCCTGCCATCCAGTTCCACCACCTTCGAGAGAAGTGGCATAGAGGCGGAGGCACGGATCCAGTCATAGGTGTCTGGGGTCGCCTTCGTGAGAGGCTGGTAGACGGGTTTGCCCGTCTCTACGTCCGTGCAGACCACGATAAATTCCATCGGGTTCTGGTTGAAGGCCTCATCGTCGAAGATATCATATTGCTTGGGTACGATATGGTAGCCGAACTCCGCATTGAAATAGTCTCCGCTGGTCAGCAGGGAGCGTAGTCCGCTATAGCGGGAGTCTTTGGCGAAACGAGTATTGTAGCGGATGGCACGTCCAATCTGCCGAGACTTATAATTACAGCCGAAGGCAGCCCCGGCGGATACACCGATGAGTCCGTCAGGCCAGATGTCATGCTCCATCATGACATCCGTCACCCCTGCCGTCCATAGTCCACGCATGGCACCGCCTTCCAATACCAGTCCTTTTCTCATAATGAGCGCAAAGGTACGAAATATTTTTCACTTTTCACTTTTCACTTTTCACTTTTTTATGTATCTTTGTGCCCATGTTAAGTTACACGGTTATTGGGGCAGGAGCCATCGGTGGCTATTATGGCTGTCGACTGGCACATGTGGAAAGACAGGTTCGTTTTCTCTCACACAGTGATTATGAGTATGTAATGGAACACGGTTTTCGTATAGATAGTTGTGACGGCAATTTTACCGTCTACCCGGTAGAGGCTTATGCTCATGCGGCAGACATACCCAAGAGCGATGTCGTTCTGGTGGGACTGAAATCAGTGAATAACCACTTGTTATTAGAGATGCTGCCTCATCTTATATACGAGGACACGGTGGTGGTACTTATCCAGAACGGTATAGGATTGGAGGAGGATTTACAGGCACAGTTTCCTGATTTACAAATAGTAGCAGGTCTGGCCTTTATCTGTTCTGCGAAGACAGCCCCGGGACATGTCAATCACCAGTGTTATGGAAGCATTAATTTAGGTAATTATTCTTGTGAAGATACTCGCTTCCATGAGATTCTTACTGATTTTCAGGATGCAGGAATCACGGCAGCTGAGGTTCCTTATTTGGAGGCCCGTTGGCGGAAAGCTGTATGGAACATGCCATTCAATGGGATGACAGTAGCCTTGAATACCTCAACAGATAAATTACTGAAGAATCCGTCTACCCGCCAACTCATCTACGATCAGATGATGGAGGTGATAGGTGCTGCCAATGCCCTAGGTGTGAATACATTGACGAGTGAGTTTGCAGATAAGATGATGGCGATGACGGATGCGATGGTGCCTTATAGTCCTTCGATGAAACTCGATTTCGACTATCATCGTCCGATGGAGATACCTTATCTCTATACCCGTCCTATCGCAGAGGCAAAAAAAGTCGGCTTCGACATGCCGAAACTGGCGATGCTCGAAGCCGAGTTGAGGTTTATAGAGGCTCATAGCCAAAAGCCAAAAGCTAATAGCTAATTCGCTGATTCGAATTCCTTCAAGAAACGGACATCGTTCTCTGAGAACATACGGAGGTCGCTGACCTGATACTTCAGGTTGGTGATACGTTCCACACCCATACCGAAGGCATAGCCGCTGTATTCCTTGGAGTCGATACCGCACTGTTCCAAGACATTGGGGTCTACCATACCACATCCTAAGATTTCTACCCATCCGGTGTGTTTGCAGAAACCGCAACCCTCACCGCCACAGATGAAACAGGAGATGTCCATCTCGGCACTGGGCTCCGTGAAGGGGAAATAACTGGGACGCAGACGGATCTTCGTATCGGCACCGAACATCTCACGGGCAAATGATAATAGCACTTGTTTGAGGTCGGTAAACGACACGTTCTTGTCGATATAAAGTCCTTCCACCTGATGGAAGAAACAGTGGGCACGGGCGGTAATCGCCTCGTTACGATAGACACGACCCGGACAGATGACACGGATAGGAGCTGTTAACTTACCGTCCTCAGTATGCATATGCTCCATCACACGAGCCTGAACACTGGAGGTATGACTGCGTAATAGGATATTCTTTGTCACATCGTTGGGATGCTGACTGACGAAGAAGGTGTCCTGCATGTCACGGGCGGGATGGTCGGCGGCAAAGTTCATCTTGGTGAACACATGCAGGTCGTCCTCTACCTCAGGACCGTCGGCAAGGACAAAGCCCATGCGTGAGAAAATATCGATAATCTCGTTGGTGACGATGGTCAGCGGATGACGGGTGCCTAACTGGACAGGGTAGGGGGTACGGGTCAGGTCAATAGCCTCGCCGTCGCTCTCCTGTGTCTGACATTCCTCACGCAGTTGGTTGATGCGCTCGGTGGCAAGTGTCTTCAGCTCGTTGATCTTCATACCAACCGTCTTCTTCTGGTCGGCAGCCACGTTGCGGAAGTCATTCATCAATGCGGTAATCTCACCCTTCTTACTGAGGTATTTCAGTCGGAGTTGTTCCACCTCCTCTGCGTTCTTGGCACTCAGCGTCTGCACTTCTTTCAGCAGTTCGTCTATCTTATCAAGTATCATATTCTTGGATTAAAATAAAATTTGCGTGCAAAATTACAAAATAATTATCAATTATGAATTATGAATTAAGAATTATTTGTACCTTTGCATCAAATTTGAGAGTTATAGACCATCAGTGAGTGAAGGATGAAACGGATTTGGATGGCGTTTTTCGTTGTAGGTCTATTGTTTTCCGCCTGTCAAGGTCAAAAGAGCGGAAACAATGAGACGGAGCAATCTACCGATTCCATACAGGCGGCAGACACCACGACTATGACTGTTCAGGAGGAGGTGGCATCTGAGGAGACACCGATGCCGAAAGCCGCTGACGAACTCTTCGATGATTTCATCTTCAATTTTGCTGCCAACCGTACCTTACAGGCTTCCCGTATTAAGTTCCCGTTGAAGATCCAGCGTGGCGAAGAGGTCAGCTATGTCAAGAAGGGACAGTGGCAGATGGAGTATTTCTTCATGAACCAGGACTTCTATACCCTGTTGTTTGACAGCGAGAAGGAGATGGAGCATGTAAAGGAAGCGACAGATATCCATCATGCCGTTGTGGAGAAGATCTATTTCGGGGCAAAGACCGTGAAGCAGTTTGTCTTTGACCGTGTCAACGGGGTATGGATGCTTCAGGAGGTCATCCACATGCCGATGAGTGAGTCACACAACTCCTCGTTCCTTTATTTCTATGAGCAGTTTGCTTCCAGTCCGGAATTTCAGGCGAAACACCTCATGGATAATGTGAAGTTTACGGGTCCTGACCCTGATGACGACTTTGCACAGATGGAGGGCGTTATTACTCCTGACACTTGGGAGGCATTTGCCCCGGACCTGCCTTCCGGTATGATCTATAATATCGTATACGGACAGCCTCAGAAAGAGACAGGACGTAAGATTTTCGTGTTGCGTGGTATTGCCAACGGACTGGAAATGGAACTGACCTTCAAACAGGAGGGCGGTAAGTGGAAACTGGAGAAATTAGCGACCTGACCATGAAGGATATACAAAATTATTCCCTACTGTCACATAACACCTTCGGTATCGAGGCGAAATGCTGTCGTTATCTGGAATATGCTGATATCAAGGAGGCACAGCAAGTGGCAGCTATCCTGCGTGATACCGACTTACCCTATATGATAATAGGCGGTGGCAGTAACCTTTTATTGACGCAAGACTATGATGGTATCGTAGTGCGCTCTGCCATCAAAGGACTCTCAACTCTCAACTCTCAACTGACTTGCGGTAGCGGAGAAGTATGGGATGATGTGGTGGCCTATTGCGTCGACCATCAATTATATGGAACCGAGAATCTTTCCTTGATTCCAGGCGATGTGGGAGCCAGTGCCGTACAGAATATCGGAGCCTATGGCGTGGAGGTGAAAGACCTGATCACGGAGGTAGAGGCGGTAGAGATAGCCACTGGTCATATCCGTGTCTTCCAAAATGAGGAATGCGGCTATTCCTATCGCCAGAGTCGTTTCAAACACGAGTGGAAGAACCGTTATCTCATCATGCATGTCACCTATCAGTTACAATCTGTCTTCGAACCCCGTCTGGAATATGGGAATATCCGTGCAGAACTGGAACGTAAGGGAATCACAAAACCTACAGCACAACAACTGCGTCAGGTGATTATTGATATCCGTAATGCCAAACTCCCTGATCCGAAAATAATGGGTAATGCAGGCAGCTTCTTTATGAATCCCATTGTTCCCAAGGAGAAATACGAACAACTTGCCAGCCTATATGAGGGAATGCCCCATTATACTGTGGATGCAGATCATGAGAAGATCCCTGCCGGATGGATGATAGACCAGTGTGGCTGGAAGGGTAAGTCGATGGGACGTGCCGGTGTTCACGACAAACAGGCATTGGTGTTGGTCAATCGGGGTGGGGCGACGGGTAAGGAAATCGTTGCCTTGTGTGAGACGATCCAGCGTGATGTCAAAGAGAAATTTGGTATTGATATCTATCCTGAGGTGAATATTATATGAAACTGACATTCTTAGGAACAGGAACATCGTGTGGCGTACCGACCATCGGTTGTCAGTGTTATACCTGTAGCAGTACGGATCCGCATGACAAGCGGTTACGGTGCTCAGCCTTCATAGAGACGGATACCACCCGTGTTCTGATAGACTGCGGTCCGGATTTCCGACAGCAGATCATGCCACAGCCCTTTCGTAAGATTGACGGAATCCTGATTACCCATGCCCATTACGACCACATGGGAGGGATGGACGATATCCGTCCTTACTGTCAGTTTGGTGAGATCAATGTCTATGCCGACCCTATAGCCCGTCAGGCGATGCTGGAAATGCTGCCCTACTGTTTTGCAGAACACCGTTATCCGGGAGTACCTGCCATCCAGCTGCATGAGATTCACAAGCATGAGCCTTTTACGATTGGCGACCTTGACATTATGCCCTTAGAAGTGATGCATCATGACCTGCCCATTCTAGGCTATCGGATAGGTGCTCTTGCCTATATCACCGATATGAAGACGATTGATGAGGGGGAACTCGACTACCTGCAAGGTGTCGACACCCTGATAGTCAATGCCCTGCGTCAGAAGCCCCACCACTCCCATCAGACTCTGGATGAGGCTGTGACATTCGCCCGTCGGGTAGGAGCCCGTCAGACATGGCTTATCCATTCCAGTCATGATATCGGTCGTCATGAGGAGGTCAATGCCTCCTTGCCCTCTGACATTCAGATGGCATACGACGGACAGATGATAGAGATATAGTGGCTATTTCTTCCGTTTCTTTTTGAAACCGAAGAGACTTCCGTAGTTCTTGAATAGTTTTCTGACGACTAAGAATGCGTCGATTGCTGTGATGCTGTTGGCGATGAGTCCCGTAACAAACTCTGCCTTGCTGCTGGACTCCTTAGAAACAAACAACTGGTGCCACTTCGTGCCGAATTCACTGTTGTCGGCATTCAGTTGCTCCAACAACTGATCCTTACGCTCACGAATCTCGTCAAGCGTCTGAGGGGGTTGGGGCTTGGGTTTCTGTACGGGTAGCATACGATAATGTTTAGTTTCCTAACATGAGATTGACGAGAAAACGTACCAGGGGCTTCTCAATCCACTCCTTGCGGAAAATGAAGATAACGATCATCAGGAGTATATGAATACCACCTACCACGAGGAAGGCAAGTGCCGTCCCCGTGTAGTTAGCAAGCCAGAAAGCGAGGGCAAACGAACAGAATAACACCACACCCACCACAATCAGGAAGAAGATGATGGCAAGGGCCGTGAAGGTCACCAGGCGTACGATCTTGTCAATGACATCCAGCTTCAGATATTCTTTCTGAAGTCCCAGATAATGCTTGACAATCTCCACTAGTTGGGCGATGGTCTCTACATTCTTGTCGCTCGACAGCATGATTTCAATTCTTCAATCTTTCAATTCTTCAATCTTCCACCTCAGGAGCAGCTTCTGCGATATCGTCAACGAGGTCGCTGACTTCCTTGCGGCTGAGTTTGATGTTATGTTTCTTCATGAAGTCATCCACTGCATCTGTAATCTTTGTACGAGTGTCCTCTCCCTTTTCTGGAGCAAGCAACAAACCAATTACTGCACCGGCGATGGCTCCGCCGATGAAAGTTCCTAAGATACCTAAACTTCTCATAGTCGTATTGTTTTTGAGTTAATATTTTACGTTTTGTATCTGCAAATATATAGAAAGTTTTTGAAAAAGAAGTCAAATTAGGAGACTTTTTTTCATAAAAGGCTTATAATTTCTATATTTAACAAACTTTAGGTACGTTTTTTCGTTTCGTTTGCCCGATATTTTGTAATTTCGCACGTGATAATTTGAAATTAGGTTTAATCTTTTTAAAATACAAAACAAAAAACATGAAAAAGTACTTGGTAGTATGCGCCGGTTTGTGCGCAGCAATGGCTTTCACAAGTTGTAAATCAAGCGAGAGTGCCTACAAGCAGGCTTATTTGAAGGCAAAGCAGCAGGAGGAAGTACAGCAGCCCGTTGTACAGACCCAGCAGCCTGAGACAAACGTGGTGGTACCCCTGGAGGAGAAACCCGTTACTCAGACACAGGTGGTTGACAATACGGATAATGTAAAGGTCACTCAGGAGAGGGTCTCTCTGGTTTCCGGAAACGGTCTGAAGAATTTCAGCGTGGTCGTTGGTGCCTTCCAGTCAAAGGCTAATGCCGACGGACTGCAGCAGCAGTTGATCAATGCCGGCTATAATGCTCAGATTGTCAAGAACGAGGAGCGTAACATGTATCGTGTGATTGCCACTACTTTCGATACGAAGGAGGAGGCAGCTGCCAGCCGCAACGACTTGATAACCAAGTATGCCGGTGCATGGTTGCTCTATAACGTCCGGTAAAGGCTGAGTAGCACTGGCGTGGCAAGAATATTATCTATCGATTACGGTAAGAAACGTACAGGACTGGCAGTCACCGATCCTCTCCAGATTATAGCGGGGGGATTGGCGACTGTCTCCACGTCAGAGCTGTTTGATTATCTACAGGCTTATATAGCCCGTGAGGAGGTGGAGCGTATTGTGATTGGCGAACCACTCCAGTCTAACGGACAGCCCAGTGAAAACCTGAAGCGTGTACAGCAGTTCGTCAACCGTTGGCGCAAGGCAGTGCCTCAGATTCCTATTGAGTTCTATGACGAGCGTTTCACTTCCGTTTTGGCACATCAGGCGATGATTGACGGAGGTCTGAAGAAAAAGGCACGACAGGATAAGGCGCTTGTTGACGAGATTAGTGCCACCATCATCCTTCAGGACTATATGAGATCAAAGAAACCGTAATTCCGTTATCACGTTATTCCGTTATTCCGTTATCACGATATAACGACAATAATTAAAATTAAAAATGATTCTACCTATTTATATATATGGTCATCCCGTGCTCCGTAAGGTTGCCGAGGACATCCCTACGGACTATCCCGGCCTGCAGCAGTTGATTGCGGATATGTGGGACACGTTGGCAGAGAGTGAGGGAATCGGTCTCGCTGCTCCGCAGATAGGCAAGTCCATCCGTGTCGTCATTATCGACCTGGACGTGCTCAGTGATGATATGCCGGAGTACAAAGGCTTCCGCCATGTGTTTATCAATCCGCATATCGTCGAGTATGACGACACTAAGACGGAGTCACTGGAGGAGGGATGCCTGTCACTTCCAGCCATCCATGAGAAGGTGACCCGTCCGACCCGTATCCGCGTACAGTGGTTGGACGAGGAACTGAAACCGCATGACGAGTGGGTGGAGGGCTATCTTACCCGTGTCATGCAGCATGAGTTCGACCATCTGGAAGGAAAGGTTTTTGTCGACCGTATTTCCCCATTACGTAAACAACTTATAAAGAGTAAGTTACATGCACTCACTCAAGGACGTTATCGTTGTGGGTATAAGACGAAAAGTGTCGTTCGTTGACGATTGAACATTGATCATTGAACATTGACGATTGAGATGAATTTATTTTTCAGGAAACGATGGATGCTTGTATTGTTGGCATTACTATGCTCAATGGTCAATGGTCAATGGTCAATGTGCTACGCCCAGTTCAAGACCGACCGGTTGGTGATGATAGGACGTTCTGCGCTCTATTTCGAGGACTATGTCCTTTCTATCCAGTATTTCAACCAGGCGATATCCGCCAAGCCCTATCTCTATGAGCCTTGGTTCTATCGGGGTGTGGCGAAATACTACCTCGATGACTATGCGGGAGCGGAGGCAGACTGCTCGGAGGCAATCAAGCGTAATCCCTATGTTGTGGGGATGTACGAGCTTAGAGGGCTCTGTCGTATCCGCCAGAAGAAATATGCGGATGCCATCAGGGACTATAACCAAGCTTTGCGCTATGACCCTGAGAACCAGAGTATCTGGCACAACCGTGCCCTCTGTCATATTCAGGAAAAAGACTATGATGCCGCCCTCTTGGAGTTGGACACCATCCTGACACGGTGGAGCAAGCATGCTCCAGCCTATGCCATGCGGGCAGAGGTCTATCTGTTGCAGAAAGACACTGCCAAGGCGATTGCCGCGCTGGATAAGAGTCTGGAGGTGGATCCCTATGACGGTAACCTGTGGGGTCAGCGTGCCGTGATCAGTCTCTCCCGTAAGGAATGGAAAGAGAGCGAGGAATACCTCTCCAAGGCCATCCACCTGCAACCCAAACAGGCCACCAACTATATCAATCGTGCAGTAGCACGTTTCAACCAGAACAACCTTCGCGGGACGATGGCGGATTATGATACGGCCCTCGACCTCGATCCCAATAACTTCCTCGGACATTATAACCGTGGACTGCTTCGTGCCCAGGTAGGTGATGACAACCGTGCCATAACCGATTTCGACTTCGTATTGAACCTGGAGCCTAATAACCTCATGGCACTCTTCAACCGTGCGTTGCTGTTGGAGAATACAGGTAACCTGCGTGGTGCCATACGCGACTATTCGAAGGTGATAGAAGAGTTTCCGAATTTCTGGTTTGGCTTACAGCACCGTGCCTCGTGTTATCGTCGCATCGGAATGACCAAACAGGCGGAACAGGATGAGTTCCGTATCTTGAAGGCACAGATGGACAAGCGTTATCTGGGCAGACAACCTCGGCTCTCCAAGGAACAGATGCGTAAGCGCAGTGACCTGGATATCGAGAAGTACAACCAGCTCACCGTGGCGGATGAGCAGGAGATGGAGCATGAATACCAGAGTGACTACCGTGGGAAGGTCCAGAACCGCAAGGTGGCACTCGACTACCTGCCGATGTATGCCCTTTCCTATGAGCGTGAGCTGAGTCAGGTGAAACAGTATGTTGCTTTCGACAAACAGGTGGATGCCTATAATACCAGGGAGGGACGGCAGCATCCGTTGCATATCATCAGCAGTAATCCTGTCTTGGAGGAACAGGACACGAAGAAATACTTTGCCTATATCGACACATTGTCGAGAGCGATTGACCGTGAACGACAGATACAGCGTACTGCCCCGCTGTTGTTCAAGCGTGCCCTTGCCTATAGCCTCATCCAGAACTTCGATGCCGCCATCGAAGACCTTTCCACCTATCTGCAGATAGACTCCGTATCGTCGCTTGCCTATTGGCAGCGTGCCGTCTGTCAGTCGAAACTCAATGCCTTTAATGCCTCTCAGGGTACTGACGTACGGATGAAGACGGCGAATGTGCTCTCTGACTTGACGGAGGCGATCCGTTATAACGAGAGTGCCTACCTCTATTATAATCGTGGCAATGTGTATGTACTGCGTAATGACTATGCACATGCCATTGAAGACTATTCCCATGCCATTGCCCTTGACGGGCACTTGGCGGAGGCGTATTACAACCGTGGACTTGCCCGTATTGCCAACAAACAACAGGCGGAGGGTATCAGCGACCTATCGAAGGCTGGAGAACTGGGACTGTACACGGCTTATAGTATTATCAAGAAATACCAACAATGACTATGCGTAAGTTCTTATTTTTCATTTTTCACTTTTCGCTTTTCACTATCATTGCCTCTGCGCAGACAAGATATTGCGTCACCTGGCAGGACTATCTCGACGGTCAGTGGCGGGAGACAGAGAGTGGGGTTGTGTTACAGCCTTCTGCGAAAGGGGATGCCCTTGCCATGGAAGTGAAGGCTCCCACCAAAAAGACGGCTACTATTCTCCGCAAACGTGTCTGTGTGATGGAGTGGCAGGACTCTCTCTACTTGAATCTCCGTCCTTTCAATACCTTTGGTGATGTCTATGTCCGTGCCTGGCGTATCGGTGACAAATTGTTGTTTGCCCGTCAGGATATCGCCCCCTCCCATTTCAGTATTGCCAACGGTGACAGCGGCATTCCTTTTTCCAAGAAGTCGTTTAGCAGTCTGTCCCGCCTGGAGAACCTGGTCTGCTATCTGGCTGCATGGGACCCGAATCGTGAGGAACTCCGTATGGTCAGAGTCACCAAAGAGATGGTTCTGAAACTCCTGTCCAATCATCCCCAACAACTTGCTGACTATCAGGCAACAGACAAAAAAAGTCTGGAGAATGCCGATGTCGTCATCAGCATCCTCCAGAAAGCTGGTGTCATCCGCTAACCTTTAGGATGTCAACAGGATGGTGACGCTACGGGCAGCCTGGGCTCCCATCACTAAAACTTGTGCGATGTCTGCCGTCTTGGAGGGACCGCTGATAAAGGTGCCGTAGCCGTCATATTCCTTGTCGAACTCGATGCGCTTATAGGCCTCGTGCATATTGTTCACGATCTGACTCTTCGACAATAGGATGACGAGGTTCTCGGAGATGAAGCAGACGGCCTTCTCCTTCATCTGCTGAGGAATCCAGATACATCCGTTCTCAGCCACGCCAAACATACCACGGATGACACCCACGTCTGTGCCGTTCAAGTCTCGTGCTCGTCCGACGGTATCTGGGTTACGAGTGGCAATTGTCACTTCAGGAAGATTGGAGGCAATCTCTTTGGCATCGGGATAAATTTCTTGGATGATGCTGTCTACTGTCCTGTCGCCTTTTACTTCGATGACATGTCCGCCCACACTCTCACTCATGGCAATGAACTGCACCAAAGGGTCAGCATAGGTAATAGCCTTGATATTACTCAGGTCGGGCATGTCAAACTTCTCTCTGACATTTGCCCTGTATTTCTTTAATATATCTTCTTTGCTGCTCATTTCTCTAAGTCTTTTATCATTTCGTGGAATGGCTTCTTGGGGAACTTCATCATGTCGTGTCCTTCTGCCCATGGGTTAAGACCACAATTCATGAGAGGAGAGGGGATGAGATTCGCCCAATGGGCGAGTCCTGTTCCAAAGTTATAAAGTCCTGGACTGCCATAAAGCATCGACATTCCCTTACACATCAGTTTCTTCTGCGGATTGGCAGTGCCGAACGAATCCAGTTGCTGACGCCAGAGGTATATCTGGTCACCAAGGTTCACCTTCACAGGACAAACTGTCTGACAACTCAGACAGAGCGTGCAGGCAGAAACATTACCGCTGTGTTTCTGTGTGTCCCGCAACATGCCGAGGTTGATGCCGATAGGTCCTGGGATGAAATAACTGTAACTGTAACCGCCAGAGCGACGATATACAGGACAGGTATTCATACAAGAACCACAACGGATACACTTCAATGACTCCCAATGCTCCGGGTTGGCAATCCATTCCGAGCGTCCATTATCCACTAAGACGATATGCATCTTATGTGCCGTGGGACGCGCCTTGCGGAAATGCGAGGTGTAAGTCGTGGTGGGCTGACCAGTACCTGCACGACAAAGCATTCGTTGGAAGACGGCAAGGCACTCGTAGTTAGGAATGACTTTCTCGAGTCCGATGGCAACGATATGCAGTTTGGGACAGGAAGTCGACATATCTGCGTTGCCCTCGTTGGTGCATACTACGATGTCACCTGTTTCAGCAATGCCGAAGTTAGCACCAGTCATTCCTGCGTCTGCCGTCAGGAATTCATTACGCAGACTCAGACGAGCACAATAGGTCAAATACGTAGGATCATGATTACCTTTCTCACTGCCGAGTTTCTCTTCAAAGAGTTCGCCTACATCGTCGTGGTTCAGATGGATGGCAGGCATTACGATATGCGAGGGTTTCTGTCCTTTCAACTGGATGATACGCTCGCCGAGGTCGGTCTCGACAACCTCAATGCCACGTTCTTCCAGATAGGGATTCATCTCACACTCTTCCGTGAGCATCGACTTTGACTTCACCATCTTTTTTACATCATGGGTGTACTTCCACGCCGTTCTTCTCGGCATTGGTGGCAAACTGGTCGAGATATTCATCCAGATGGGTGATGGTATGACGCTTGATAGCACTTGCTTTCTCGCGCAACTGTTCCCATTCGTCTAGACCATAAGCCATGTTGTCACGCTTGGTGCGTACTGCCCAGAAAGTGGCATCGTGCCAATGGGCATATTGTTGGTTCTTCAAGAACTCCTTGGCTGCTTTACTATGTTGTGTTGACATAAATTTCGGTATTACGTTATAACGGTATGACGGTATTACGATTAGAGTCCTGCCGCGAGAATCTCGACGACATGCTTGAACTGGATGTTAAGACCTTGCTTCTTTGCAACACCAGCCATGTGCATGAGGCATGAACAGTCGGGACCTGTCACATATTCGGCACCCGTCTGGATATGACGCTCCACTTTGTCCTTACCTATTTGGGCAGAAACGGCAGTCTCTTCAATGGAAAACATACCACCGAAACCACAACACTCATCAGGACGTTCAGGCTCTACAACCTGAATACCATCGACGAGTTGCAAAAGGTCCTTGATTTTATTGAAGGGCTTGACATGTTCTTCGGAAGGGGAGGAGAGTCCTAATTCACGGACACCATGACAGGAATTGTGCAGGCTGACCTTATGAGGGAATGTGCCTAAGCGACGATCTGCCTTCACGATATCATGCAGGAACTCCACGACATCCATACATTTCTTTGCTGTCTGGCATTCATGGTTGAGCAGGCGAGGGTAGTTGATGCGCACGAAGGCAGTACAACTAACGCTGGGAGCCACGACATAATCGAAGTCCTTAAAGAGAATTTCGAACTTCTCAGCTAAGGGAATGGCCTGTTTCTCAAATCCAGCGTTCGCCATCGGCTGTCCGCAACAGGTCTGCTTCTGTGGATAAGTGACATCCAGTCCTAAGTGTTTCAGCAACTTATACGTTGCTAATCCGACTTCAGGATAGACGGCATCCACATAACAGGGAATGAATAATCCTATCTTCATATTAATTTTCAATTTTCAATTCTCAACTCTCAATTTTCAATTCTCAATTTTCAATTTTCAACTTTCAACTTTCAATTAAATAACGTGCAGTCCAAGGAACACCATCAAACCATTCATCAATATCCAGAAGATGGCGAATGGCATCGTCTTACGCATGATATCTCCATCCTGTCCCTCCATATCGCAGGCAGCAGTTGCAATGGCAATACTTTGTGGTGACAGCAGTTTACCACCCTCAGAGCCTGCACAGTTGGCTGCAGCAAGCCAGTTGGTCTCATTACCGCTGACACCAAAGAATGTGCCTTGGTTCACCAATCCTAAGTCGCTAGCAGCAGTGGCTTGTAGTTTTCCGAAGAGAATATTGGCATTGGTAGCACTACCCGTCACGAAAGTTCCAATACTACCGATGAGTGGCGCAAAGAATGGGAAGGCAGCACCTGTGAGTAATACCAGACCTTTGGCGATATCGTTGGTCATACCTGTGTTATTCATCAGCATCGCCATCGCTACTAAGCAGCAGATAGTGACGACGGTTTTTTGCAGGTTGAGTGTAGTCTTGGCGAGTAACTTCATCAGTTCTCCGAAGCTCATCCCCTGAATCATACCGCCGATGACAGCACCGAGGAAAATCATCAGACCAGCATTTGACAGCCATCCGAACTTAAAGGTGTTACCTATGACGGGCATATCAAATTTAGTGACTAACGTCTGGTTCAGGAGTTCATTGATGGGAGGTACTATCTTACTTGAGATAAGGATGAAGAAGATAATCAGTCCATATACACTCCAAGCCTTCAATGTCTTTACCATACCAAACTTTTTCTTCTCAACGATAACCTCATCGGCAGGGTTCTCATCGTGAATGAAGAGTTTGTTGTACAACAGCATGGCGCAGATGGCGGCCACTGATCCGAGGATGGCAGGCGTCTCCGGGCCGATGAAGTGGGCACAGCAGAACTGCACGATGATGGAACAGGTTCCCACGAAGAGGGCGATGGTGATGTTCTTGATAATCTTCGTCTTGTCGGTCATCATCAGGATGAGGAACGGTGTGATGTAGAACATCAGCGAGAGTTGTAATATAATAAAGGTAGCCACTTCGCAGAGTTCCTCAGAGGTTGCCGTTCCGCTTGCCGCCACTTGGTTGGCGAGTGTCGTGGCAGGCAGACCGACGGCTCCGAAGCCTACGGCAACGGTGTTGGCTACCAGACAGATGACGGCAGAGAACATCGGTTTGAACCCCAGTCCGATAAGGATAGCAGCAGGAATCGCTACAGCAGTTCCGAAGCCTGCCATACCCTCCAGTACACCGCCAAGACCCCATGTCAACAGCAATACCAACAACCCCTTGTCGGAGGTCATCTGGATAAACTGCGTCTTGATGGTCTCTATCTCCTTCGTCTCACAAAGGATGTTGTAACTGAAGATGGCACAGATGATGATCAGGATGATGGGGAAACACGCTTTTAGCAGTCCTTCCACCACTGACCATAAAGTGATGCCGAAGATACTGGCTTCAGCAAACTTCTCTGGGACGATACCCATTGCGGGAACGGCAAACAATGCCAGGAGGATGGTCACGATAAGGGTGACGATGGCACTCCTATAGCCGGAAACCTTGAATCCCATCATCAGGACAATGAGTAACAGAATAGGGATTACGGATATTAGTGCTGTCATAGGCTTTTTAGTTATTTGTGATTATTTAATAAGTTCTGGGGACAAATATACAAATTTTCTACCACACCGCCATCAATTTCTTTAGTTAATTATTTATAATAGATAAGGTGTTATTTGGAATTTTATTCGTATATTTGCGGAAAACTAAAGCCTATGAATATTACATCTTTTCTAAATGACATCAAGCAGTTCCTGCCCACAGACCGTATTTATACGGATGAACTGAGAAGACTGGGGTGGGGTACAGATGCCAGTTTCTATCGTGAGATTCCAGAGGTCGTTATCCGCAGTGACAACGAGGAGGAGATCGCACGTATCATGGAGGTATGCCGTCAATACCAGGTTCCTTTCACGTTCCGTGCAGCAGGTACTTCCTTGTCGGGACAGAGTCTGAGTAATTCTGTGCTGATTGTGGCAGGGAAGCATTGGGAGAAATATGAGATTGGTGAAGGACAGGAAACTATCAAACTGCAGCCTGGTATTGTGGGTGCTCGTGTCAATGAGATCCTAAAGCCCTATGGTAGAGTATTCCCGCCAGATCCTGCTTCGATAGGTTCTGCAATGGTGGGCGGTATCGTCATCAACAATGCGTCGGGTATGAACTGCGGTGTTCATGCCAACAGCGACCGTATGATGGTCAGTGCGAGGATCGTGTTGACTGACGGGACGGTGCTTGATACGGGTGACGAGAAGAGTAGGGAGTCTTTTCGTCAGCGTCATCCCGAGTTCCTGAAGAAGATAGAAGCACTTCGTGACAAGGTACGTGCCGACAAGGAACTCGCCGACCGCATTAGCAAGAAATATTCGATCAAGAACGTGACGGGTCTCAACCTGCGTCCGTTGATTGCCTATGACGATCCCTTTGACATCATCGCCCATTCGATGGTAGGCTCGGAAGGCACGCTCGCTTTCCTCTCGGAAGTGACGATGAGGACGCTGAAGGACTACCCTTTCAAGGCGTCTGCCATGGTTTACTTCTTGACGATGAAAGAGAGTTGTGAGGCAGTAGTCGCCATGAAGAAACTGAAGGCCGGCGAGGAAGACTTAGCGATGAGTGCCGAGAACCTGATGGTGAAGAGTGCCGAGATGCTCGACTATAAGTCGCTTAGTTCGGTGGACGATCCCGTCTACCTGCAATATCAGAAAGACGTAGATGCAGGCAAGATAGCGGGTGTGGAGCCTGGTGACTACCACAACCTGACCGCCATCCTCACGGAGACGAAGGGAATCACTCATGAACAACTATTGGAGAAGATTGAGAAGATCAAGGAATGCCTGGGACAGTTCAAACTCTATATCCCTGCCGAGTTTACGGAGGATCCTGCCGTTTATGGTAAGTATTGGGCTATTCGCTCAGGTATTTTCCCCAGCGTGGGTGGTACACGTCCTGTGGGCACATCGTGTTTGATAGAAGATGTCGCCTTCCCCATAGAGTCACTGCCGGAGGCTACCGTTAAACTGCAGAAACTGATTGCTGATCACGGCTATGACGATGCCTGTATCTACGGGCATGCCTTCGAGGGTAATTATCACTTCATCCTGAACCAGAGTTTTGCTGATGAGCATGAGGTAGCTCGTTATGCTGAGATGATGCGTGATGTGGCGAAGTTGGTCGTTGAGGGATATGACGGCTCGTTGAAGGCAGAACACGGAACAGGTCGTAATATGGCTCCGTTTGTGAAATACGAGTGGGGTGACAAGGCATACGAGGTAATGAAGGAGTTAAAGGCCATCTTCGACCCCGACGGACTGCTGAATCAAGGGGTTATCTTCAACGACGATCCAGATTGCTTCATTAAGTGTCTGAAACCGTTACCCGTCCTCGACTATGATTTTGACAAGGTGCCCGACGGCGGACATTATCTGATGGATCCATCTCTCTCTACGGCTAAAGAGACGATAGAGCAGGTGAAGCGCGCCAATAAGTGTATCGAGTGCGGCTTCTGCGAGGTCAACTGTATGTCGTGTGGTCTGACGTTGTCGTCGAGAATGCGTATTGCCGTGCAGCGTGAGATTCGTCATCTCACCAAAACAGGCGAAAATCCTGAGCGTTTGGCAACGCTGAAGAAGCAATACAAATACTATGGTGACCAGACCTGTGCCACTGACGGTCTCTGTTCTACCTCCTGTCCGATGAAGATCAATACGGGTGAGTTGACACACCTGATCCGTCAGATGGACATGAACGAATGTCCTATGGGCTATAAGATCGGTGAGTTTGCCGCTAACCACATGGCAGGCATCAAGTCCGGTCTGCGTGTCGTCCTTGATGTGGCACACTTGGGGCATGTTACCCTTGGTCCCACGATGATGACCAGTATTGCCCGGGGTATGAATAAGATGGGACTGCCCCTCTGGACGACGGCCATGCCGAAGAAGAAACGGCAGCCGAAACCGTCGGATTTGACACAGTTCATTATTGAGAAGAGTATTCCACATAAAGAGGAAGAACACTCACCGTTGAAAGTCGTCTACTTCCCCAGTTGCATCAACCAGACGATGGGACAGTCGAAGCATGGCGGCAAGATACACCACCTGGTCGACGAAGTCATCCAGCTGATGGCGAAGGCTGGCTATGAGGTCATCTTCCCCGAAGGCATGGAGAAGATGTGCTGCGGACAGATATGGGAGAGTAAGGGTATGTTGGATATTGCTGATCGCAAGAGTGCAGAACTGGAGGCGGCATTGTGGAAAGCCTCGGAGGAGGGCAAGTATCCCGTGCTCTGTGCCCAGAGTCCCTGTCTGCATCGTATGAAGAAGGTGATGCATAAGATGAAGCTCTACGAGCCTGCCGAGTTTATCATGAAGTATCTCGTAGACCGCCTAGACTTCCATCCCATAGACCGTCCTATAGCCTTACACCTCACTTGTTCCACCCGTCAGATGGGTGTTGACAAGGATATGGTAGCACTGGCCAGGATGTGTTCTACGAAAGTCTTCCTGCCTGAAGGTGTGGGCTGTTGCGGTTTTGCCGGTGACAGGGGCTTCACCTTCCCGGAGATGAACAAGTATGCCCTTCGCAAGTTGCGTCCACAAATCGAGACCAACCGCATCGAGGTGGGCTATTCGAACAGCCGGACCTGTGAGATTGGTCTCGAAACAAATACGGGTATCCCGTACATGAGTATCGTCTATCTCGTTAATGAGTGTACGACAGCAAAGAAGTGATTAGTATTCCATCACGGCAGGCAGTTCTTTTGCCTGGTCAATCATCTTCTGAATCTCCACGACAGCAGGAACGCGGTTGGTGAGGTTCTTTTGGGCATTCACTTCCTCCAGTTTCTTCTGAAGGTTCTCGGCAACACGATGCTTGAGTTCCTTGACGGTATCAACACCTGCGGCCTCCAGTAACTCGGCAAACTGGGGGCCGACTCCGTTTATACGGTACAGGTCACAGTGGTTTGCCCATTTCAGGATCAGTTTTCCACTGATACCCGTCTCTGCCTCCAATGCCTTACGGCCAGCAGGTTTCGCACATTTCTCCAACAATTCGGCATCTGTCTTGATACCTGCGGCAATCAATTTCTCAGCGTAAACTTCGCCAACACCTTCAATGTCAATTACTTTGTAAGTCATAATGGTAAAATGATTTTTAGTTTTCTTGCAGATGGTGCATTTTGCATACTGCAACGGCAAATATACGAAATAAATCAATGTTAAGCAACTTTTTATTCTTTTTTAATACTGTATTTTGCATAATAAGTGAAATTAATAACTATCTTTGCCCCGGTTTTTAATTAAAAGCGAAAAGATGAATTACAACGATTATGAATTGAAAGAGTATACGGGAACCGAGAGACAGTGGGATGTCTCTGCTGCATTTCCCGTATTGATGCGTAAGGTTTATTTGTGGATGACACTGGCTTTGGCGATCACTGGTTTTACGGCTTATGCCGTAGCTTCCAGTCCCGGCATCCTTCAGGCTATCTATAGCAATCAGATCCTGTTCTGGGGACTGATGATTGGCGAGTTTGGACTGGTCATCGGCGTGAGTGCTGCCATCAACCGTCTTTCCCTGACCACCGCCACCTTGATGTTTGTGCTGTATTCCGTCATCAACGGTGCGCTGATGTCGTATATCTTCCTGGCCTATACCGCTTCTTCCATCGCCACCGTGTTCTTCATCACGGCAGGAACCTTTGCGGCAATGGCTGTGATAGGCTATACCACCAAGACCGACTTGTCGTCGCTGCGTAAATACCTGTTGATGGCACTGATCGGTATCATCATTGCCACCTTGGTGAATGTGTTCTTCGTGAAGAGTACCGGTTTCGACCTGATCCTGAGTTATGCAGGTGTATTGATCTTCGTAGGACTGACCGCATACGACTCCCAGAAGATCAAAGAGATGCTCATGCAGGCACCGGATGCAGGAGAGACGGCGCAGAAATACGCACTGTTAGGCGCACTTTCACTCTACCTTGATTTCATCAACCTGTTTATCTACCTGCTTCGTATTTTCGGAAAGAGGGAATAGAAGAATTGGTCGTAAAATTTGCATGTTTCACAGAAAACCGCTACCTTTGCACCGTCAAAAGCCCAATGTGATGAGAAAGACTGTATTTTTATTTGTATCAATGATGCTGGTGATAGCCTGTTCCAAACTGGAGAAGTCCTTCAATTACCGTGGATTATCATTGGCAATGACGACGTCTCAGTTTGTGGACTCTATGAAGGCTCGCGGCTTTGTCGTTGACAGTGCTGCCTCAGACAGCGGTCGTACAGTGGTTTTTGCCAGTACACAGGAGAAATACAGGGTTTTGGTTGCTTTTGCAGGAGAGAAACTGGCTGCCGTTCAGGAACAGTATGTCCTGTCGACCAATGACAGTACCCGCCGTATGTGGCAAGAGATACGTGACGGTCTGGAGAAGGAACTCAACGCATGGCCTGACTGTCCGTTGTTGAAGGACGATCATAAGATTGCCAACTTCGACGCTTCCGACGGTATCATCTCCGTCATTCTGGAGAATACCTACAGACCGACACTCACAGTACGCTATATGCCCAAATAAGGAATAAGACAACAACACAAACATATATAGAAATTAAGGATTATGTGTGGAATAGTAGGGTATATCGGATCAAAGGAAGCCTTCCCTATTCTGATTAAAGGATTACGCCGACTGGAGTATCGTGGCTACGACTCTGCCGGTGTCGCCCTTATCAATGATAACGGTGACCTGAATGTCTGTAAGGCAAAGGGTAGGGTGGATAATCTGGTAGATTATTGCAGTGACAAGAATGTCAGTGGTTCCGTAGGTATTGCCCATACCCGTTGGGCGACCCATGGAGAACCTTCTGCCGTCAATGCACATCCACACTATTCAGAATCGAAGAACCTTGCCATCATCCATAACGGTATCATCGAGAACTATGCCGACCTGAAGAGGAAACTGCAGGCAAAAGGGGTGACGTTCCGTTCTGATACAGACACCGAAGTGCTGGTGCAACTGGTGGAGTATATCATGGAGCGTAAGCATCTGGACCTGTTGACTGCCGTACAGGTGGCTCTCTATCAGGTCATCGGTGCCTATGCCATTGCCATCATTGATAAGCGCCAGCCCGACCAGATCATTGCAGCCCGCAAGCAGAGTCCGCTGGTGGTGGGTATCGGTGAGGATGAGTTCTTCCTGGGTTCCGATGCTAGTCCTATCGTGGAATATACGGATAAGGTGGTATATCTCGAAGACGGAAATATCGCCGTACTCAGAAAAGGAGAGGAACTGAAGGTCGTCAGTATCTTGGGTGAGGAACAGGAACTGGCAGTCAAGAAGGTGGATATCAATCTCGGTCAGTTGGAGAAAGGCGGTTTTGCCCACTTCATGCTCAAAGAGATCTTCGAACAGCCGGATTGTCTGACAAACTGTATGCGAGGACGTGTCAATGTGGATACGGACAATGTCGTACTCTCTGCCGTCATCGACTATAAACAACAGTTGTTGAATGCCAAGCGCTTCATCATTGTTGCCTGTGGTACCTCATGGCATGCCGGTTTGATTGGTAAGCAGATGATAGAACAGTTCTGCAGGATTCCTGTGGAAGTGGAATATGCCTCGGAGTTCCGTTACCGTAATCCTGTGATTACCAAGGACGACGTGGTCATCGCCATCTCACAGAGCGGTGAGACAGCAGATACGCTTGCTGCCGTACAACTGGCTAAGGAAGCAGGTGCCTTTATCTATGGTATCTGTAATGCCATCGGCTCGAGTATCCCTCGTGCTACAGACACGGGTTCCTATATCCATGTAGGTCCGGAAATCGGTGTTGCTTCTACGAAGGCATTCACAGGACAGGTCACGGTATTGACGATGCTTGCCCTTGCCCTTGCGAAGGAGAAAGGTACCATTTCCAGTGAGGACTATATGCACATCGTGAAGGAGTTGCATGAGATTCCTGCCAAGATAAAAGAGGTCTTGAAACTGAATGACCGGATAGCCGATCTCAGCCGTACTTTCACCTATGCGCGTAATTTCCTCTATTTAGGAAGAGGATTCAGTTATCCTGTCGCCTTGGAGGGTGCCTTGAAATTGAAGGAGATCTCTTATATCCATGCAGAGGGCTATCCTGCTGCAGAGATGAAACACGGACCGATTGCCCTGATAGACTCGGATATGCCTGTGGTCGTCATTGCCACCCATAATGGAATGTATGAGAAAGTACTCTCGAATATCCAGGAGGTGAAGGCACGTAAGGGTAAGGTCATCGCTGTGGTCAGTCAGGGTGACGACACCATCAGTCGGATAGCCGACGAGGTGATAGCACTGCCGGATACGATAGAGTGTCTGGAGCCGTTATTGGCAACGATACCATTGCAGATGCTTGCCTATCATGTTGCTGTTTGCAAAGGTCTGAATGTCGATCAACCAAGAAACCTTGCCAAGAGCGTTACTGTTGAATGATATAAAGGGCGATTCGTCATTGACGTTTCGCCCTTCTTTTTGAAATAAGAATACTAAACAAGATATAATGAAAGACGTAACATTAGTTCTGGAGGACGGAACAAGATTTGAGGGGAAGTCATTTGGCTATGACGCTCCTGTTGCCGGTGAGGTCGTTTTCAATACGGCCATGATGGGCTATCCGGAGTCGTTGACGGATCCCTCGTATGCGGGCCAGTTGATGACGCTGACTTATCCGCTGGTAGGAAACTATGGTGTGCCTCGTTTTTCCATTGAGGAAAACGGACTGCCTACCTTTATGGAGAGTGACAGAATTTATGCCTCCGCCATTATCGTCAGTGATTACAGTGAAAAATACAGTCACTGGAATGCCTGTGAGAGTCTTGACGACTGGTTGAAGCGCGAGAAAGTACCAGGAGTGACAGGTATTGACACACGTCAGTTGACGAAGGTGCTTCGCGAGCATGGTGTGATGATGGGCAGGCTGGAGTTCTCTGAGAACTCCGAGAACTCTGAGAACTCCGAGTTCTCAGACTATGGCAGCATCAACTGGGTAGACCGTGTGTCCTGCAAGGAAATCCTCCGTTACAATGAAGGAGCAGGAAAGAAGGTCGTCCTCGTCGACTGCGGTGTGAAGGCGAATATCATCCGTTGTCTGATTAACCGTGGTGTTGAGGTTATCCGGGTACCTTGGAACTATGACTATACGCAGATGGAGTTCGACGGACTCTTCCTAGCCAACGGTCCCGGTGACCCTGACAGGTGTGAGGATGCGGTGAATATTATCCGCAAACAGATGTCGCAAAGTCGTAAACCCATCTGTGGCATCTGTATGGGTAACCAGTTGCTTGCCAAGGCAGGTGGTGCACAGATCTATAAGTTGAAATACGGACATCGCTCCCATAACCAACCCGTACGTGAGGTCGGTACCAATCGCTGTTACGTGACGAGTCAGAATCATGGCTATGCCGTGGATGGATCAACACTGGGAAGGGAATGGCGCGAACTCTTTGTGAATATGAATGACGGTTCGAATGAAGGCATCCGTCATCAGACCAATCCTTGGTTCAGTAGTCAGTTCCATCCAGAGGCCTGTTCAGGTCCCGTAGATACAGAATTTATGTTTGACCGTTTTATAGAAGCATTGTAAGATGAAATACGAGAATATTAAGAAAGTCCTGTTGCTTGGTTCCGGTGCATTGAAAATCGGTGAGGCCGGTGAGTTTGACTATTCTGGTTCACAGGCATTGAAGGCATTGCGTGAGGAAGGGGTGAAGACGGTACTCATCAACCCGAACATCGCAACGGTACAGACTTCCGAGGGTGTTGCCGATGAGATATACTTCTTACCTGTACAACCTTATTTTGTGGAGCGTGTCATTGAGAAGGAACGTCCAGACGGCATCTTGCTCTCCTTCGGTGGTCAGACAGCCTTGAACTGTGGCGTGGAACTCTATAAAAG
The DNA here is from genome assembly GCA_902779745.1 of uncultured Prevotellaceae bacterium. Taxonomy (GTDB): domain Bacteria; phylum Bacteroidota; class Bacteroidia; order Bacteroidales; family Bacteroidaceae; genus Prevotella. Next base: position 38,965 of record CACZCT010000022.1, read on the forward strand.
TGGTGTGTTGGAGAAATACAACGTCAAGGTGTTAGGTACCCCTGTGCAGGCCATCATGGATACGGAGGACCGTGAACTCTTCGTGGAGAAACTCAATGAGATCGATGTAAAGACGATTAAGAGTGAGGCGTGTGAGACTATTGAGCAGGCCCGCAAGGCGGCAAAGGACTTAGGTTATCCTGTGATTATCCGTGCAGCCTATGCGCTAGGAGGACTGGGCTCTGGCTTCTGTGACAATGAGGAGGAACTCAACAAACTGGCAGAGAAAGCCTTCTCGTTCTCTCCCCAGGTGTTGGTGGAGAAATCACTGAAAGGCTGGAAAGAGATAGAGTATGAAGTAGTGCGTGACCGCTATGACAACTGTATCACAGTATGTAATATGGAGAACTTCGACCCGTTGGGAATCCATACCGGTGAGTCGATTGTCATTGCCCCTTCTCAGACACTGACGAATTCAGAATACCATAAACTGCGTGCCCTTGCCATCAAGATTATCCGTCATATCGGTATCGTGGGTGAGTGTAACGTACAGTATGCCTTTGATCCGCAGTCGGAAGACTATCGTGTGATAGAGGTGAATGCCCGACTGAGCCGTTCCTCAGCCCTTGCCTCTAAAGCAACGGGTTATCCGCTTGCTTTTGTGGCTGCGAAGTTAGGAATGGGATATGGACTCTTTGAATTGAAAAACTCAGTGACGAAGACGACCTCTGCCTTTTTCGAGCCAGCCCTCGACTATGTGGTCTGTAAGATTCCCCGTTGGGACCTCTCTAAGTTCCGTGGCGTGGATAAAGAACTGGGCTCATCGATGAAGTCAGTAGGCGAGGTTATGGCGATAGGTCGTACTTTTGAGGAGGCTATTCAGAAAGGTCTTCGTATGATCGGACAGGGAATGCATGGTTTTGTGGAGAATAAAGTCCTTGAGATTGAAGATATTGACGCAGCACTTCGAGAGCCGACAGACAAGCGTATCTTTATTATCTCGAAAGCGATGCATCTGCCCCAATATGATATCGAGCGAATCCATGAACTGACAAAGATTGACAAGTGGTTCCTCTATAAGTTGAAACATATCATAGATATTGATGAAGCATTGAAGAAATGTGATAGAAATACACTTACAGCATCGATGCTTCGTGAGGCAAAGGTCTATGGATTTACTGATTTCCAGATAGCCCGTGCTATTGGATTGGAAGACGAAATAGGGAATATGCACCAGGCAATGCTGGAAGTCCGTCGCATGAGGAAAGAGAGGGGCATCTTTCCCGTTGTCAAACAGATAGACACGTTGGCTGCCGAATATCCTGCCCAGACAAACTATCTGTATGTGACATATAATGGAACAGATAGTGATATTCCTTTTGAGCATGATGGAAAGAGTATCATCGTATTAGGCTCTGGTGCCTATCGCATCGGTTCCTCTGTAGAGTTTGACTGGTGTGGTGTGCAGGCCTTGGATACCATCCGTAAGGAAGGGTGGAGGAGTGTCATGATCAACTACAACCCAGAGACGGTGTCAACAGACTATGATATGTGTGATCGTCTGTATTTCGATGAACTGACTTTCGAGCGTGTCATGGATATCATCGACATGGAACAGCCGCATGGCGTGATTGTATCAACGGGAGGTCAGATACCTAATAACCTTGCCATGTATCTGGACGAGCAGCGGGTGCCTATCCTTGGTACGTCGGCACAGGACATCGACGGTGCAGAGGACCGTGCGAAATTCTCACAGATGTTGAATGAGATAGGTGTCAATCAGCCGGAATGGAGTGCCTTGACCTCTATGCAGGATATTGATGCCTTTGTGGAACGTGTGGGATTTCCTGTTCTGGTACGTCCTTCCTATGTCCTGAGTGGTGCTGCCATGAATGTCTGTTCCAACAAGGAAGAATTAGAACGTTTCCTGCAACTTGCTGCCAATGTGAGTGAGGATCATCCTGTCGTGGTGTCTAAGTTTATCGAGCATGCCAAGGAAATAGAGATGGACGCTGTGGCGAAGGATGGAGAGATTTTTGCCTATGCCATCTCCGAACACATCGAGTTTGCCGGTGTTCATTCAGGAGATGCGACCATCCAGTTCCCGCCTCAGAAACTCTATGTGGAGACGGTACGCCGTATCAAGCGTATCAGTAGGCAGATAGCCAAGGCACTGCACATCAACGGCCCGTTTAATATCCAGTTTATGGCGCGTGATAATGATATCCTTGTTATCGAGTGTAACCTGCGTGCTTCCCGTTCCTTCCCCTTCGTGTCGAAGGTGCTGAAACTGAACATGATAGAACTCGCCACGAAGGTCATGCTGGGACTTCCTGTGGAAAAACCCCATAAGAACCTGTTCGACCTAGACTATGTGGGTATCAAGGCAAGCCAGTTCTCCTTTAACCGCTTGCAGAAAGCAGACCCCGTGTTAGGTGTGGATATGGCATCGACGGGTGAGGTCGGCTGTCTGGGTGATAACACTCCTACAGCTTTGTTGAAGTCCATGTTGAGTGTGGGACATCGCATACCCAAGAAGACCGTATTGCTTTCTACGGGTAGTGCCAAACAGAAGGCAGAAATGCTGGATGCAGCCCGTATGCTGGTAGAACATGGCTATGAACTCTATGCCACTGGCGGTACGTCGAAATACTTAGAAGACAATGGCGTCCGGAATACGCTTGTACATTGGCCCAGTGACCCAGACCAACAGCCACAGGCACTTGACTTGTTGCATGACCACAAGATAGACATGGTGGTGAATATTCCCAAGAACCTCACTACCCATGAACTGACAAACGGTTATAAGATCCGTCGTGCCGCCATTGACTTGAACGTTCCGTTAATAACGAACAGCCGACTGGCTTCAGCGTTTATCCAGGCGTTCTGTACAGTCAAGTTGGATGAGATAGGAATAAAGTCTTGGAACGAGTATCGGTAAATAATTAGGCAAATATTTGGCGAATTGCCAAATATTTGCTACTTTTGCATTTAAATAACTAAAGAACTGCAAAAAATGGAATTTGGTGATACCTTTGAATCTAAGATAAACCGAAGCGATTACAAGATACTTATTGTGGATGATGTAGTCAGTAATGTCTTGCTTCTGAAGATATTGCTGACGAATGAGAAATTCCAAGTCTGTACGGCATCCAATGGAAACACTTGTATAGAACAAGCCAAGAAGGAACATCCCGATTTGATTCTCCTGGATGTGATGATGCCGGATATCAGCGGCTTTGACACTGCTGTTATCTTGAAAAAAGATCCGGAAACACTTGATATCCCTATCATCTTCCTGACAGCATTGAATAATCCCAGTGATTTGGTACATGGTTTCCAGGTAGGTGCCAATGACTTTCTGACCAAGCCCTTCAATAAAGAAGAACTGGTGATGCGTGTGATGCACCAGATCAATCTGGTGGCAGCCAAGCGTATTATCGTTCAGCAGAATGAGGAGTTGAAGAAAACCATCTCCAATCGTGACAAGATGTACTCGGTTATTGCCCATGATTTGCGTTCACCGATGGCATCTATCCGTATGGTGTTGAACCTTGCGGTGAATGTCGTGTCACCGGAAACAGTAGGAGAGGAGATCTTTGGATTGCTTGACAAGGCCAATAGGGAGTCAGAGGAAACGCATGATTTGCTGGATAACTTGTTAAAATGGACAAAGAGCCAGACCGGACGACTGAATGTGGTCTATCAGGATATTGATTTGGATGATGTTGTTCCGGGTGTAGTAGATATCTTCATGATGATAGCAGAAATGAAGAAAATCAAACTACAGTTCCTGCCTAGTGATGAGAAACTGATAGTGCATGCTGATAATGATATGATCAAGACCATTATCAGGAATTTCATCTCTAATGCCATTAAGTTTACTTCGGAAGACAAAGGTATCGAAGTGTTCTGTAAGCGTGAGGGCGATTTTGCCAAAATCAGCGTCCGTGACCACGGTGTGGGTATCGCGCCAGAACGTCTGGATACCATCTTCCATAAAGGTGAGACCACCTATGGTACAGGCGGTGAGGAAGGTTCTGGACTTGGCTTGCAGCTCTGTCAGGATTTTGCCAGGAAGAACGGAGGTGATGCGATGGTAGAATCGGTCTTGGGAGAAGGTTCTACTTTCAGTGTCCTGATACCATTAAAGAAAGACGAATAAAATCATTCAATGATCATGAAACAGACAATACTTGTTACGGGAGGTACGGGATTTATAGGAAGCCATACCACCGTAGAACTACAGAATGCCGGCTATAAAGTCGTTATCGTTGATAACCTTTCGAACTCCAATGAGAAGGTTATTGATGGTATCGAGAAAATAACGGGTATTCGTCCTGCTTTTGAGAAAGTGGATTGTTGTGATTTGGCAGCCATGGAGGATGTGCTCAGGAAATATCCGGATATTGAAGGTGTTATCCACTTTGCGGCTTCCAAGGCTGTCGGTGAAAGTGTGGAAAAGCCATTGCTTTATTATCGGAATAATATCGTCAGCCTTGTCAACCTGTTGGAATTGATGCCCAAATATGGTGTAAAGGGTATTATCTTCTCCTCCAGTTGTACGGTATATGGTCAGCCGGATCCAGAGAACCTTCCTGTCACGGAGGACGCACCGGTCAAACCGGCAGAAAGTCCGTACGGTAATACTAAGCAGATCAATGAGGAGATTATCCGCGATGACATCAATAGCGGGGCTCCCATCAAGGCCATCCTGTTGCGCTATTTCAACCCGATAGGCTCTCATCCTTCTGCTATTATCGGTGAGTTGCCCAATGGAGTACCTATGAATCTGATTCCTTATGTCACGCAGACTGCTATGGGTATAAGGGAACAGTTAAAGGTGTTTGGTAATGACTATAATACGCCTGACGGTACTTGCATTCGCGACTATATCTATGTGGTTGATTTGGCTAAGGCTCATGTGAAGGCGATGACCCGTGTGCTGGATACAGATAGTGATAAGCTGGAGGTCTTTAATGTGGGAACGGGACATGGCTGTACCACGAAAGAAATCGTGGATGCCTTCCAGAAAGCAACGGGTGTGAAGCTCAACTGGGCTTTCGCTCCCCGTCGTGCCGGTGATATAGAGAAAGTATGGGCTAATCCGGAAAAGGCAAACAAAGTACTTGGATGGAAAGCTGAGACTTCTCTGGAAGATACACTGAAGAGTGCATGGAACTGGCAGAAGAAACTTCGCGAGGAAGGTATTCAATAAACGTATACCCAGTCGTAATCGGCTGAGTTATTTTGTGTTTGTGTTGTTATGAGCCCCCGATGCGAATCGAGGGCTCATTCTATCAAAATGATGACAATGATGAATGAGGATCTCTTGGAACAACTGAATGATGGTCAACGCGACGCTGTTGTCTATTGTGACGGACCGCAACTGGTGATAGCAGGTGCTGGTTCGGGTAAAACCCGTGTGCTGACCTATAAGATTGCATATTTGTTACAGCAGGGAATCAATCCGTGGAATATCCTAGCCCTTACTTTCACCAACAAAGCGGCAAGGGAGATGAAGGAGCGCATCGGTCGTCTGGTGGGTGAGGAGCGTGCCCGTTATCTTCAGATGGGTACTTTCCATTCTGTCTTCGCACGCATATTGAGAGCGGAAGCACAGGTGTTAGGCTTCCAGTCTAATTTTACGATATATGACCAAAGTGATTCTCGCTCCTTGGTGAAAAGCATCATCAAGGAGATGCAGTTGGACGATAAGACCTATAAGCCAGCCAGTGTTGCCGACCGTATCTCAATGGCGAAGAATCATTTGCTGCTTCCTCAGGTATATGCGCAGAGTGAATGGGCAAGAGACGATGCCCAGCGTAAGTGTCCTTCCGTAAAGGATATATATATAAGGTATAGTGAGCGTTGCAGACAGGCTAATGCGATGGACTTTGACGACCTGTTGGTGTATACTTATATGTTATTGAAGAATAACGATGAGGTACGGCAGAAATATATAGACCGTTTCCAGTATGTGCTGGTAGACGAGTATCAGGATACAAACTATGCCCAGCAAGAAATAGTGGTTTTGCTGACAAAAGAACACGGACGTGTGTGTGTGGTAGGCGACGATGCGCAAAGTATCTACAGTTTCCGTGGTGCGAATATTGAGAATATCCTGAATTTCCAAAAGGAATATGACGGCGCACGACTTTTCAAACTGGAACAGAATTACCGTTCTACCCAGTTAATCGTTCAGGCGGCTAACAGTCTGATTCGTCATAATGAACGACAAATACCAAAGGATGTGTTCAGTGAGAACGAACATGGGGAGAAACTGACATTGAAACCAGCATACAGTGATAAAGAGGAATCGATTATAGTATGTAATGACATTCGACGTATCAAACGGAAAGACAATTGCAGGTATAGTGATTTCGCCATCTTATACCGTACCAATTCGCAGAGCCGTTCGTTTGAGGAACAGATGCGTAAAGACGGTATACCTTATCGTATCTATGGCGGACTGAGTTTCTATCAGCGTAAGGAAATCAAGGACGTGATAGCCTATTATCGTGTGGTGTCTAACCCGAATGACGAGGAGGCGCTGCGCCGTATCATCAATTATCCGACAAGGGGTATCGGTGATACGACTGTTGCCAAGATTGTTGATGTTGCCAATACCCATGGAGTAGGGCTCTGGACAGTGATTAGTCAACCTGTGCTCTTTCATCTCAATATATCGAAGGGTACTGCCGTAAAGCTAGAGGCCTTCCGTCAGTTAATAGAGGGATGGATAGGGCGTCTGGATAAGGAAGATGCCTATGAACTGGGTCATGCCATTATCATGGAAAGCGGTATTAGTCGTGATATCTATAGCTCAAATAATCCGGAAGACCTGTCACGTCAGGAAAACCTGGAGGAATTCTTGAGTGGTATGCAGGATTTTGTAGAGAGCAGGAAAGAAGAGGATATGGGGGATCAGATAGCTCTTGGAGATTTCCTGCAGGAAGTGGCGTTGCTGACAGACCTTGACAGTGACAATGGAGAGGATGATGATAAGGTAACTCTCATGACCATCCATAGTGCCAAAGGATTGGAGTTCCCTACCGTCTTCGTCGTCGGTTTGGAGGAAAACATCTTCCCGTCTCCTATGTGTACGAATTCGATGCGTGAACTAGAGGAGGAACGTCGTCTGTTATATGTCGCCATCACCCGTGCGGAGAAACATTGTATATTGACCTGTGCACAAAACCGTTGGCGTTACGGTAGGATGGAATACGATACTCCTTCCCGTTTTATCAAGGATATAGACCCCAGTCTGCTTCATGTGGAGTCGGAGAGGGGAGGAGGTTCTGCCGTTTCACAGATGATAAGTCGTCCCGTGTCACGAATGCAGAATCCAAGACCCGTGGCCACACAGTTTATGGCAGACCCCAAGCCTCGTCTTATTCCTTTGAGGCGAGAGTCCCCCATGCCACAGTCGGTTATAGGGAATATCGGCTTGAAAGAAGGTCATGTGATAGAGCACCAGCGTTTTGGTATTGGAACGGTGATCAAGGTCGAAGGAACTGGTGAGAACCAGAAAGCCACGGTGGAGTTTAAGAATGCGGGAACCAAACAGTTGCTGTTGAAGTTCGCCAAATATACAATTGTCAGATAAAGGAATTATAAAGCATCATCTTCCGGACGTTCGGGAAGATGATGCTTTGTCTTTGGCAAATGTTTCTTTTTACGTAGATAGGCTTGTTTTCGAATTTCGTATTCTTCGAAATGCTTCTCCAGAAAATTATCTGCCATGTTCTATTTGTTCTTGTTATAGATAATGCTGATTCTAATAGGCTCATGCTGATTATCGGGTCCACCGACTAAGCGTGAACTGGTAATAGACATCTCATTATTGACAGCACTGATAGATGATGTCGTAGAGTAATAGGACGTGGATGTCGTTGTCGTCGTCTGTACGGGAACCAATACGACTTTATTCCAGTTAGGATGCTCTGCCACATAGTTAGGACCACCGTCTTTCTTATTCGTATACATGTAGTTGATCAATGCACAGATGTTTCCGAATGTATAAGAGTTATAGGAAGTACTCAGGTTTGCCAAGTAAGATGTGATGTTATCTGGGACTTTATGTTTCTCAAAGAAACCGGCAAGGCTGTCTTTCTCCACCATCAACAATGTTGACGGGTCTTTCAGTAATTCTTCCGCCAATTCCGTCTTGTCATTCATTTTATGGAAGACTATCTTAGCGGATGTAATCGTGTCATTCTCATGATTCATCTTAATCTCGTCGATAGGAAGGGTTACTTCCGTATAGATGCCTGCAGGTGTTTTCAGATATGTCCACGCTGTTTCCTTCGCCATTTCCTCAATGCGATTCTTGTCATTGACAATATGGGTCGTCTGTAAGACTTCCTCGGTACTATAGAACGAGGCGTAGTCAAGATAGAGCGTCTCGTCTCTTTTATACCGATAATGTACCGAGATACGTGTGGCTACTATTTCTGCCATCACTCCGACTCCGTCTGTGGTTTTGAAATAGAAACCGGGGCAGACGTTCTTGGTGAAGGTGTGTGAGTTCTTGAAATACTCTGGATGCTCATAATAGGTGCGCATCAGATAGGTTCCATAATTGTCATACTCCTTGTTATTCTTGTCTTTATAGGGCATGTCTAATAAAAACGAGATAGAACGGTTGTCCTCGTTTGCATTTCTTGTACTGTCGTTCTGTTGCATATCTACTACGCTAAAGACGACGTTACGCTTGAGTCCGTCCGTTCTGATATAGCCTTCTGCCTCAGGGTCGAAATCCGTATAATATAATTTCCCTTCCTCGACGGGCTTGTCTAACTCATACATGGTCATTTTCATGGTAGCCAGTGAGTCTCCCGTGAATTTGTTAAGTAGGATGGAAAGCACACAGGAGTCAGCGACGACTTCTCCATCCTTCGTACTAACGACAAACTCTTTAGGATAAAAGATACTGTCAACGGCATTTTCCAATGTCGCAAACTGTGTCATATAGTCTGAGGTGATGTAGGCACTGGTCTCAGGGTCTTTGATACGTCCAAGATAACTGTATATACTTTGTGAAAGAGCAGCATCCACAATCATAGATCGTGATGTAACATCAAAAGTATCAGGAACGATGGCAAAAAGGTCAACATTGCTCGTAAGGGATTTGCCTATACTTGCAGTATCTTCATCACATGAAGAGATTGTAATCATCATAGAAGCTACAATCCCTGCCAGTAGTATTTTTCTCATCATTGATGTATTTGAATATCCTAAATTATTCTTTTTGTTCTTTGAAAATCTGTTCATAGAAAGCCTCGTATGCAGCTCCAAACTCTTCACCGGGATAATCTAAAGTGGGAATATTGTTTTTCTTTGCATATTTCAGCAATTCTTTGTTAACGTTTTTATGGGCGGCAATGACACCGTCACTATAATCAATAGCGAGTTTACCTAATTCTTCAAAATCAAATTGGTCTTTGTATTTGTCCAGCAAACTGACTTTCGCGTCCCTGAATTCAATGCATTTCTTGAAATTAGTGCCAAGTTTGGAATTCAGACTTTTTGTAAAGAGGGAAGTGACCACTTTTGTGTTGGCAAATGACGGTTCTTCGTGATAGGCTGTCTTGATGTAAAGTGGAACAACAGCACCCATCCATCCCTGAACGTGAATGATATCCGGTACCCAACGTAGTTTTTTAACGGTTTCCAATACACCACGTGCAAAGAAAATAGCACGCTCTCCATTGTCCGTATAGTCTTCTCCTTTTTCGTTAACAGTCATCTGTCGTTTGGAGAAATAGTCATCATTGTCGATAAAATACACCTGGATGCGTGTCTGGGCGATGGATGCAACCTTGATAATCAAAGGATGATCTGTATCGTCAATAATCAAGTTCATGCCAGAAAGCCGAATGACCTCATGTAATTGACCACGACGCTCATTGATAGTACCCCATTTAGGCATGAATGTACGAATTTCATGACCAGTCTCCTGCATAACTTGTGGGAGGGCTTTACCCATTAGTGATAAATCACTGTCAGGGACATAGGGTACAATCTCTTGGTTAATGAACAATATCTTCTTTGCCATTTTGGTATAATTTATCTGTGCAAAGGTACGAAAAATAATTCACAAAATGATAGAATCGTGCACATTTAAGGATTTTTAGTTACGAAATTGGCATATTTTTACGATATTTTTTCCTTATTTGATAAAAATGTTGTTATTTTGCACCCGATTTGTATACAACAAAAAAAAAAAGATGAAAGTATTCAATAGGATTGTTGATTTACAGAATCAACTTTTTGAAGATCGCAAACAAGGAAAGGAAATAGGCTTTGTACCAACTATGGGAGCGCTCCATGAAGGACATGCTTCGTTGGTAAAACGTAGTGTGCAGGAGAATGGGATAACTGTTGTTTCTGTATTTGTCAATCCGACACAGTTTAACGACAAGAATGACTTGAAAAACTATCCTCGTACATTGGATGCTGACTGTGAACTGTTGGAACAGTGTGGTGCAGACTATGTATTGGCTCCGTCTGTCGAGGAGATGTATCCGGTACCCGATACCCGTCAGTTTGAGTATCCTCCCATATCTACCGTGATGGAGGGCGCTCATCGTCCCGGTCATTTCAATGGTGTCTGTCAGGTGGTGAGTCGCCTGTTCTATATCGTTAAACCCACTCGTGCTTATTTTGGAGAGAAAGACTGGCAGCAGATTGCGGTCGTCAAGGCGATGGTTCGTCATTTGGGTATTTCTGTTCAGATAGTGGAGTGTGACATCGTTAGAGACAAGGATGGACTGGCAAAAAGTTCCCGTAATACGTTGTTGGCTCCAGAGGAGAGAGCGATTGCACCGACCATCTATAAAGCATTAAAGGGAAGCTTGAAATATGCTAAGAATCATACTGTTAAGGAAACGCACGATAAGGTCGTTGAAGAGATAAATAGTGTGGATGGCTTAGATGTCGAATACTTCTCCATTGTTGATGGTAATACCTTACAGGACATTGATAACTGGGAGGACTCTCCGTATGTGGTAGGATGCATCACCGTCTATTGTGGTAAGACTCCGATTCGTTTAATTGATCATATAAAATACAAAGAGGTATGATGATAGAAGTAATGAAGTCTAAGCTTCATTGTGTGACAGTTACCGAAGCAAATCTTAACTACATGGGCAGTATCACCATTGACGAGGATTTGATGGATGCTGCTAACTTGATAGCAGGTGAAAAGGTTCAGGTACTGGACAATAACAATGGAGAGCGTTTTGAGACCTATATCATCAAAGGTGAGCGGGGTAGCGGTTGTATCTGTCTGAATGGTGCTGCTGCCCGAAAAGTTCAGGTCGGTGATGTGGTCATCATTATTTCTTATGCCCTGATGGATTTTGAGGAAGCCAAGACCTTCAAGCCCAAGGTCGTCTTCCCCAAGGAAGGAAATAAGGTATAACAATCATTCTAAAAAATAAACTGAAGGAAGGTTCTTTGATCTACTTAATCAGAGAGCCTTCCTCCTTCGTAGATAGGCGGCACCTATCGACCCGATACCCCCAAGCAAACGCATAGACAGGCGGCACCTATCGATGGGATAGGTGCCGCCTAACTCAGGTTACCTTTTACCTTTATTGCTTGATTTTCTGTCCTGCGATATTATAGGTGTTACCGTTGCTCTCTATCACGACACGACCGTTCTCCAAGCGCTTCACCGTCTTGGTGCGGTTGGCATCACCCGCCTTGACGCTGTTGATACCTGTGGGTGTGACATCCTTTACCAGACGGACGGAGGCACCAAACAGTGATGGGATGGCATTCGATTTTACAGGGGTCTGGATGCCGGTATCATCACTGAAGATCACTTGGTAAACTTTCAATCCTTCTTCTTCATCAACATAGGTCTTGTTGACCCAGTAAGAGCCCACCGTGTTTCTGTTGTTTTCCATCCAACCTGAAACCTCTTGTTTGACGAGTTGACCTCCAGCGGTGAGGAATACGGCACCGTTTGCCTCCATCTTTGCCCAGTCTTTCTTGCTGAAGTAGTTGACGTAGTAGTTCTGCGCTGTATAGTCCATCATTATTCCGAAAGGCATGTTGAAATTATCGGGGAGCAGCACCATGCCATTCTCTGGATAGTGTCCAACTAATCCGTCATCAACTTCTACTGAGGCAAGTGCCCTCTTCTGCGCAGCATTCGGACGGATCTCCAGGAGGTACTTCCACTCTATGTCTGTCAGCAGGCGCCAGTCGTCCGTCTTGTTGCCAAGATTCTGAATAGGATGGGTGCCAAAGTCTTCATTCCATCTCAGCAGGTCTACAAATTCAAAATTGTTCTTCGGATATTTCACGAAGGTGTTGATGTAGTTGAGCACTCTGTTTTGACCGCCGGCAAAGCGATAGACATCGTATGCGGATCGATATTCCAGGTTACCTGTCGCGAATCTCACTTTGCCGCCACTGCCATTGATGCTGAACTCGCCAGGTAGCAAGCCGTTAGGAATGACGGCTTGGCTGTCATCTGTGGGATCAATGAATGCCATCATAATACCTTCTTGCTCCTCTTCACCGCCTTGCACGAAAATCGGTTTCATCATGTAGTCTTGATAGCATAGGCTGGCGCGATATATGATGGCATCGTCCAGCACAGGTCTGTTCCACAGCAGATTGCCGTTGGCATCGTATGCCTCGACATAGCACTGAGCATGAGGCTCTATATTTGCTTTAGGATCAGGCAGTGTCACATAATAGAACACATAGTAGATGCCATCTTTCGTCGATGCGCCGAGAATACTGTAAATCTGGTCTTCCTTCATCATGACCGAGTGTCCTGCCTTGTCTGTCCAGAGGGGAGTGCCGTCAATGTTCAGTCTGTTCATCCACAGATGGCAACTGTAAGTGAATAATGCGTCTTGTGCATAGATTCTGCTTTCAAAGGTCGTGATGGTGCCATCCTCTATCACCCAGTCATAGAGATAATCCGAAGCAAGGCTGTCACCCGTTTCCACACTGTGCTCCAACACAGTGCCGTCGGGCATCAAGCGATTGTAATGCAACTGTCTCGGTCTTGTAGGGGGTTCTGCTACGTGATACAGCATCAGCAGACTGCCGTCTTTGTAGGTCTGGTACTTAAATTCATCTATCATGGCAAATACGCCTTGGTCAGTAGCTTGCATGTCAGCCACATTGTCGGGCTCCACCGTCACTACGTCTGCCCATATGTTCTTACAGTCGGGACCAATGCGCATGCCGTTCAAGCCAAAGCATTGATATTTAACTTTGTCTGTATGGTTCGGCACGATGAAATACACGCTGCCGTCGGGGGCAGGGCTCATGGTGTTGAAGAGCGTCGGGTTTTCCTGGATGTCCGACGAGAGGATATTGCCGTTCTGGTCCAGACAGGCTATCTCATAAAAGTAATGATAGTTCATAGTACCATCATTCTCTTCATAGTTGCAAGAGAAATAGATGTAATCGCCACTGACGCACACCTGCGGTACTTTATAAAATCTTCTTTTGCTCGTCACCAAATCTTTGCGCAGGTCAGGCAGCTGTACGCCGTCTTTCGACCACACCGACTCGCCAGTCTGTGTATAGCGGTAGAGATATACCTTGTCAATATACTCTTGTGTCTTCTCGTCAAATTCGCGCTGGTCGGTATAGGTCAGCAAGATGTCACCATTCGAAGCCATCGCAGCTGACAGATGACCAAAGACGGCACTGTTCGTGCGCTGCTTGGACACACAGATGCCCTCGCCGGGCAATGTGGGGTTGCCGTCAGCGTCGTAAATCTGATAATACAGCAGGAAGCGTGCCTTGTCATATTCCTCACCGGTGTCAGGGTCTGTCATTGAAACTTTTCGCCAAGCGCAAACGGTCTTGCCGTCGTCCGTCTGGATGTTAATCGGAGAGGAAAAAACAAATTTGGTAGGTTCGTCAAGCGTGGCAACTGCCTTCATGTCGTTGTCACTGGGTTGCCACTGTGCCATTGCGGTCAGCGTGGCGGCTACACATAGTAGCATAGTGAGTAAACCTTTTTTCATAGTTGTGTTTGTTTGGGTAAAAATAATATTCATTGAATTTATAGGCAAAGATAAAAAAAATAGTTTGTTTGACAATGATTCAGACCATTTAATTTGTCTTTTCAGACAAGATTTATATGTTTTCAGACAAGATTTAAAGGTTTTCAAACAAAAAAACAAGCCCACAGTGATTGCAGGCTTGTTGTTATTAGCATATTTGCTGAGGTTTATTCGATAACCACCAAAGCGTCGTCTTCCATGACAGTCTGTCCAGGCTTGACACAGATAGCGGTAATCTTACCAGCCTTCTCTGCCTCGATGTTGTTTGCCATCTTCATGGCCTCCAATACGAGAACTGTATCGCCGGCATTGACTTCGTCACCGACATTGACACAGATTTCTGTAATCACACCTGGCAGGGGAGCCTTGATAGCATTATTCGTATTGATGTTGGCTGAGTTCTCAGAGTTCTCGGAGTTCTCAGAGTTCTCTGAGGCAACAGGCTTGCGAACCACTACCTTCTTCTCCTCTTCAGGTTCTGGCTCCATTTCCACTTTGTACTCCTCACCATTCACGGTGACGGTAGCTGTGTTTTCTGCGACATCGCCAATGATAACCTCATATTGATTACCATTAATGGTATATTTATATTCCTTTTTCATAGTAATGTTATTTTTATGGATGTTCTGTCATAGTCTGGGCATAACCGTTCCACTGTGTCTGTTTCTCCTGAATCGTGATGATACCAGGCTCTTTGTCGTGGACGTTATTCCCCTTGAACTCGTAAAGTGCCATAGCGATGGCTGCATATACTTCGTTCTTCATAAGCATTACTTTTTACATTGGAATATTACCATGTTTCTTGGCGGGCAGGGCGTCGCGCTTGGTAGCGAGTTGTGCTAATGCGCGGCAGATGCGGAAACGCGTGTTGCGTGGCTCGATGACATCATCGATGTATCCGTACTTGGCAGCCTGATAAGGATTAGCGAAGAGCTCATTGTACTCTTCCTCCTTCTCAGCGATGAATGCCTTCACGTCCTCACCAGCCTCTTTCTTTGCCTTGGCTTCCTTGGCATAGAGAACAGCAGCGGCACCAGAGGCACCCATGACAGCAATCTCAGCAGAGGGCCATGCGTAGTTCAGGTCGGTATGCAACTGCTTAGACCCCATCACGATATGAGAACCACCGTATGACTTACGCAGGGTAACGGTGATCTTGGGTACGGTAGCCTCTCCGTATGCATACAACAGCTGGGCTCCATGCAGGATGACGGCGTTGCAAGTACACCAGCATAGCAAGAGGGCTGGTTGGCGACGATACCTACGCTCTGACCATTGAAGCGGGCGAAACCTACGATGATGTTCTTGGCAAACTTAGGCTGTACCTCAAAGAACTCATTGTCGTCAACGACGGCACTGATGACCTTGTACATATCGTATGCCTCGTTGGGGTTCTCAGGGATGATCTCGTTCAGAGAATCCTCCAGACGGTCGATGGGGTCTGTACACTGTTTGCGTGGAGCCAGTTCCATGTTGTTAGATGGGATGTAGCTCAGCAGGGTCTTCAGCATCTCAACAGCCTCTTCCTCTGTCTTGGCAGTGAAATGGGTCACACCAGACTTGGAGGCGTGTACGCTGGCACCACCCAGGTGCTCCTGGTCGATATCCTCGCCCGTAACGGTCTTCACCACTTTCGGACCCGTGAGGAACATATAGGAAGTGCCTTCCATCATCAGGGTGAAGTCGGTGAGGGCAGGGGAGTAGACGGCACCGCCTGCACAGGGACCGAAGATACCTGAAATTTGGGGAATCACACCGGAGGCCAGGATGTTACGCTCGAAAATCTCTGCATAGCCGGCGAGGGCATTGATACCTTCCTGAATACGGGCACCACCAGAGTCGTTGATACCGATGACAGGGGCTCCCATCTTCATGGCCATATCCATCACCTTACAGATCTTCTGACTCATGGTCTCTGACAGAGAACCGGCATGAACGGTGAAGTCCTGTGCGAAGATGAATACCAGACGTCCGTCAATGGTACCGCTACCGGCAACGACACCGTCACCAAGGAACTGTTTCTTTTCCATACCGAAGTTATGGCAACGGTGCTCCTTGAACATGTCATATTCTTCGAACGAGCCCTTATCGAGCAGCATCTCAATACGCTCGCGAGCCGTATACTTACCTTTGTCGTGTTGCTTTTGGATCGCTTTCTCACCACCACCGAGACGAGCCTGTTCGCGCTTCTCGATGAGTTGTTTGATTTTCTCTAATTGCTTTGACATAATCTTTATCTGTTCTTTTATTAATGTTCACAAAGTTCTGTCAGGATACCTGCTGTTGATTTCGGATGCAGGAAGGCTATATTCAGGTTCTCTGCACCCTTGCGTGGCTTCTCGTCAATCAGACGGACACCTTTCTCGCTGACTTCAGCCAATGCATTGGCAACACCGTCCTCTACGCAGAAGGCAACGTGATGTACACCCTTGTTGCCTTTGTCAAGCCACTTCTGGATCGTGCTCTCAGGAGATGTGGGCTCCAGCAGTTCCAGTTTCACTTCACCACACTTCAGGAAGGCGGTCTTAACTTTCTGATCCTCTACCGTTTCAATGGCATAACACTTCAGTCCCAGTACATTCTCAAAGTACGGCAGACTCTCTTCAATACTCTGGACGGCAATGCCCAGATGCTCAATGTGTGAAATCTTCATATCTTACAAAATTAAAGTTTTAAACTACTGAAGTGCAAAGATACAAAATAATAATTGATAAAAGACAAATGATAATCGATAATTAATGATTATTAAAACTCAACAATGACTTTTCCGTTGATTTGTCTGCCCGTCAGGTAGTTTGGAACGGCATATTGCTTGTCGGTGACATCGGTCACCCAGTAGTAGCTGTTGACATTCGAGATACCGAAGATATTCAGTCCGTCGATACCCAGCCATACCTTCCTGATACCGAAAGAATAACGGTCTTGGTTGCGCTGGTAGGCAAGGAAACTCATACCGATGTCAGCGCGTTTGTAGGCAGGGGCACGGAACTGCTGGTATTCCAGTCCTCTGTGCGGAGCACCGAAGGGAAGACCGTCTGCAAAGGCAAGTCGTAGTGTCAGCTTCCATCTTTCTGTTCCAGGGAAATAGTCGGTAAAGTGGAAATTCACGCCCCATCGCTGATCTGTAGGTAATGGAATACTGACTCCGTTGATCTTCTGACGTGCACTCATGATGGAGAATGTCAGCCAGGAGTCTGTACCAGGAACAAACTCTCCGTAAAGTTTGAAGTCCACTCCTGCAGCATAGCCATCGGCAAGATTCTCACCATAGTACACTATTTTCATGTTCTGTACATTATAGGGAATAAGGTTACTTAGGATCTTGTAATATGCCTCAGCCGTAAAGCGGAAGGGACGGTTTGCCATGCGGAAGCGATAGTCGAAGGCACCTACGATATGTATGCTGCGCTGACTCTTGATATCACTGTTCAGGGTGACAATGGTCCTGCCATTGATCGTCGTGGTGTCACGCAATTCCTTATAGAAAGGAGCCTGGTAATAGATACCCGTTGACAGGCGGAAGGTCATGTTCTCGTTGAAGCCGGGAATCATCGCCAGTGAGACACGGGGCGAGATGATCGTCTCCTTGTTATAGCTCCAGTTGGCGAGCCTGACGCCCATGTTCAGGGTCCACAGGTTCGGTCTGTCCGCACTACCTGTCTGGAAACGGTACGTGTCCTGCAGGTAGGCTTCTAAACGTGTCGATGAAATCTTGTGTTTGGAGGCGAGTGAATAGATGAGATCCAGTCGTTTACCGGTATGGGGTATGCTGTAGCCGCTGGAGTCACGCATCTCATATTCCTTGGAATTCTCTTCAATCTCTTCCCATTTCATGGTGAGTCCTCCTTCGATGTCATGCCGCTTTGCCTTATGGTTGACAGTCAGTTTGGCACTTGCCACATTCGCCGTCAGGTAGTTACGGGCATGTTCCATATAAGTTCCTACGCCCAGGTTCTCCGAGGTCTGTGTGTCATCCAGCCAGTACTGTCCCTGTATGTCGTAGGTCTCCTGCTCCTTGGTATGGAAGGCGGAGGCCTGCAACTTCACATGGGTCTTCTCCATGGGATGGTAGGTGATTGATGCCGTACCGAACAAGGTACGGAAGATATCCTTTTCCTGTCCGTCGAAATAGACCTTGAACGATTTCACGTCCTGCATGGTGCCGAAAGATGTCTCACGGTCACTGGGCGTAAAGTTATAATGGTTCTCTGAAATATTACCGATGACTTCCAAGTCCCATCGTTTGTTGGGACTCCATGTGATATAGGTCTGGTAGTCGAAGAAGTTAGGCTTGTATTCTCCCTTTGTCTCCAGTGACCCTAAGAGGTAACGGTTTGTCTTATAACGGATACCGTGACTCATCGAGAATTTTTTGTTACCATAGCCTATAAAAATACTCCCTCCCAGAAGTGAGGCCTGGAGATTGCCTTCCAGCCGTGTGGGTTTACGGTATTGGATATCCAATACACTCGACATCTTGTCACCGTATTTGGCCTCAAAGCCACCGGAAGAGAAGCCGATTTTCTCCACCATGTCGCTGTTGATGACAGAGAGACCTTCCTGCTGACCACTGCGGATGAGCAGGGGACGATATACTTCCGTGCCGTTGATATATACGGAGTTCTCATCAAAAGAGCCGCCTCTCACATTGTATTGGCTTGACAGTTCGTTATGGGTCGACACTCCAGCCTGCTGTTGTACCAGTTCCTCCACGGCATTACCTGTCGTAGAGGGATTCTGTCGGATATTCTTAACGTCCAGTTGGTCTGTTCCCGTCGTCTGTCGGCGTTTCTCTGTCACCACCACCTCGTCTAACTCCTCCATAGGAGGCAGGGTCACAAGCAGCCGTTGTCTCCCCTTGGGATTGCGGAGCACACGGGTACGTGTCTGGAAACCTATCATCGAGAATTTCACGACAACGGAATCCGCCGACTTCAGGGTCAGGGAGTATTCACCCTTGAGGTTGGCCATTGTCACGGCACCTTGCTCAAGACAACTGACGGTAGCCAGTTCTATGGGATTACCTTCTTCGTCGCTCACCGTTCCCGAGAGGGTGAATGACTGGGCATGCAACAAGGTACTGCCCATAAGCAGTAATAATATAGTGAGAATAGCGTATTTTCTTTTCATCACTATATATAACGCAGAAAATCCGGATTTATTACTTTCACCCTTCACCCTTAACCTTTAACCTTTCATCCTTACTCTCTCCACCACCAAGAGGCGAAGGCATTGACCCATCGGATACTGATGCGGAACCATCGGAAGCCAGTCACCTCCTTGCCTCCGAAACTGAGGATGAAGTCACGATAGGGATTACGACGGAAGGGGAGACCTACATCTACGAAACGGAAATGCTGCATGCCTTCCTCATGCGCCTGTTTCACGGCATTCCAAATAGTCACGGCATTCGGGTGCAGCATGGCGAAACTCTTCCTTCGTGAGGCGGAATACCAGAGGTACATGTCACCCTCAGAATGGACACATGCACAACAGCCGATCACCCTTTCTTTGTATTTGGTAATGAACAGACGGCACCGCTGGCTTTCCATCATTCCCTGGAAGAAAGCATCTGCTGGAAGATGGCGCCTTGGTTTCAGCCAGTTATGTCTGCGCAGTAGTTTCGAGAATTCACGAAACTCTTCTTTTGTCTCTACCAACTTGGTGACTGCTCCTCTTTCCTGGGCAGCCTCGATACGTTTCATCTGTCGTTCCGTGATACGCTCCTCTGGCGTTTTAGAATGCAGTGAGTTGTGGATGTTCATCCATTTCACATGAAAGAACCCCATCCGTTTAAGGTCTTTGTAGCCGAACATCTTCTGGGAGAGGTGACTGAACTCGATATAGAGTGTACGGTTCTGCATCCGTTCCGTAATGGCCTCAGCCATCAGTCCGAACAACTGTTGCCTATGGTGTTCCTCGTCTGTCAGATGAAAGACTCCCTCGCCCATCACCCTGACATGCATATATAAAAAAGGTGGAATCCATGATCTCCTATAGTACAGGACAGCCAACATGTGAGCCACTACCGTCCCGTCCGTTCCCGTCACCACTGCCATAAAAGGCTTCTGGAGCGGTGTCCGTTCGCAGAGTTCCATCAGTTCCTTGCTGTGGAAATAGTTGCCGTCGGACATCTCTGGTAACTCCTTGGCATGCTCATAGATGGTGACCTTCAGTTCTTTCATGGGGGTAAAGTTACAAAGATTAGTGATAAAAACCAAATTAATTTGGATTTTTTCCCATAAATCATTATATTTGCACCGTCATAAACTAAAAAATGTATTAACCATGAAGCGAGTCTTTCTTTTTCTCAGTTTCTTCCTGATGTGTGGCGCAGTATGGTCACAGAAGGTGATAACCCCTAGTGTATTGACAGTAGTCTTTGCTACTTCTGACGATGGCTTCCTGAATGTCCGTGAGCGTCCCTCCAGCAAGGCAAAGATATTGACAACCTTACCTATGTGCTTTCATGGCTTAGGTCGAGGCATCCTGTTGGAGAGCGGAGAACGATGGAGCAAGGTCAAGGTCAACAATGATATCGAGGGCTGGGTGTACAATAAGTATTTAGGCTATCAGACCTGGTATGAAGAGAATGGTAAACCCAAACTCGTTGCCAAGTATGCTTATACTCCCCTGTATACGGATAATTATGCGGATGACGGTCCCAAGTACATCCCGTTCGGTACAGTCCGTGAGGGTACGATCATCGCGGATGAATACGAACTGCTTGAAGACGGCTATTACGTCCTCAAGACAGGGCATGACTATCTCTTCATTAAGAAGGATGATGTTGTGGTGGAGTGACTATCGTTTGTCGATGAACTTATAGCCGCTTTGGTACTGCGATTTCGGGAAGGTAAAGAAACTGTCTGTGATGCCTCCCACCTTGAAATTACTGATCTTGATGGTGGTATGGAAGATACCGACCTTGATGCGCACGTTGATGGGGTAGTGGGTATGGTGGTCCAGCAGGACACGGGCCTCCTTGATACCCTTGACTCCTTTCTTCGCTTTTAACGTGATATAGTAGCCCTTCTTCGGATCGTCCTTGATACTATAGGTATAGTTGTCGGGTGTGAACTTAAACTTGGCGGCATACTTGTCACGCTCTTCGGAATGGGCATCATAGACGGTGATGGTCTTCTTCTTCCGCTCTAAGCGGTAGTAGGTGACATCATCGTTCCACGCAATGTATTTCTCGTCGATGAACTTACTCTTCTTACCTTTCGTCCAGATGGTTCCTTCTGTCTTGTAGATACCGATGATGTTCACGGCATAGTGCAACTGTGACCCATCAGGACCATACATCATCTGGTATGCCTCATCGAACATCCGTCGTGCCTGTTGGGCATTAGGAGACTCCTGTGCCTGCATTCCCAATGAGAACAACAGGCACAGGAGTATAAATGGAATAGAAAAACTATTTTTCAAACTCTAAACTTTAAACTCTAAACTTTCAACTGTAAACTACGAATTATACTCCTGCCAACTCTTGATCTTGATATCCTCTTCCTTCATGGCAGTGAATGCCTCGGATGCGGTAACCATTGGTCAGCTCACGCTTGGTATGGTTCTTCGGTACGTTGACGATGAGGTCGAATGCGTGGTTGGCAATCATGTCCATCACGTTATTCTCGCCGTTCTCGTCGGGCCAGCAGACAGCAGTAGCCTCCACACCATTCTCGTTGAAGAACTTGGCTGTTCCGCCAGTGGCGAATACCTGATAACCCTTCTCAACCAGTTGCTTGGCAGGCTCTAACAGACTGACCTTACCCTTGGCGGCACCACTGGAGATGAGCGCTGGAGATGAGTACGCTCTTCTTCGGGAGGCGATAGCCTGTGGCGATAAGTGCGTTGAGCAAAGCCTCGTTGAGGTCGTCACCCAGACAGCCTACCTCACCCGTAGAACTCATATCCACGCCCAGTACGGGGTCGGCATTCTGCAGACGGGCAAACGAGAAC
>CACZCT010000023.1 GCA_902779745.1 uncultured Prevotellaceae bacterium
CGAGTACCCCAACAACAAAAACTGCTAAGTTGACTACTTAGCAGTTTTCTTTTTGTCAGGCTTCCCTCGTTTTTTCTTCGGTTTTGGAAGAGGAAGCTCCATACAGGTTTCGCGGACTAGTGACGAGAGATAATCATGATCATCAACGTCTGCAATATAGAAATAATCCTTGGCACCATCATAGGGAGGACGAAGTTCTTCTTTTCGAAGGATGGCACGTCCAGTTTCAGTGGGCTTTAGGTAAAAACGGTCATCACATATAAGACCGAAGATCTTTCCATCACAATAGATGCCATAGTCACCAAACATTTTCTTGACGGTGATCTCGCCAGCACCAGCGCACTGGTCGACAATGTATTGAACGAAATCGGCATTGCTTGCCATATAGACTAATGAATAATAATTATGAAAGTAATGACTCAAATGATTCTACGAGTAAAGTGATATTCTTCTTTGCTGTCTCAGGCTTTATGGCTTCTTCTATGGGGAGGTCAGGAGGATTGATACACTCCACTTGAGAGAAACCTGTGTCGAGCAATTGTTGGCGGTCATTGATGCGACCTGCTATCAAGGCAACAGGTACCTGATATTTCTTTGCCCGTTGAAGGATGCCAAAGGGGAGTTTTCCCATCAGGGTTTGTCGGTCAGCAGCACCTTCACCCGTGATGACGAGGGCGGCATCTTTCAGTATTTCTTCGAAATGGACCGTATTAAGTAAAAGGTCAATGCCAGAACAACATTCGGCATCCAAATACTGCAGGAAGGCATAGCCTAGCCCCCCTGCAGCCCCGGCACCTGGCATGTTTTGTCGGTCATGTCCGAAATGAAGAGCCGACTTCTCTGCAAATCGTCTGGCACGGGCATCAAGCGAGAGGACCATCTCTGGCGTGGCTCCTTTTTGAGGTGCATAGACATGGGCAGCTCCGTTTTCGCCACAAAGTGGATTTGTAACATCAGTGGCTATTGTGAAACGGACATCATCAAGACAATGAATGTTGTCCCATGAGTCACCTTTGGCAAACGCGTCGATAATGGCACGGAGCATGCCAATACCGCTGTCACTAGTGGCACTACCGCCAAGTCCTGCTATGATATGCTTGCATCCCCTGCGTACGGCATCCACGATGAGTTGGCCAGTGCCGTAACTGGTAGTATTCATGGGATTGCACTCTTTTGGTGTGATGAGTGTCAGTCCACTAGCCTTGGCTATTTCTATTACTGCCGTATCATCTTTTATCAGATACTGTGCCATAACAGGTCGCATCAACGGGTCTTTCACGTTGACATCCACTATCTGTCCGCCCATAGCAGCTAGGAAAGCATCCAGCCATCCCTCACCGCCATCGCTGACAGGAATCTGTATCACCTCTGCATTAGGTTTCTTCTTAAGAATACCCTCTGCCGCTGCCTGATTAGCTTCTGCCGATGTAAGACAACCCTTAAATGAGTCTATGGCTACGATGATTGTTCTCATGGTCTTTTATTTGTCCTTGACAATAAAGGCTTCCACCGGTGGAAGCCTTTTGTAATTTATTCCTTATTCTCTGCGTCAATAGCCTTGATCTTCTCACGGACAAGCTGTACCTCGTCTTTGAGTTTCTGAACCTTACGGTTCATCTCGTCAATGAGTGAATTGCCTTTCTTCGAAGAGGCATTAAGGAAACCGAGGTTGTTCTCGTATGTCTGTACCTCAGCCTTCAGTTGCTCATACTGGCGCATCAGACGGGCACGCTCGTTATCGAGGGCATTCTCGCCACGTTCAGCCACCTGCTTGAGGTTGTCCTTGAATTTGTTGAGGCGGCGTTTGGCGACAGTAATATTGAGGTCTTTATAGAGTTTGTCAAGGACGGCATGATATTCCTCATAGATCTTATCCTTCTCCTTAAAGGGCACATGACCGATGCTCTGATATTCCTCTACGAGTTGCTGTACCTTTTCCTGTAGGTTTTCAGCCTTTTCCTCGGCAGCGGCTTTCAGGCGTTCGATGACATCACGCTTTTTCTCTAAGTTTTGGCGCTCTTCACCACGACCACCTGCGCCAGCAGCGTTGCGAGCCTCAAAGAACTTGTTGCAGGTTGCTAAGAACTCTTCCCATAGCTGGTCACCCAATTTCTTGGGTACCATACCGATGGTCTTCCATTCTTTCTGGAGGTTGATGAGCTTATCACTGGTCGACTTCCATTCCGTGGAGTCTTGCAATGCCTTTGCCTTTTCGATGAGGGCGCGTTTCTTCTCGGCATTCTCCTTGAATGTCTCCTTGAGTCCTTTGAAGTACTCTGCCTTACGTCCGAAGAAGTCGTCACAGGCAGCACGGAAACGCTCAAAGATCTTGATGTTCATCTTCTGGGGAGCAAAACCGATCTTCTTCCATTCGGTCTGGATATCGATGATTTCCTTAGTATGACGCTCCCAGTCGCCACTGCCCTTGTTCTCTTCAGCGGCAATTGCCTCCACCTTTTCACAGAGGGCGGTCTTACGGGAGAGATTGTCCTCTTCCTTGGTGCGCAGTTCTTCGAAATGCTGTTGGTGGCGTTTGTTGATAACAGTGGATGCCGCTTTAAAACGGTTCCAGATTTCCTCACGCAATTCCTTTGCTACAGGACCTGTCTCACGGTATTCTTGATGCAGTTTCTGTAATTGGTGGAATGCACTGATGACATCTGGCTCGTCAGCAAGTTTTTCTGCAGCTTCGCAAAGCTTGGTCTTTAGTTCCAGGTTTTTCTTGAAGTCATATTCACGGGCTTCACTGTTAAGTTTCAGTAGGTCATAGAACTGTTCCACATATAACTGGTAGTTACGCCAAAGCTCATTTGCCTTTTCAGCAGGCACGTTCTTAATCTCCTTCCACTCATCCTGCAATGCCTTGAACTCTTTATATGACTTATTGGCCTCCTCTGGCGAAGTCACCATTCCCTTGATTTTTTCGATGATGTCAAGTTTCTTCTGCAGGTTCTCTTGTTTCTCCTGCTCTTGCTCTTTGAAGAGCCTCTGGCGTTTCTCCTTGATGATGCCCATCTCCGCCTTGAAGGCCTCTTCGTCAACATCAGGTAGGATTTGGTAGGCTTCTGGGTCACCGCCCCCGTCAATATATTCTTTCAGACGAGCCTCTCGCTCAGCGATATGGAGTTTGTAGAAGGCAGTCTTCAGAAAGTCTACCTCATCCTTCTGTGGCGCCTCTTCCCCTTGAGCAATCTCACGGGCACGTGCCAGTACCTCTTTCTTGTTTTGGTACTGCTTACGCTCGGGTTCTGGTTCTTCCTCCACCATTGGCGTTTCTTCTACCACAGGTGTTTCTGTTTCTACTGCAGGGGTTGCTGCTTCTGTTTCTACCACGTTCTGTTCTACGTTCTGCTCCTGTTCGAGAGCTTTTTCTTGAGAGTCCATTGTCTACTTGTTTTTAGTTCATGAAATGGGTTAGTACACACAAATTGAGGTACAAACATACTAAAAAGTTCTGAATGTACCTAATTTTTTGTGAACTTTTTTCGAAAAAGGGGCTAAATCAGTCGTTTATGACGGAAGAAAAACCATGAAAGCACCGAAATCATCAGTGAAATGATGATGGCAATGATAAAACCGATGGGGTTCGTTTCCATGCCATTGACGAGGTTCATTCCGAAGAAACTGGCAACCAAAGTAGGCAACATGAGGATGATGGTCACTGAGGTCAGGGTACGCATGATGGTATTCATGTTGTTGTTGATGATACTCTGATAGGTATCCATCGTTGACTCCAGAATATTCGAATAAATATTCGTCGTCTCCCGTGCCTGGGTCATCTCGATATTCACGTCCTCAATCAGGTCTGCATCCAATTCGTCTATCTGCAACTTGAACTTCAGTTTGGAGAGCAGGGTCTCATTTCCACGGATAGAGGTGTTGAAATAGGTGAGTGAGTCCTGAAGACGGGAAAGACCAATCAGACTCTCATTGTTCACCTCCTTGTCGAGGTTACGCTTCGATTTGTCTATCAGCATAGAGATCTGCTTCAACCGCTTCAGGTACCAGACGGCACTGCTGAGGAAGAGACGGAAAATCATGTCGACATAGTCCGTGAAACCCTCTCCGCGCTTCTGTTGGTAACTCACGAAGTCAATCATCATGTTCGTCTCATAGTAGCAGACGGTGATGGTGACATCACGCTTATGGATGATACCCAAGGGAACAGTAGTATAGGGAGTACGTGACCTTACCTCCTTGACATAGGGGATGCGCAGAATGATGAGCATCCATCCGTCGTCGTACTCATAACGGGCACGCTCATCTGTATCGCTGATATCGGAGAGGAAATAGTCAGGAATCTGATACTGTTCTTCCAGCATCTGGATGTCCTCTTCTGTCGGACACGTCACCTGTATCCAACAGTTAGGCTGCCACGTTTCAAGTTGGCTGAGCCCACCAGTAATGTTCCAGTAAGTCTTCATAATGCTAATCCTTTTTATAAAACGGTCTTAGCGGCAAGAGGATTAGCGGTCTTGCCTGCTGTTCCTCACGCCTTACGAATTGTAATGATTCGCCGGGTAATCGTCCATTTTGTTTGTTACTATTTGGTTATTCGTGTGCAAAGGTACAAAAAAAGCGCAGATTTCCAAACAAATCTGCGCTTTTTATTATTTACATATTTACATTTTACTTCTCAGGCACATCTTCCAGCGTTTTCTTCAATAGTTGCCAGAAAGGATCGACAGTTTCGATGAGGGCACGCTCACTGGTGGTGTGTGGTGACTTCATCGTAGGTCCGAAGGAGACGACATCCAAATGGGGATACTTGCCGAGGATGACAGAGCATTCCAGTCCGGCATGGTCGACCTGTATGATGCCGTCCTTGCCGAAGAGATTCTTATATTCTTTCAACAGCAGATGGAGGATGGGGGAGTCGGGGTTGGGGTCCCATCCGCCATAAGAACCGGCAGTCTCTACCTTCATACCAGCCATGTTGAAACAACTCTCGAGGCTCTTGACAATATAGTCTTTCATGTCTTCACGACTGCTTCGGGCAAGTATCTTGATAGCCGCCTGACCGGATGCGATGTCAATGATGGCGAGGTTACTGCTGGTCTCCACCACGTCAGGGTAGGAGGGTATCATGCGTACTACACCATCGTGGCAGGCATAGATGGCATTGATGAGGTTGTCCTGAATCTCTATGGGTACCTGCTTGGCTGGTGTTGCCACTTCCTCGGCATAGAACTTAATGTCAGTCTCAATGCCTTTGTATTGGCTGTTGAAGTCGTCAAGCCAGTCATCCACGAGTTCCTTCAAGGCATCGATGTTCTCTTTGGGGAGTGTCAACACGACCTCTGCCTTGTATGGGATGACGTTACGCACTTTTCCACCGTGCCAGGAGGCAAGACGTGCGTCCAATTGTTCTACAGCCTCACGGACGAAGCGTACCATGAGTTTGTTGGCATTGGCACGCCCATCATTAATCTCCAGACCGCTATGTCCGCTACGCAATCCTTTCAATGTGACACGGACAGCGGTATCCTCTGGATCGGTGTCGACTTCCTGATAACCCATCGTGGCAGTAATGTCGATACCACCTGCAGAGCCAATGACGAACTTACCCCAATGCTCGGAGTCGAGATTCAACAGAATGTCACCCTGTAACTCTCCTTCTGGCAGTTCGTTGGCACCCCACATTCCTGTCTCCTCATCACGGGTGATGAGGGCATCAATGGGACCATGCTTTAGGGTCTTGTCTTCCATGATAGCCATAATGGCAGCTACGCCCAGTCCGTTATCTGCACCCAGTGTGGTACCCTTCGCCTTCACCCATCCGTCGTCAATCCAGGTACGTATGGGGTCTGTCTCAAAATTATGAGTCGACTCGGTGTCACGTTCAGGCACCATATCCATGTGAGCCTGCAGGATGACGCCTTTGCGGTTATCCATCCCTGCCGAGGCGGGCTTGCGGAACACGATATTACCTGCGGGGTCTTTGAAAGCCTCTACGCCTGCCTGCTTACCGAAGTCAAGCAGGAACTGCTGTATTTTCTCAAGATGTCCACTGGGACGTGGAACTTGTGTGAGTGCGTGGAAATTCTTCCAAATGCACTTAGGATTCAGATTTTGAATTTCGTTCATTGTATAATAGTTTTAAAGATTAGTATTGACTTTCGTAAATGAAAGTGCCAGCCATGCATAGATGCCAAGAACGACAACCAACATGGTCTGGACGGTATGGACGATGAGTACGAAGTAGAGCGCATGCTCGTCAGCCACGCCATAGAGTATCAACATTGTCTTCACGGCAAAGTGCCACGGTCCTGCACCATTAGGAGTCGGTACGATGACGGCGATGGAACCTACGATGAAGGTCACTAATGCACAGCCGATGCCTAGGTCTGCCGTGAAGTCGAAACAGTAGAACGTCAGGTAATAATGCAGGAAATAGCTCACCCAGATGCCTAAGGTGAAGAATACGAAGAGGGGAATGTTACGGACGTTCCGTAAAGACATGACACCTTGCCAGATATTCGAGAAGGTTGCCTTCACCTTATTATATATAGAGAGCTTCCGCAACAGGAAATGCAACAGGATCAGGATGGCGATACCGCAGATGGCGACCACCAAATAACCTGCCCATGAGAACCCATGCAGGATGGTATGCAGGTTGGTGCCTGTCTTGCGGAAGAACATACCGAAGGTACTCATCTCCAAAAGCAGTACAATGGCAGTGATGCCCATCACCAACAGGGAGTCAATTGCCCGTTCTGTCACAACGGTACCTATTGCCTTCGGAAAGGAGATGTTGTCATATCGCTTCAATACGCCACAACGGGTAAACTCACCCACACGGGGTATCAGCAAAGATGCTGCATACGACAGGAAAATCGAATGAATACTGACTGATGTGCGCGGATGCTCGCCAATAGGCTCCAAAGACTGCCGCCACCGCCAACCACGAAACATCTGGGCGAGGATGCCGAAAGGAAACGACAGCAACATCCACGTCCAATCCATCTTGTCCGTCATAACATGACGAATCTGTTGCCAATCCTCGCCCCGGTACATCCAATACAGGATAGCACCGCCCAAGAAGAGTGGCATCAGAATCTTCAGGATGATACTGCTGATTTTCATAATCCGATTGCAAAGATAATCATTTCTTTTTGGATGTAGTTGATTATATGCGTTTTTTTTCGTACCTTTGTCAACGAAATGAAACAAGTACGTCCTAAAAAGAATCTGGGTCAACACTTCCTGACTGATCTGTCTATCGCTAAGCGGATCGCTGACACGGTGGATGCGTGTTCTGATATTCCTGTATTGGAGGTGGGACCAGGCATGGGCGTGATGACGCAGTATCTCGTAGAAAAACCTCGTCCTTTCAAAGTTGTGGAGATCGACAGGGAGAGTGTGGCGTATCTGAAGCAAACGTTGTTTAAGGAAGAGTCAACAGACAATGACCAACAGCCAACAGCTATTATTGAGGGCGACTTTCTGCGTATGGACTTGCGGAAAGTGTTTGACGGACAACAGTTTGTGCTGACAGGCAATTATCCATACGATATTTCCTCGCAGATTTTCTTCAAAATGCTCGATAACCGCGATTTGATTCCCTGTTGTACGGGTATGATCCAACGGGAAGTCGCCCTGCGCATTGCCTCTGAACCGGGGAATAAGGCATATGGTATTCTTTCTGTGTTGATTCAGGCTTGGTACGACGTGGAGTATCTTTTTACAGTCGAACCTTCTGTCTTCAACCCTCCTCCCAAGGTGCAGAGTGCTGTCATCCGTATGGCTCGCAACAAAGTACAACAACTGGATTGTGATGAGGATTTGTTTAAACGGGTGGTGAAAACTGCTTTTAACCAGCGTCGTAAGATGTTACGAGTGAGCCTTCGTCAGATGTTCAATTCCTCGAATCCTGCTCCAGAAGGCTTCTTTGAGCACGAGATTATGACGAAACGACCTGAACAACTGACGATTGCGCAGTTTGTAGACTTAACGAACATGGTAGAAAGATTTGTCCGTGTTCGCACACAGAATGTTGATTTAGGTCAAGAATAACCTCTTTATTTTCTGAAAAGCGACATATTTCATGGTCACATCATGAAATGTGCTTATCTTTGCATCGTGATTCAGAGGAATTCCATAAGGTAAAGAAAAGATTGAGGATAACGAATAACAGACAATTAGGTATTAAGGGAAAGATTGAGGATAACAATACTCGGTTATGTTAGTAGTTTTAGGTTAGTAGTTAGGTATTAGTTTTGTAGAGAAAGCAAGTTTTTAGTTATTAATAGGAAAAGAAAAGGTAGCAGCCCCGAGGAGTGATCCTAGGGGCTGTTTTTATGATGATGTCTCCATTTTGTTCATCCAGTTGCCGAAAAATAGTCGTATGAGGAAGATGGCTCCTCGGAAGGTCAGTTCTATTGCCATTGCCGTCCATACACCAGGAAGTCCATAGGTGGGAGCCAGCCAGGCGGCAAGAGTCAGTCGTATTGCCCACATACTTGTCAGATTCATGATGGCAGGTTTCAACGTGTCTCCTGCTCCTACAAAGACTCCATAGCATACGATGGAGGCAGCGAACATGGGTTCTGCGAAGGCTCCGATGCGTAACGACTGGGCACCGATGTCACAGATATCCTCGACAGGGGTCATCAGTCCCATCAGTTCTGGGGCGAAAACATACAGAAGGACGCCCGTGAAGGCCATCATCATCATACCGAAGAGCACTGACAGTCGTGCAAAAGAACGCGTCAGCGTACGCTGTCCGGCTCCAATGCCTTGTCCGACAAGGGTGGTGGCGGCATCCGCAATACCATAGCCAGGCATATAGCAGATACTCTCGGCGGTGATGGCAAACGAGTTGGCTGCAATGGCAATAGTCCCTAATGGGGCCACAATCATCGTACTCACAATCTGTGCTCCTCCCATCAGTAATTGTTGGAATCCCATCGGCATTCCGATATTGATGGCAGTACGTACTGTCTCCTCCGTAGGACGGAACGAGCCTTTGTTGCCTTTCAACGACAGGATAGGCGAGCGGAACCACAGGAAGTACACCATCAGCAGCATGGTGATGAAGATAGCCAGCAGTGAACCGATGGCTGCACCCATCACGCCCAGTCCGAGGGCGTAGATGAACAAATAGTTGAACATCACGTCCATGCAACACATGAGGATGTTCAGCATGCTGGGTATCTTCATGTTTCCTGAGCATTTCAACATGGAGCCTGCCAATCCTTCCAACTGGTAGAAAGGAACAGCCAATGAGAAGATTAGGAAATAGAGCGATGCGTCGTGGGCTATCTCTTCATTGCCTCCCAACCAGTAGGGGAGTTGCTGGTGAATACATATCGCCCCTAACATAAGGATAGAACTAAAGATCAGACAACAGATTAATGCCTGACGGAGGATACGACGTGCCCGTTTGAAGTCGTTGGCACCAATGGCATGCGCTACCTGTACGGAGAATCCCATCGAACAGGCACTTGTCAGTCCGAAGAACACCCATGTGGTTGATTCCACCAGTCCGATGGAGGCAGACTGCTGCGCACCCAAATGTCCTACCATCGCCATGTCGATAAAGAACATGATGATGCTCGACAACTGTGCCAGGATAGAAGGAATACTCAACTCGACTATCAAGTTGAGTTTTTCCTGCTGTGACATCGCACGCCCCTCGCGGATGTAGGCTAGGAGATCTTTGTTTTCTTTTTTCGTAATGATTTTTGTTATGACGTGATAACGTTATATCGTTATTCCGACTCTAACAGCAAGACACGGCTTGACCAGTCGTTCTTCTTCGACCATTCCGGCTCGTTACGATAGGGGATATCCAGTCCGTGGTTCATCAGGTAGGCACCGCTGAACGACTTTCCCTCTACAGTCATGGGCTTCAGGTCGATGCGGTTTAATTCATGTACCTTATACATCCGGTCTGCCTCTAATCCTGCCATCTTGACACGGGGGAGGTGCTCGTTCTGGAACGACTCCGTCTTCCACCAGTAGAATACCGCTTTGTCCTTTGTATCTGTGACATACATCATAGAGGCTAATCCCTTCTTGTCATAAGGAGATACGAGGCGGTAGATATTACCAAATTGTACGATGGGACGGATTTGTTTGTATTCGGCAATCGCCTTGCGACAGAGTTCCTTCTCATCGTCTGTCATATTCTTGGGTTGTATCTCCATACCCAGG
This sequence comes from uncultured Prevotellaceae bacterium, assembly GCA_902779745.1. Taxonomy (GTDB): domain Bacteria; phylum Bacteroidota; class Bacteroidia; order Bacteroidales; family Bacteroidaceae; genus Prevotella. The sequence continues at coordinate 10,159 of CACZCT010000023.1, forward strand.
CGCCCGCTCATCGCTACATCAATACGGTATTTCAATGCCGTAGTACGGAATACAGTATGGTTAGGCGTTGCGGAGATATGGCTTGCCATAGCGATGGCAGGGAAGAAATAGCTAGTGCCCCATTGCATATAGATACGTTGCAAAGCATCGGTGTTGTCAGAAACCCAGAACTCATCGAAATAGGGGAGAACTCCCCAGTTGGCACGACCGCCACCACTGGCACATGCCTGGATGGTGACATCGGGGAATTTGGCACGGACACGCTGGCATACCTTCTCGAAGCCACGATGGTACTCGATATAGAGATGACTCTGGTCGTTCATCGTCAGGTACTGTGAGCCATGGTTCATAATTGGCATGTTGGCATCCCATTTGATATAGTCTATCTCAGGATATTTTGTCATGAGGTTGTCGACGATGCTAAAGACGAAGTCCTGCACTTTCGGATTGGCTAAGTCAAGGACGACCTGTGTACCGCCACGTCCTAATATCGCATCACGTTTGGGAGCCTTGATGATCCAATCAGGATGTGCCTCGTAGAGTTCACTGGTCGTGTTCGCCATCTCTGGTTCTATCCAGATACCGAACTTGATACCATGCTTCTTGGCATCACGTAACAAACCCTCAATACCTTCTGGCAACTTGTTCTTATCGACCACCCAGTCACCCAGTGACGAGTTGTCTGTCTTACGAGGATACTTGTCGCCAAACCAGCCGTCGTCCATCACGAAGAGCTCACCACCCATCGAGGCGATATCCGCCATCATCTGGTCCATACCCTGTTGGTTGATGTCGAAATAGACACCTTCCCAGGAGTTCAACAGGATTTTCCGCTCCTTGTCACCATGAGCCAGCATATACTTTCTGCCCCATTTATGGAAATTTCGGGATACTCCGGAGAGTCCGGATTGGGAGAAGGTCAGTGCAAGCTTCGGTGTCACGAAAGTCTCTCCTTTTTTCAGATGATATTCCGAATTATCCTCGTTGATGCCGGCAAAGAAATAATGGTATTCCGTATCATCAGTAGTCACTTTCAGCCGGTAATTACCCGAGTAACAGAGAGCAGCGCCAATCACCTGTCCTGCATTCTCCTGTCCTTTGCCATCTAAGGAGAACATCACCTCTCCATGGTCAGTATGGGAATTGCGTGTTCCGTCCTTATTGACAATTACTTTTTGTCCCGGGGTCAACGGTTCCTCCACCAGTCGGGCCTCATTCGCCCATGATCCATAGAAATGACTCAGCCATACATCACCACGGCGGATGGGCAGCATGGCAGAGGCAAAGGTTGTAAGAGTGATCGTCTGTTTTTCATTATTGGTAATCTCCGTCCATGCTTCTATTATATCCTCTTCCTGATATGTCTTGTATTTCAGGTTGACGATGATGGGATAGGCAGGATCCTTCAGTTGAATGGTTGTGATGTTTCCTGAGCGTTGGAAATCCTCTACTACCAAGGCGGTAGAGAGATTACCGTCACTATGACGCATGGCAAGGGCTGCCTCGGCAGGGGTGTTCAGACCATAGGCTGGATAGACATCCATCCGTCCTCCTTCAGGATTTTGTAAGGTTTGTAGTTCCTTGCCATTCAGTTTTGCACCGAAATACACATATTTGGGTTGTGCTCCCTTCTCCACATCGAGTACCATAGAGATGTTCTTGGTTTCGATGACTACCTGCTCTGCCCATGTCATGGTTGTCGACAGACAGAGTAACATGCTAGTAATGATTTTCGTTTTCATAAAATGTTTAGTTGTTGATCTCTTCTACATGGTTGACGACACAGGGAATCCACATCCAGAAGGTAGAGCCTTTCCCGACCTCACTGTCTACACCGATCTTACCGTCGCAACGCTCAGCAATTGCCTTACAGATAGAAAGTCCGAGACCTGTTCCCTGTATGTAGTCGTTCAGTTTTACAAAACGGTCGAAGACCTTTGCACACTGGTCTTTCGGAATACCAGTTCCAGTGTCTTCGCAATATAGATATATGCCATTGTCCTGTATGCGATATCCCACACGGATATGCCCCTCTTGTGTATATTTGACGGCATTGGTCACGAAGTTTGTAATGACCTGCATAATCCTGCCGACATCCAGACGGGTTTGTAAGGTCTTATATGGATTCTCTTTGATAAATTGGACATTCGGGTTCTCTACACGTTGCGCAAGTGACTGGCATATGTCATCGAAGGCATGTGCGAAATCCGTATCCTCTGGTTTCATGACGAGTCCGTTGGAATCCATTGATGAGATAGCCATGATATCATTAATCAGTCGGAGCAGCATGTCACAGTTGTTATGAATGACATGGATGATTTCCTGTTTCTCTTCAGAGGTGGACATCATCTGCAACAGGTCGGAGAATCCCACAATGGCATTCAAAGGTGTGCGAATCTCATGCGTCATATTGGCGAGGAACACACTTTTCAGTCGTCCAGACTCATTGGCACGTTGTGTCTCACGCTTCAACTGTTCCTGTTTTTGCATCAACTGGTGTATGTTACGCCACACGCCGAATGCTCCTTTCAGTTTTCCATTTTCGTCGTATTCTGGGATACTGTTGATCTGTACCCATTGAGGCTCGACGTTACGGCGTGACACCATGGGATACATCCTTCCCATATAACTCAGTGGTTTGGCTATTGCCTCTGCAGGATTACTCAAATCGCGTACAAACTCATCGTCCTGGTTGACGAAAATGGTCTGCAACTGCTGCAGTGTAAACTGATTGTCAACGGTACTCAAGCCCTTATAGAACTCAATGATATTACGGTCCAACGAGATACGCCAACTTTGGATACCACATGTCTCCATCATGTAGCGCAGCTCCTCCTCGTAGAGTTGTATTGACTCGTTGGCCTTCTGAATCTCCATATCATTACGTTTCGCCTGCATATACATTTCGCGTTCCTCTGTGATATCACGAATGGCAATAGCGATATATGTGAGTATCCCGTTTTCGTCGTGGATAGGGTGCAGTCGGATTTCCAGAAAAATATGCAGGTCATTATGCTCACTTTTCGAACAAACCCAGAATTCCTCCACGTTATTCTTGTCTACATTCTCATGGAAAGGAGGTGCGTCAAAGAGATTGGTATTGGAGAAATAGGAATCGTAGTCATCACTGTCGAAATGACAGAGTTCACGCATTTTCTTATTAGCATCAATGAGCCATCCGTCAGCACTGTAGAATGATAGTCCGATGATAGAATGCTCGAAGACGCGCATGTATTTTTCTGCGAGTTCCTCTTCCTGTTCTTGTTGCAGCATCAGTTCCGTTTCATCAATCAGTGTACTGATAACTGCAACAGGACGTATTATTCCTGGAACATATTCACCTACGCTGTAGTTATGGAGATAACCCCATCGGGGTTCTCCGCCTTCAAAGTTAAAATTCCAACGATAGTTGAACTCCTTTGACTTCATTTCTCCGCTGATGACCTGACGGATACTGTGGAGTGTCTCAGGCAGGTCGTCGGGATGGACATGCGCTTTCCACTCATCAGAGGAGACCCCTTTGTCTGGAATCATATGTCCATACAGCTTGTTGGTATAGTTCCTGGCAACATCGTAGATGATAACATTCGTCTCACAACTCTTCAAAGCTTGTTGCATGAGGTTGTTTGTCTGAATTGACTGATGAGAAGCATGACGGATGCGTCGCAGGATTATTCGGTTATAGATAGTGACAATGACAAAGATGAATATTACGAATGCCCCCATCATAAGTGGAAGTATCTGGGGTGCCTGATGGGGAGGTGGCGGAGGACCTTGTAGAAAAAGGTGGACGCTGTATAATATTGTGTTCATATGATTACTTAACCGATGTTTGATACTGATATTGTTTTTCTCTCTACCACTTTTGGCTTACAAGGCAAGAATATCCATGCCGAAGTGCCTTTTTCTAATTCAGATGTTATTTCCACAGAACCACCCATCTTCTTGATAAGTGCTTCAACAATAGGCAGGTCAAGACCTGTTCCACAGAGTCTTTCTTGTCTATCACGCACAAAGCGCTCGAAGACCTTGGGTAAGGTCTCAGGGTCAATACCACCGCCAGTGTCTTCTATGATGATGACCAGTTCTTCACGTCGGAATTCGTATTTAGCACGAACAGTTCCTTTACGGGTGAAGTTGGCGGATGTCGCACATAGTATTTGGATGGCTTTGCCTAACTGTTCCACGTCACCGTTGATGACCAGGTGTTCGTAAGGATTCTCTATAGAAATCCTTACCTCAGGAGATAAGTTGACCCATCCCATCTGACAAAAAGATTCGAAAAGTTCAGCGAAGTCGAAGTCGTCATGTTTGAATTCCATCATATCAGCATCGATGCGCGACAGGAAGAGAATGTCGTTGATAAGACGTAGCAGCGTATTTGTATTTCGTTTGATTTCTTCTACAAAGACAGGCTCGTCAGTCTCGTCATGTTCCATCTCAAAGAGTTCGGCAAAGCCTAAAACGGAATTCAATGGGGTACGGATCTCATAGCTCATATTGGTTAAGAACGAGTCTTTCAGTAACTCTGCCTCTTGGGCCTTCTTAGTCTCGATGGCAAGAAGTCGCTCTGTTTCCAACATATCTGTCATTTCACGGCACAGACCGAAATAGTGTTCCACCTTATTGTTCTTGTCCATAATCGGTACCATGTTAAACAGCAATGCCACCTGCCGTCCCTTCTCGTCTCTGATTTCTGTCTCGATGGTTTGTTCTATCGTATGGGGTGTGAGATGGTCCATGCGGTTCAACGCACTTGATACAGCACGTCGATACTGGGGCATGGCCAAACGGATACAGCGCAATTGTGAGAGTCGCATCTGCGACTTGTCAATTGTATTGGACATGGTGAAAATATAGGTCTTGGGGTGATAGTCTATCAGTCGTACATTATTGATTCGCAGGGCATAGTTGATGTTATCAATATATTCCTGGATATGTTGGATTGTCTTTTTCAGTTGTAGGGCACCTTCTTGTTGTTTATGGAAGGAGTCAACCATCTCACTGATGTTACGTCCTGCGATATAAACACCTTCCAGTTCTCCATTCTCATTATGGACGGTATTGACGGCTGCCTCATAGTAAACCTTGCCCGTTTTTCCAGACTTTGTACTCCAGTGACGTGTTGTGTCATACTCTTCTATATCAACGACAGATGACATGTGAGTATGATCTATCTTCGTGAAGTCAATGTTGTTAAAGAAGACATTCTCATTGAAATAATGCTTTTCCTTGATGAGTGCTTCTTTGTCTGGTATGTCAAACGAATTACAGGCAGTATCGTTGAGGTCTGTCAATAGTCCGTTTTTGTCGTAATACAGCATATCCACCAGTGATGAGTTAAATACAGTGTGATATCGCATCATCAGTTTGTTGGCGTTATTCTTTTTCTCTTGTTCAGCAGTGATGTCACGCTGTACACCAAGTATTTGGGTGACATTTCCTTTGGAGTTTTTCTCTGCTATCGAAAGGTGTACCTCATAATACTTGACATCCTCTTCGTCAACTTTATTTTTGCGGAGATTAATTGTGGAGGTGAATCGCCTGTTTTCGCAAATATCGAAGATGGTGGAGCGCATGACCTCAAAATCATCACGTTCAAAGAAATGGGCAAAATCGATAGGATTATATTCTTGGACAATCTCTCCTGTTTCTGATACAAACCTATAGTGTCGTGTTACCGTATCGTATATCCACATACGCATTCTTCCTGTCTGCATAATAATAGAAAGGCGTGTGTTCTGTTCACGCTGTATTTTATTGATATCCTGCTCGCGATAGACATATAGGCGGTTATAGAACAACAACAGGAAAATGCCAATCAGAAATCCTGCAACAAGGTAGGCAAGAATATGATTAAAATCAAAGATGTTGTCGAAATGGAAGTCCTGTGCCAGTAAGACAGTTGGCACTGGTAACAGAAAAACAAGGACAACCAGGCGACAAAATATGTCATGTAGTTTCTTTAGGTTCATCGTTATAGGCTATAAGATATATGCTATCAGCCTACAAAGATAGGATATTTAACTCATTTTTCCAAATTTTTGGTTTATTTTTTAATAAAACAGCCGCAGATATGGTCGTCTGCGGCTGTGATGATGTAGGTAATTGACCATCTTATAGTGGGTATTCGTCGAAAGCGTAAAGTACCGTTGACAGGTATCGCTCACCGGTGTCAGGCAGCAATGCGACGATAGTCTTACCTGCGTTTTCAGGACGCTGGGCGATGAGGGTGGCACCATAGGCGGCTGCACCTGAGGAAATGCCTACCAGCAAACCGTCCTGCTGGGCAAGTTCGCGTCCTGTACGGATGGCATCGTCGTTGTCGATGTCAAGGACTTCGTCAATGACACTGGCATCGTAGGTCTTGGGTACGAAGCCTGCACCGATGCCCTGGATTTTGTGCGGACCGCTCTGTCCACCGTTCAGGACGGGTGAGGAAGAAGGCTCTACGGCAATGATCTTGATATTGGGATTCTTCTCTTTCAGGTATTTGCCGATACCAGAGACGGTGCCGCCCGTGCCTACGCCGGCTACGAAGATGTCTATCTTTCCGTCTGTGTCCTTCCATATCTCAGGACCTGTGGTAGCATAGTGCTTGGCAGGATTGGCAGAATTCTCAAACTGCTGTAGGATGATGGAGCCTGGAATACTGTCACGCAACTCCTCTGCGGCACGGATAGCACCGGCCATACCGTCTTTGCCGCTGGTGAGACGAACCTCTGCACCATATGCCTTTACCAGGTTACGACGTTCCACACTCATTGTCTCAGGCATTGTCAGAATGAGCTTATAGCCTTTGACGGCAGACACGAGGGCGAGTCCGACACCCGTATTGCCACTGGTGGGCTCGATAATGGTGGCTCCAGGTTTGAGCAGTCCTTTCTGCTCTGCGTCCTCAATCATGGCGAGGGCGATACGGTCTTTTACACTACCTCCGGGGTTGAAGAACTCTACTTTGGCAATGATAGGGGTCTTTAAGCCTTTTGATGCGGAGAATTTACTGAGTTCGAGCAACGGGGTGTTGCCAATCAGTTCTGTCAGTTGTTTTGCAATGTTTGCCATAATCGTATTGTTTTATTTGTTCTATATTCCTTTATGTTAAATCTTTTCAAATGCCTGCGATAGATCTTCGATGATGTCGTCGATATGCTCAGTGCCGATGCTGAGACGGACGGTAGCAGGTGTGATATGCTGCTCTTCCAGTTCTTTGGGTGACAGTTGTGAGTGGGTGGTGGTGTAGGGATGGATAACCAGGCTCTTCACGTCAGCCACGTTGGCAAGGAGAGAGAAGATCTCTAATGCGTCAATAAATTTCCATGCCTCTTTTTCACCGCCCTTGATCTCGAAGGTGAAGATGCTTCCTGCTCCTTTCGGGAAGTATTTCTGATAGAGGGCGTGGTCTGGATGGTCGGGCAGGGAAGGATGATTGACCTTTGCCACCTTCGGATGGTTCTTCAGGAAGTCCACTACCTTCAGGGCATTCTCTACATGGCGCTCCACACGCAGGCTTAGCGTCTCCAGTCCTTGTAACAGGATGAATGCATTGAAGGGTGAGAGGGTAGCACCGGTGTCACGCAGGATGACGGCACGGATACGGGTGACGAAGGCTGCGGCTCCTGCTACATCGGCAAAGACGGCTCCGTGATAGGAGGGGTCTGGCTTTGCCAGTGTGGGGAACTTGTCGGCATTCGCCTTCCAGTCGAAAGATCCACCGTCGACGATGACACCGCCTAAGGAAGAACCATGTCCGCCGATAAACTTAGTGGCAGAGTGTACCACGATGTCTGCACCATGCTCGATGGGACGGATCAAATATGGTGTACCAAAGGTGTTGTCGATGATCAGGGGGATGTTGTGCTTGTGGGCTAATGCTGCCAGTGCCTCAATATCCGTGACATCGGAGTTGGGGTTGCCGAAGGTTTCTGCATACACCACTTTTGTGTTTGGTTTGATGGCTGCCTCCACGGCTGCGAGGTCGTTCACGTTTACGATGGTGTTGGTGATTCCCTGGGTAGCCAAAGTGTGGGTGATGAGGTTATACGAACCACCGTAGAGGTTGTCGGCTGCCACGATATGGTCTCCAGCCTGTGCGATATTCTGCAGGGCATAGGTAATGGCTGCTGCACCACTTGCCACGGCAAGACCAGCGACACCGCCCTCAAGGGCTGCCACGCGATCCTCGAACACGCCCTGTGTGGAGTTGGTCAGTCTGCCGTAGATGTTACCTGCGTCACGCAGTCCGAAGCGGTCAGCGGCATGTTGTGAATTACGGAACACATAACTGGTTGTTTGATAGATGGGGACGGCACGGGCATCCGTAGCAGGGTCTGGCTGCTCTTGTCCTACATGCAGTTGCAAAGTCTCGAAGTGTAATTTCTTGTTACTCATAATTTGTTTCCTTTCTTTTATTTTTGTTATTAATTAATTTCATTTTGATGTGATTTCTGAACCACGATGCAAAGGTACGGCGAAATCCGCATACCCGAAATAGCACAAATGGGGCATTCTGCATACCACGATTGTGGTATTCTGCAGAATGCCCTATTATTTAGGTATATTACAGGGAAATACTTTCCGTAGAAACGTATTAGAACACCAGTATGCGCTCTATCCAATAGATGAGGATACCACAGAGATAGCCAACGAAGGCAATCCAGGTAATGCGCTTGAGATACCAGCCGAAGGTAATCTTCTCCAAGCCCATCACGACGACACCAGCGGCAGAACCGATAATCAGCATCGAGCCGCCTACACCGGCACAGTAGGCAAGGAGTTGCCAGAAAATGCCGTCGACAGCCATCGCTCCTTCTGCGGCAACGGGGTACATTCCCATACAACCTGCCACGAGAGGCACGTTGTCAACGATAGAGGAGAGTACACCGATAATGCCGTTGATGAGGTAGTAGTTGCCGGCAAATGCCTCGTTGAGTCCCTCGCCCATCGCTGTCAGTATGCCGATCTCCTGAAGCACTGCAACAGCCATCAGGATGCCGAGGAAGAACATGATGGTAGAGAGGTCGATTTTCGTCATAATGTCAGAGACGCGCTTTGCCATCGTGTCGTCCTCGGAAGTGTTGTAATGGAAAATCTCCGTGGTCGTCCAAAGGACACCCAGTACCAACAGGATACCCATGAACGGCGGCAGGTGGGTCAGTGTCTTGAAGATAGGTACGAATATCAGGCCGCCGACCCCGAGCCAGAAGATGATGTCACGCTGTACCTTCGTAAACTGGCTGATATCCGCTTTGGGAAGATTCTGCTCTTTGTCGAACTTTCCTTTCAGAGAGAGGCTGATGATGGCAGCAGGGATAATCATCGAGACGAGTGACGGGATGAAAATCTCTGTGATAACACCCTGGGTCGTGATGACACCTTTAATCCACAGCATGATAGTGGTCACGTCACCGATAGGAGAGAAGGCACCACCTGAGTTGGCGGAGATGATAATCAGGGCTGCATAAAGCAGTCGTTCCTCACGGCTCTGTACAAGTTTACGCAGTACCATGATCATCACAATAGAGGTGGTGAGGTTGTCGAGGATGGCAGACAGGAAGAATGTCATAAAGGCGACACGCCACATCAATTTCTTCTTGGAGCGTGTCTTCAGTGCATCACGTACGAAGTTGAAACCACCGTTGGAGTCTACGATCTCGACGATGGTCATGGCTCCCATCAGGAAGAAAAGGGTGCCTGCCGCATCCCCTAGATGGTGCTCAATGACTTCTGCAATGTGATGAATCACTTGGTCGCCGGCAATCTCTGGATAGAATGAGGTGGGACTCATCATCAACAAAGTCCAGCACACCACACACATCAGCAAGGCAATGGCTGCCTTGTTGACTTTTGTCAGGCTCTCGAGGGCGATACAGAGATAGCCGAAAACGAAAGCGCAGACAATGATAATTGTTAATGTTGTCATTTGATTTATTTGTTTTAATTGCTTGCAGACTGCAAAGTTACGAAAAGTCGAGGGCAAAACAAAAGAATTCATTCTTTTTTTGCCGAGACGGAGTAAGTTCGGCAATATATTGGCAAATTACGAAAAATTGATAATAATAAAAATGTTTTTATATAATTATGACGGTTTATATGAATATTTTTGCTATATTTGCAGTCGGAACTTAAAACCTAACAATGATGAATAAAAACGAGAAATTTGTTATCGCGATTAATCGTGAACTTGGCAGCGGTGGTCGTACCGTTGGTCTGAAGTTGGCAGAGAAGTTTGGTGTGCCATTCTATGATAAGGCACTCATCAAGAACCTGCAGGAGAAATATCACCTCAGCGTGGAGGAGATTGAGAACCTGAAAGGACGCAGTCATTCGTGGTGGGCTGATTTCAAACGCATAGTGGGTATCGGTGAGGCACTGCACGATGCTAAATTCTATGTGACAAAGGTTGGTGCAGAACCCGAACTGTTAACCACCGATGAGATGTTCAAGGCAGAGACAGAGATCCTGAAAGGCATTGCTGAGGCGGAGTCGTGTGTCGTGGCAGGTCGTAGTGGCTTCCATGTGTTCCGTAACCATCCCAACCACCTGAATATCCTTATCCAGGCATCCATGCCTTTCCGTATAGAGCGTGTTGCCAGAAAGCAGAATATGAGTCCTGAGGAGGCTCGCAAGACCATCGAGAAAGTGGACAAGATGCGCGAGAACTATATTAATAAGTATACAGGAAACTCACGCTATGACACTCACAACTATGACCTCGTCATTTCCGCTGACGGTAAGACAGAGGATGAGATTGTAGACCTCATTATGAAGTTCATAGGTTGAGGATACTTTTTGCCATATCTGCTGCCGGACCTTAGGAAACCGGGTAAGACAAACTACTATACAAATATGTTATATAAAAAATACTTTTTTGCCGTCGACCTTGGGGCTACGAGTGGCAGGACCATCCTTGGCTCATTGGCTGATGGGAAACTGGAACAAGAGGAACTGACCCGTTTCCCGAATAACCTGATTGAAACGGGCGGACATTTCTACTGGGATATCTATGCCCTCTATTTCGAGATGATTCGCGGACTGAAGGAGGTGGCACGTCGTGGAGTGACACTGACCAGTATCGGTGTTGATACATGGGGTGTCGACTTTGTCTTTATTGGGGATGACGGTGCTATCCTGCGCAATCCTGTTGCCTATCGCGACCCGCATACCTTCGGAAAAATGGAGGAATATTTCGAGAAAGTGATAGACAAGGAAACTGTCTATCACATTACAGGTATTCAGTTGATGAACTTCAACTCCCTGTTCCAGTTCTATGCCATGCAGCTGGACGGGAATACCGCCATGTGTCAAGCACAGAAGATTCTCTTTCTCCCCGATGCCTTGAGTTGGATGCTGACAGGCGAGGCAGTATGCGAATATACGATAGCTTCGACCTCCCAGATGCTTGCCCCCCGGACAGGAGACCTGGACGAGCGACTCATCAGGAGTGTAGGACTGTCCCGTGAGCATTTTGGAAAGATGGTGAGTCCAGGGACTCAGATCGGTGTGCTGACGGAGGAAGTACAGAAGATGACAGGACTGGGACCTATTCCCGTTATTGCAGTGGCTGGTCATGACACGGGCAGTGCCGTGGCTGCCGTCCCTGCAAGAGACGGCCATTTTGCCTATCTGTCGAGTGGCACGTGGAGTCTGATGGGTATAGAGACCAAGGATGCCATCATTAATGACTTGAGTTATGAGCGTAACTTTACCAACGAAGGCGGTGTAGAGGGGACGACCCGATTCTTGAAGAATATCTGTGGCATGTGGCTCTATGAGCGTTGCCGCAAGGAATGGCCTGAGGAGGTGCGGCAATTGTCCCATCCTGAGTTGCAAGGTTCTGCCATGCAGGTCGAGGCGTTCCGCTCCATCATCAATCCTGATGACAAGGCGTTTGCCAATCCGTCTTCTATGATAGAGGCCATCCAGACCTATTGTCGTAAAACAAAGCAGGAAGTTCCTGGGACACCTGCTGAGATATGCCGTTGTATTTTCGACTCCCTTGCCCTGCGCTATCGTCAGGTGTTCGGCTGGCTTAAGGAATTTGCTGATTTCGACTTGAACGTGTTGCACGTGATAGGCGGTGGTTCTCTGAACAAATATCTTACTCAGTTTACGGCTGATGCCTGTGGCGTTGAGGTATTGGCAGGACCGCAGGAGTGTACGGCCATCGGCAATATCATGTTGCAGGCAAAAGCCTCAGGAATTGTTGCCGACATCTGGGAGATGCGCCGTATCATCGCCAACAGCGTCGACATGATACCTTATCATCCCACGGGTGACCAGGCGACATGGGATGCCGCCTACGAGCGATACCTTGAGATATTAAAGATGAGTGAATAAGAATAAGAATGAAATATTGAAACAAATCAAAATTATGACAAAACCATTAGTAGAAACCAAGGCGAGGGTAGGCGTGTTCAGTATTGCACTACAGGCATACCTGCCACAATTCCCTCAACTCGTTCCAGAGTTCGAGGCTCAGTATGAAGCATTCAAGAAGACGCTTCCTGACACGATAGAGATTATCGACGGCGGTATGGTGACCACCAAGGAACAGTCGATGGCGGCTGGTGACAAGTTCCGTGCTGCTGATGTCGACCTCGTCATCCTGCAGATGCTGACTTACTGTACCTCTTATAATATGTTGCCTGCCGTTCGTGACCTCGATGTCCCCGTGGTGATTGTAAACCTGCAGAAGAAACTGGCTCCCGACTATGCCAAGACGGATATCCCCACCTGGTTGGGTGAGCTCTATGCCTGCGGTGCCATCGGTGAGATGGTCGCCGATCTGAATCGTGCCGGCAAGCGCTCTGCAGTGATCACTGGTGTCGTGGAAGGTGGTGACCCTGGTGTACAGGCAGAGATCGAAGACTGGTGCCGTGCCGCACAGGTACGCCGTCGTTTCCGTGATACCAATATCGCACAGATCGGTCGTCCCTATCCAGGTATGATGGACCTTTACATCGACGAAACCAACCTCTACCATCGTATGTTCGTCTATACCAAGCAGTTTGACTGGGAGAAGATGTGGGCGATAGCCGACAACATCACCGATGAGGCTGCTATCAAGGTAAAGGCACAGGACATCCTCGACACCTTCGATATCGAGGGCGGTGGTACCATTGAGAAGGTATGGGACATGGCGAAGTATGTCGTTGCCTTCGAACAGTGGGTGAAAGATGAAAAACTGGGTATGATAGCCTCGCATTATGACGGCTTTGCCCAGGGTATTGCCGGTAAACTTGACTCTATGCTCATTCCGGCTTTCTCGATGCTCATCAAACAGCATACGGCATGTGCTGTGGAGGGTGACATGAAGGTTGCAATGGCGATGTCGATCCTGAAGACCATCTCTGGTACAGGTACACTGGCAGAGATGTATTCCATCGACTTCCCGAAGGACATCTGTATCATTGGTCACTCAGGCTCTGGCGATTTCGACATCTCACAGGCAAAGAAGCCTACGATGAAGATAGTTCCTGTATTCCACGGAAAGGCAGGCGGCGGTTATCTCACTCAGTTTTATCCGCCAACGGGGCCTGTAACCTATCTTGCCATCACTCAGGATAAGAACGGTGTCTTTAAGTTTGTGGCTGCAGAGGGTGTCAATGAGGAAGGTCCTATCTTCACTTTTGGCGATACCAACATGCGCACGAAGTTCTCGCTGAGTTGTCGTGAGTTTGTGAATAAGTGGAGTGAGGCAGGACCTACCCACCATATGGCTGCTGCCGTAGGTCATCACATCGATACCATCCTGAAAGTGGCCAAGATTTTCAATATCGAATGTGATGTTATTTGCAGATAGCCGTAATAACGAACGTAATAACGATATAACGAAAATGGCAAACAATGGAAGTTTAAAGAGCACGATAGCTGTGTCTCTGACTAATTATCTTGATGCAGGTGCCATTGTGGCTGGTGCATCAGGCTTGACCTTGTGGCAGAACTATCTGGGTCTCTCTGAGGTTCACCTGGGTTGGCTCAACTTTATTTCCGCCAACTGTTTGGGTGCCGCTATAGGTGCTATCATTGGCGGTTTCCTGGCAGATAAATATGGTCGTAAGTTTATCTTTACTTACAATCTGCTAGTCTATATGACGGGTGTACTGCTTATTATGTTGAGCATGAATTTCCCCATGCTGCTTTGCGGGTTCCTGATAACAGGTATCTCCGTTGGTGTGGGTGTTCCTGCCTCGTGGACTTATATCTCCGAGTCATCAGAAGTGAACAACCGCGGGCGTAATATATGTATCTCGCAGATGTCCTGGGGTATCGGCCCCATGGTCATTCTCCTCTTTGGTATGTTCTTTGCCCCAGGTGGCTATCTTTTTGGCTTCGTGGAGTCTGTAGCCCATCTCTTTGGCGGTGCCAATATGAGTCAGGAGGCAGTGAATGCATTCTCTTCCCGTATCGTATTCTTTACACTCTTCGTTGTAGCCTTCATCGCATGGAATCTGCAGCGTCAGCTTCAAGAGAGCACGGAGTTTACTGCTCAAAAAGAGTCAGCGGAGAAAACAGGCCTGTTGGATAATATCAAAGTGTTGTTCCAGAACAAGAAAGCGGTGAAGACTGTTTGTTTTCTGGCGGGTATCTATCTCACTTGGAACCTCGTGGCTTCGGTGATGGGCTTCTTCCAGCCCCATATTTACGAAACGGCAGGTGGCGTATCTAACGAGCAAGCTAACTGGATGAACTTCATTCAGTGGGCTATTATTGTAAGCATCACGTTTGTTACCTCGAAGATCATCGACAAGACATCACACAAGGCGATCTACACCTTTGGCCTCATGGTGGCAATTTCTGCTTGGCTTATCATAGTCACCATTGGTGTCAACGGTCCTGTTGGTCTGTGGTCGTTTGCAATCCTCTGGGGTATCCAGGGTGGTACGTCGGTACAAATTTTTTATGCCCTTTGGGGCTCAGAATTGTTCCCAGCAAAGTTCCGTGCGGGGGCTCAGGGTTTGATGTTCTTTATCGTACGTGGTCTTTCGGCAGTTTGGGGACTTATCTTTACCTATATCTATGGTGAGAATGGCGAGGGTTTCACCATTGCAGCCTTCTGTATGATAGCCCTCTTGGTTATCTCACTCATTGTGGGCTTCATTGGAGCACCAGTCACCCGTGGTCGTACTCTTGAGGACATCACGAAGGAACGCTATGGAGAGAATTACTAATTCGTAATAACGTAATAACGATACATATGAAATCGATTTTAGAGGGCCGTGAAGGATTGAAAGCGGTTGTATATCAGATTGCGGAGGTCACAGGTTACCTCTGGCAGAAAGGATGGGCAGAGCGTAACGGTGGTAATATCACAGTGAATGTCACCGAATATATGGATGATGAGTGCCGTGCCATGAAGCCCATCTCAGAAGTGAAACAGATAGGTATGGTGTTGCCGCAGTTGAAGGACAAGTATTTCTATTGTAAGGGAACTGGCAAACGCATGCGTGACCTTGCAAAGGAACCCATGCAGAACGGATCGATTATCCGTATCCTCGACGACTGTGCCTCTTACGAGGTGATTGCTGATGAGAATGTGATACCCACCAGTGAGCTACCTACTCATCTCGCTTTACAGAATTATCTGTTGGAGACGGGTTCGTGCTATAAAGCCACCTTGCATACGCATCCTATCGAGTTGGTAGCAATGAGTCATATACAGCGTTTCCTGAAAGGCGATGAGATGACTCGTGTGCTGTGGTCGATGATTCCAGAGACTCTCGCCTTTGCCCCGCTGGGTATTGGCATCGTACCTTACGCACTTCCCTCGTCGGTGGCTCTTGCTGAGGCTACCCTTGAGCAGATCAAGACGCACGATGTGGTGATGTGGGAGAAACATGGTACGTACTTTGTAAGGCAGCCAATATCTATATGTGTGCCCGCAGCATGGGTTCAGAACCTGATGGTATGACGGAGGCACAGATGAAAGAGGTGCAGGATGTCTTTAACCTGCCGAAGAAACGTCCCTGCTAAGTCTATTCGAAAATCTTAAACACATAGCCTTGCCCTCTCAGCCACTCAATGGCTTTGGGCAGGGCTATGTGTAGTTTATCAATGGATTTGAGGGAGTCGTGGAAGGTGATGATGGAACCGTTGCGGACATAACGCTTCACATTATTAAGCACATCCTCAGCCGTCATCCATTTCGAATAGTCACGAGTCACTAAATCCCACATCACAATACGGAACTTACGTGAGAGCCAGGCATATTGGCTCAATCGCATCCATCCATGGGGTGGACGTACCAGATTGGTATGCAGATAGGCGTTGGCTTTCTCCACATTATAACTATATTCGCGAATACTATGACGGAATCCGCTGATGTGGTTATGGGTATGATTACCGATACGGTGTCCTTCGTCAATGACACGCTGATGCAGGTCCGGATATTTCCTGGCATTGTCACCCACCATGAAGAAGGTCGCCTTGATACCATAGTGCTTGAGGGTATCGAGGATAAATGGTGTGGCTTCAGGGATAGGACCGTCATCGAAGGTCAGATAGACAGCCTTTTCCTGACGGTTCATTCTCCACGTTGCCCTGGGATATAGCCAGCGCAACCATATTGCTGGTTGCTCTATAATCATATCGTTTATTGTCCCTTTTGTCCCAGATTACCTCCTTTTTCTTGGAAAGCATCCAGCATACTGCTGATGACATTCTCGTGCTTCTCCCCCCATTTCTCATCAATGGTCTCACCCAATTGCAGGAGTTGGTTGAGGATATAGAGATGCATATAGCAACTGTCTTCCGACAGGCTGAACTGCTGGTTGTCAAGGTTGCAGTACCATGTGACATACTGGGCAGAGTTCTTCCATAACTGATTGATAAGTTTCATGGCTTCCTCTTGATTGCCCATTGCTGCCCAGGCACGTGCCATATCAAGGGAACCGGAAGTGTAATTGTGCGGGATATTATATGCTGGCAGCATCTTCTCGCAGTATTTCAGCACTTCAGCAGCCTGCTTATCCTTGCCTTCACTGACTAGTTGGATAGCGAGTCTTGCCATGATACGACGATGAGTGTAGCACATACGCATCACAGTCTCGTCAAGATAGACACCCTTGGTATTGGCACCACCAAATTTGAAGCGGTTCATCACATTATCATAGGTACGCTTCGTGTCGAAGTTCTTGGCACCTTCCTGATTGGTGGTGAAAGGTGTGATACGATAGGCCAGTCCCTCGGTAATGGTGTTATCGCCTAAGTTGATGTAGTTCTCGTCGCCTACGCTGACAGCCACATAGATAGGACGTTTCCAGTTACACTCAGAAAGCATCTCAAGGATCATCAGGTCACCTTTGTAGAGTGCCGACTTACCTTTCAGGGAGATGGTCATACGGTCGGGGATAGAATCTGTTGCCATCATCATACCACTTTGACGTACAGCCTCTTTGTCGATGGTCATATAGAGGGTATCTGTAGGAATGACATGGAATTCCTTATTCTTTGAACGTACCCAGTATTTCAGGACGTTCTTCAATTCAAACGGGTCTTCGCCAAACTGTTCTCTGGCCTGCTCTGGCTCCTGTTTGTAGAAATCCAGTATAGCCTGTTTCATGTCTGGTTCGATGGTCACATACTCGTTTGTGCCAGCACAGTATTCAATACGTTCCCATGAGATAGGCACCGACGGAGAGTCGTAGGCTGGACGACGCATCTGGTCGATATACCAGTCAGTCTGCAGGTAAGAGAGGTTGCAGACACGGGCATCCGTACGGACTCCCTCCACATCTTGGTTATACCATAAAGGGAAGGTGTCGTTATCACCATTGGTGAAGATAATCGGGTTACCCTCGTCTTGCAGGGACATCAGATAGTTCTGTCCGAAGTCACGACAGGTATAACGTCCGCTGCGATCGTGGTCGTCCCAGGTCTGTGATGCCATCTGGATAGGGACTAATATTGCTGCTATAGTTACTATAGCGGCTATAACCACCTGTCCGTTCTTCATCTTACGGTTGATGAGGTCGATGAGGGCTGCGACTCCCATACCACACCATATAGCGAAGGCATAGAAGGAACCTGCATAGGCATAGTCACGTTCACGGGGCTGCATCGGAGTCTGGTTCAGATAGATGACGATGGCAAGACCTGTCATGAAGAACAGGAAGAAGACCACCCAGAACTGACGGATGCCGATAGGCTCTGCCTCTGTCTTTTCCTTGCCGTCTACTGTGGTACGGCTATAGCGGGTGTACCACGACTGCCAGAAGAGTCCTATCAGTCCTAGCAGCAATGGCAGGCAATAGAATACGTTATGTCCTTTGTTCTCTTTCAGTTCGTCAGGCAAGGTGTTCTGGTCGCCTAAGCGCAGATTGTCAAACCAGTCGAAACCGGTGAGCCAGTTGCCATGCTCCAGTTCGCCATTACCTTGTAAATCATTCTGACGACCGGCAAAGTTCCACATGAAATAACGCCAGTACATGAAGTTGCACTGATAGGAGAGGAAGAAACGTATGTTCTCCAGTTGACTGGGAACCTTCACGCTCATCATCTCACCACAACGGTCGTACATCTCCTCATGACCATCAACACCACCGCCCATCCAACTCTCGTAGGCAGCGCGGTGGGCAGAACTGTACATACGAGGGAAGAACATGTTTTGAGCATACTGGTATTCGTCCTTGGTGCGTAAGATGAAGTATTCGTCTTTCTCTTCCACAGAGGCCTTTTCCTTACGCTGCCAGACAGGGGCTCCTTTTTTCATGACAGGCTTACAATACTCTCCGTCTTTCTCCAAGGCGACCTGTGACGTATAGGCAGGACCATAGAACAAAGGACGTTGTCCGTATTGTTCACGTCCGAGATATTCACCTAATGTGAAGATATCCTCTGGGGAGTTCTGGTCCATTGGCGGGTTTGCCGAGGAACGGATAACAATCAGTGCATATGAGGAGTAGCCAATCATCAGCATCAACATACAAATCAGGGAGGTGTTCTTGATGCGTGCAGTGACAAGCAGTTTGTCTTTTTGCTTATACTGCAGGACAAACCATAGGACGGCTAATACTACGATACCGATAATGATGGCGGACCAACCGTGTCCATAGAAAGGGATGCCCAGCATGGCGACAGACAACAGAAAAGCGATGTTCTGTTTTTTCTCACTGACATCACGGTGGGTTTCGTAGATAGCCCAGATAATAATGGCAATCAACAAGAAGATATAGATAATCTCACCAGTATTGAACGGACAGCCGAGGACGTTAACAAATAACAGTTCAAACCATCCGCCAACCTGTACGATGCCAGGTACGACACCATAGAGTACGGCTGCGAGGATAACGATGGAGATGCCCAAAGCTATCAAAGAGCCGTGGAGGTCTTTCTTGGGCAGACTCTGTGGGAACTTACGATAGTAATAGACCAGTACGATGGCTGGGAGACAGAGCAAGTTGAGCAGATGGACGCCAATACTCAGTCCAGTCATATACATAATCAATATTAGCCAACGGTCACTATGAGGCTCGTCGGCATGATCCTCCCATTTCAGAATGAGCCAGAATACCACAGCAGTGAACGCTGATGAATAAGCATAGACCTCACCTTCGACGGCAGAGAACCAGAATGTATCACTGAACGTATAGATCAACGCACCTACCATTGCCGAACCCTCAATGGCTATCATCTTGGCAAGTGTCAACTCACTCCAGTCTTTGATGAGCAGGCGGCGCACCAAGTGGGAGATGGTCCAGTACAGGAACAGAATAGTTGCCGCTGATAGTAACGCACTCATCATATTCACCATTCGTGCTACCTGTGTAGGATCGCTGGTAAACTGTGAGAACAGGTTTGCCGTGAGCATAAAGAAAGGGGCACCGGGTGGATGACCGATTTCTAGTTTATAACCTGTAGAGATAAATTCCGGACAGTCCCAGAAAGAGGCTGTTGGCTCAATTGTAGAACAATAGACGA
Source organism: uncultured Prevotellaceae bacterium (assembly GCA_902779745.1). Taxonomy (GTDB): domain Bacteria; phylum Bacteroidota; class Bacteroidia; order Bacteroidales; family Bacteroidaceae; genus Prevotella. The sequence goes on from CACZCT010000023.1 coordinate 30,079, forward strand.
AGGCGGCAATCAGGAAACTGACCCATCCGAGAATATTGTCTACTAGTCTAAAATTTTTCATTATTTTCGTTAAGTTTTTATTCTAACCTGCAAAGGTAGCTGTTTTAATTGAGAATTGAGAATTGAGAATTGAGAATTAGTGGCGCCTTGTTGTTTTTTAACGTTTTAATGGCTATAGGAATTGTTGGACACCATAAATAAGTACCACATAACGTAGGAATTTGCCAATGGTGATGCTGGTGATGGAGATAGGGATGTTAGCGCGCATCAGTCCTAAGACAATGGTGATGGCACTGCCAAGGATTGGTACAAAAGCGAAAAAACCCATCCATGCACCTCTGCCACCCATGAAACGGGTAGCCTTGTCGAGACTTTCCTGACTGACATGTAAGTATTTCTCTATCCATTCCAACTTGCCCATGCGTCCGACAGTGTAATTGAACATACCACCTGCCACATTACCAATGGTGCCATAGATAATCAGTCCCCACGGGTCCAGTCCTGCTGCCAGAAGTCCCATCATAACCGCCTCACTGGAGAAAGGGAAGAATGAGCCGGCAACAAAGGCTGTGATGAGCATACCCCAATAGCCATAACTGATTAGAAGATTGATGATGATATCCATAAATTATAGGCAGTGAGTGTTAATGCTACGAAGGTAATGAGATAGAAGATAATATTGGTTATCCGTTTCTGTGTTAAGGCAATGAAATGGGCAACCAATGGAGCTGTATTGATAATGATTAGGCGTATCAGCATATTGGCATGTTGAGGCTGTAGACAGAAAAACAGGAAAGACAGCGAGTCCATCCATATGAAAATTTCATAGAGTTGACGGATGCGGAACTTATCCTGATAACTGGTCTGCCAATAATGTATAGTTCCGATAACAGCGATGATGAAAAGGAATGAAATGGTCGCAATCTGGCTGATATTGAGAAGGGAGAACTCAAATGGGCGATAGATATTGGTTATCGGATTGAAATGCTCTACAAGTGGTGTGAAATCAGTTTTGTACAGTAACCAGCAAGCGGCAAACCAATAGGGAGTGATTGCTCCCATCAGTGAAGAAAGGAATGTACGCCAAGAAAGAGTTTGCAGTTTGGTCAGCATTAACAACCAAAGGAAAGGGATATAGCAGAGAATATGTACATAACAGAGACTTGCCAATCCGATGCATAGGAAACCATAATATGTCAGTCCTGCGGATGCCTTATCCTGATAGGTAAGGAATAAAATCAGGTAGACCGCTATAAAGAAAAACTGGCAGATAGCTTCTGAAAGGAAAGGAAACAGGAAACAGGCAGTACAGGAGAGTACCAAGAAAGAACTTGACACCATCCTTGAATAAATACGGATAAGTGCATTGGTATTATTTAATACTAGCATCAGGAAAGCAGAGAGGAAAAAGCTCCCAAACTGTATCCACCAACCTTCCTGAGCCAATCCATAAAGTCCCCATATACCTATCGCATATAACGAGACAATAGGTAGTGTCAGTTTACTTTCCGAAACCTTGTTCTGTAGCCGCTTGTTCCTCACCACTTATAAGTCCGCTCCGATGTCACGACGAAAATACTTATCCGTAAATTGTATCTTCTGAGCCTCCTCGAAAGACTTTTGCAGGGCCTCTACCTTGTCCTTGCCATAGGAGGATACGGCAATGACACGTCCACCATTGGTAACAACCTGTCCGTCTTTCATAGCGGTACCACTATGGAAAACGATAGAACCTTCTACTTGGTCAATGCCGCTGATAGGATAGCCTTTCTTGTATTCCTGAGGATAACCGCCACTGACTAGCATCACACAAACAGCTGCACGTTTGTCAAACTCAATGGCCCGCTGGTCGAGATTGCCCTCGGCAACACCTTCGAAAAGGTCTACGATATCACTCTTTAAGCGGAGCATGACGCTCTCTGTCTCTGGGTCACCCATGCGACAGTTGTATTCTATCACCATCGGCTCTCCCTTCACGTTGATGAGTCCGAAGAAGATAAAGCCCTTATAATCGATACCCTCTGCCTTCAATCCCTCTACGGTAGGACGGATGATGCGGTCTTCCACCTTCTGCATCCATTCCTTGGTAGCGAACGGAACGGGGGTTACACTTCCCATACCACCTGTATTTAGTCCAGTGTCATGTTCGCCAATGCGCTTATAATCTTTTGCTTCAGGCAGAATCTTGTAATGGTTGCCGTCAGTCAAGACGAAAACGCTACATTCGATACCACTAAGGAACTCCTCAATGACCACTTGCGAGGAAGCATTACCGAACATACCGCCCAACATCTCCTTCAGTTCCTTTTTTGCTTCATCAAGGGTGGGGAGAATCAGCACACCTTTGCCAGCGCAGAGTCCATCAGCCTTGAGAACATAGGGCGGTTCTAGATGTTCTAGATATTCTAGACCTTCTAGAAGATGCTCGCCATCAAAGGTGGCATAGCGAGCTGTAGGGATATGGTGACGAGCCATGAAAGCCTTGGCGAAATCCTTCGAGCCTTCGAGGACGGCACCTTGCTTGGAAGGACCGATCACAGGGATATCCTTGGTGCGCTCATCCACTTTTAAATTGTCGTAGATACCTTTTACCAATGGATCCTCAGGACCTACCACCACCATATTAATCTGCTTCTCCACGCAGAACGACTTGATGGCTTCGAAGTCGTCAGCCTTCATTGACACATTCTCGCCGCAGTTGCTCGTACCAGCATTTCCCGGGGCGATATACAGTTTCTCACATTTCTCACTCTGAGCGATTTTCCAGGCGAGGGCATGCTCACGTCCGCCACTGCCTAATAACAGTATTTTCATCTTCGTTATTTTGATATTTGTTATAGTTTTCCTTGTTCTCCTAAATAGGAATCCTTGAAGCCGAGGAAGTAGAGTACACCATCAAGCCCGATAGTGTTGATACTTTGTTTGGCATTTGCCACCACACGGGGCTTAGCATGGAAGGCTATGCCGAGACCTGCCTGACTGATCATAGGGAGATCGTTGGCGCCATCACCCACTGCAATAGTCTGGGCAAGATTCACTTTCTCAACCTGTGCGATGAGTTTCAATAGCTCTGCTTTACGATGTCCGTCAACAATCTCACCGACATAGCGTCCTGTCAGTTTTCCATCTTCGCCAATCTCCAACTCGTTGGCATAGACATAGTCAATACCATATTTGCGTTGCAGGTACTCTCCAAAATAGGTGAATCCACCACTGAGGATAGCAATCTTATAGCCGCAGGTCTTGAGAATATTCATGAGGCGGTCGACACCCTCTGTGATGGGCAGATGTTCGGCGATGTCCTGCATGACACTCACGTCGAGTCCCTTCAATAAAGCGACACGGCGGGTGAAACTCTCCTTGAAGTCTATTTCACCACGCATGGCACTCTCCGTAATGGCACGGACTTCTGCCCCTACACCGTTGCGCTCTGCGAGTTCGTCAATACACTCTGTCTGAATAAGTGTGGAGTCCATGTCGAAACAGATAAGGCGTCGCATACGCCGGAACATGTCGTCGCGCTGGAAAGAGAAGTCAATACCCATTTCCGCAGACAGTTTCATCAGTTTCTCCTGCATCTCTTGGCGGTTGACGGGTTCACCACGCAGAGAGAACTGGATGCAGGCACGTGTGTGCTTGTCGAGTTGCTTGATGCTCTTACGTCCTGTCAGTCGCAGGATGGAGTCAATATTCAGTCCCTGATCGGCAATGACACGAGTTGCTGCTTCAATCTGGGATGCCTCTAATTGTCGTCCCATCACCATGAGGATATAGCGGTTCTTCCCTTGGTGTCCTACCCAATCCTCATACTCGTCATCGCTGATAGGCGAGAATCCGATATTTACGCCCAGTTCTGTTGCCTTGAATAACAGTTCTTTCATAGCAAACCCCGATTTCGTGTCGTCCATACGGATGAGGATGCCCAGTGAGAGGGTAGAGTGGATGTCTGCCTGTCCTATATCTAATATTTGTGCGTCATACTTGGCTAAGATGCCCATGACACTTGCCGTCAGTCCAGGACGGTCTTGTCCTGTGATGCGGACGAGAATCTGTTCTTCTTTCATCGTATTCTATTTAAGGTAGTCTTCAAAATATTGGGTAATACGCTCATGCAGATGAACACTGGCATGTCCCTGCATGTTATGGGACTCACCAGGATAGACGAAGAAATCAGGCTGAGTGCCAGCCTCTATGCATGCTTTCAAAAACGACAGACAATGTTGTGGTACAACGGTATTGTCGTTATAGCCAGTGATAATCTGGAGTTTTCCTTTGAGGTCTTTTGCCTTGGATATTAAGGAAGTCTTCTCGTAACCTTCAGGATTCGTTTGTGGCGTATCCATATAACGCTCGCCATACATCACCTCATACCATTTCCAGTCGATGACGGGACCACCAGCCACACCGACCTTGAATACTTCAGGATAGTTGGTCATTAAGGAGATGGTCATAAATCCACCAAATGACCAGCCATGAATCCCCAAGCGGTTTATGTCGATATATGGGAGAGAACGCAGGTAATCTACACCCTTCATCTGATCCTGCATCTCTATCTGTCCGAGTTGACGGAAAGTTATCTGCTCAAAATCACGTCCACGATTTTCACTACCCCTGTTGTCAAGGATAAAGACGATATAGCCTTTTTGTGCCATATAGGTCTCCCACGAACGGCTGTACCAATGCCACGCTGCTTCCACATTATGGGCATGAGGACCGCCATATACATAAATCACTGTGGGATATTTCTTTGTAGCATCAAAGTCGTGCGGTTTTACCATGCGATAATACAAGTCTGTTTTCCCGTCAGCCGCCTTAATGGTACCACATTCGAAAATGGGCTGCTGATAGCCTGTCCATGGGTTATTTGCCGTCAATAGACGTTGTGCCTTTGCTGTATTCACCTCCACAAGGTCAATGTTCCGTGGTACATCAGGCTCAGAATATTTGTCATAAAAATACTGTCCGCTTTCAGACAAAACGGCATGATGCGATCCTTTGCCATTATCCAGAAGCGTCCTTTTTCCAGTTTTTATGTCAACATCATATGTATTGTGTTGAATAGGATTTGCTTCGTTTGAGGAGATAATAATGCTCTTAGCCTTCTTATTGAAACCCAGGACTTCCTGGACGACAAACGCTCCGCAAGTGAGTTGTTTGATAAGTTCACCTTTGATGCTATATAAATAGAGGTGGTTATAGCCATCACGTTGACTTTGTAAGATGAATTTCGTGGCATCCCAGGGCAGGAACTGGATAGGATGCAGTGGTTCTACGTATTTATCGCTGGTCTCCTGATAGAGCTCTGCTTTCTTTTCTCCTGTAACGGCATCATAACTGACCAGTCGACAATCGTTCTGGTCACGGTTTAATTCAAACATATAGACTGTCTTGGAATCTGGACTCCAAGCAATATTCGTATAATAAACCGGACATTCCGGATTATCCAGATTATCTGGAGTATTCAGATAGATGGTCTTATTAGTGGCTATGTCATAGATACCAACTGTTACTACATGGCTGGTCTCACCTGCCATCGGATATTTATCAGGTTCATAGGAGGCAATGCGTGGGTCAATATTCGCCTGGGGATAGTCTTCTACCATACTCTGGTCCATGCGGTAGAAAGCAAGACGCTGTCCGTCAGGACTCCAGAATGTGCCTTTTTCAATACCGAACTCATTGCGATGGACAGATTGTCCATAAACGATCTCACGACTTCCGTCGGTAGAAAGTTGATGCTTAACACCTTGACTATCTACAACGAATAATTGGTGATTCTCTACGTAGGCTGTAGCGCGCGAGGACGGATTCCAGTCATTAGCCACCTGTCCAGAGATGCTGTCTTGCCAGACAATCTTCTTTTCTTTGAAATCTACAAGAATAACGGACTTCCTGTTGCCGACCTGTACGATGGGTTTGTCTGGGTAGGGGAATGTAGCATTCATCAAGTGACGTACGTATTTCTGGTCATCACTTTTTGCCCATTCGTTGATTTGCTCGAGCGTAAAAAGTATTGTTTTCTTACCCGTTTTGGTGTTGATGGTATAACACTCTTCCACGTCTGTCTCTATCAGTTGGTCTCCCCACCATGTCAACCATAAGTTTTGAGGTTGCAGATTACGGTAGTTTGTGCCTCCGTAATTCAGGTCTTCCAGCGTAAAGAGTTTGTCTTGGGCTTTCATGGGAAGGGATAGAACAAGAAGGGAAAGTAGGGTGAAAAAAAACTTACTCCTCATCATGGTCAAATTTTCTGTTCTTCTTAAAGGGTTTCTTATAGTCGCGAGAGGTTTTGGAATTCCATGAGCCTCTAGAATTTCTGGAATTTCTAGGAAATCTAGAATCTCTTGACTCTCTAGAATCCCTGGCATCTCTAGGCTCTTTAGGCTTTCTCGGTTCTTTCTTTTCCAAAGAACGGAATTTAAATGTCCGGATGTCAGCTTCCTCGTTCTCTTCCTGTTCCTCTAATCGTTTCTTGAATTCACGATTTTGTTTGAAACGGCGTTTCTCCGCCATCTGTATTTTTTCCTCCTCTGTCTTGACAACACCCCCTTCGGCACGGAAATCTTTCATCTTTCCATCGAAAATCTGGTATTTGCGGAATTCACATTCCAAACTGCCATTAAAGACAGGTATCTTGATGGAAGGTTTCAATCCGATTTGGTCGAAACACTCCTCCCGATAACTGAGAATCCATGCGTCATTGTTCATGAATTGATGTTTCAGACGTTCCCCAATCATCTTGTAGGTACCTAATAAGTCAGGAGTAGAGATACGCTCGCCATATGGAGGATTCATAACAATGACACTTCTCTCTTTAGGTTGTGTGAAGTCCTTAAAATCCGCTTCTGCTACCGTGATATCGTTCGTCAGTCCCGCTGCACGGACATTGATGCGGGCAGTATTGACTGCTTTGATATCTATATCGTAGCCGTAGATGTGATGCTTGAAGTCCCGTTCCTGTGAATCGTCGTTATAGATTTCATCGAAAAGGTCCCTGTCAAAATCCTTCCATTTCTCGAAGGCAAATTCTTTGCGGAAGAGTCCTGGTGCCATGTTGCGGGCAATCAGTGCTGCCTCAATCAGTAATGTACCGCTACCACACATCGGATCAATGAAGTCGGTATCTCCTTGCCATCCTGTCATCAGAATCATGCCGGCTGCCAGAACTTCATTCAAGGGAGCCTCTACTGACTCTTGCCGATAACCGCGACGATGCAGGGACTCGCCACTGGAATCCAATGAAAGGGTACATTTGTCCTCTGCAATATGAATGTTCAGTTGGATATCCGGATTTGTGACGGAAATATTCGGACGCTTGCCCGTCTTCTCACGGAACTGGTCGACAATGGCATCTTTTACTTTGTAGGCCACGAATTTAGAGTGGCGGAATTCCTCGGAGAAAACAACCGAGTCGACAGCAAATGTTGTATCATTGTCCAAAAACTCAGTCCAGTCGACGGTTTTCACGCCTTCATAAACATCATCAGGAGAAAGAGCCTTAAAATGTTTGATAGGTTTTAAAATACGGATGGCGGTATGCAACTGAAAATTGGCACGATACATCATTTCCTTATTTCCCGTAAAGGAAACCATGCGGCGTCCTATTTGTACATTCTTTGCGCCCAGTTGCGTCAATTCTTTCGCCAAGACAGGCTCAAGTCCCATAAAGGTCTTGGCGATGAGTTCAAAATCTTGTGTCATGATGTGTATATATAAATATGGTGCAAAGATAGCGCAAATCGAATAAAATACAAAGAAAAAGTTTATTTTTCTTCATTATTCTAAATCTTTTGTGTAATTTTGCCACCAAACTGTTATTGTGCATCTGTTGCGATGATAAATATAGCAAATACACTAATAATCAGTATCAGTTCTTTAATGAGGATTGATATATTGGTATGGGTAATAGGTATTCCTGTTGTCATAGCATTTGTCATTCTCCTTTTTTACCAGTTGAAGCGGCATCGTCTGTTAAAGGATGAATTGGCGCAATTGGCGAAGATCAAACAGCATAATATTGAATATGAACTGGTACTGAAGGCGATGAAATTGTCAACATGGCGTATGGATGTTCCTACGGCGACTATTACTTTTGAAAGTGACTATCGGGACAAGACAGATAATTTCGTTCCACCGCCAGGTGCTCCTGTTGACGTGATGTATGATTATGTTCTGGAAGAGTATAGAGATCATGTCAAGGAAAAATTGTCGGCTTTGATGGCTGGCAAGACAGAGGATTTCCATCAGCAATATCAGATGTCATCGCCTCACTCTTCCAATACGAATTGGACGGAAACATTTGCGACTATCGACAAGCGTGACATTGACGGGAAGCCCTTGACGATAGTAGGAACAACTATGCGTATTGATGACCAGAAGGAGATAGAACAAGCTTTGATAGAGGCTCGAAACCATGCGGAGGAGAGTGATCGGCTGAAATCTGCATTCCTGGCGAACATCACTCATGAGGTGCGTACCCCGTTGAATGCGATAGTAGGCTTCAGTGACGTCCTTCCTATGGTACAAAGTGAAGAGGAACGAAACGAGTTGATTAAGTTGATAAAGCAGAACAATGCCCATTTGCTCAGATTGTTCGACGATATGCTGAATATCTCTAAATTGGAGGCGGGGAACAGTGGTCATATTGTCAAGGAAGACTTTGAGTTATTGTCCTTGTTCCGTGAGATAGTCGAAAAATACCTCCCTTTATGTGTAGAAAAGGGACTTGAAGTGCTTGTAGACGAGTCTGTAGAGGGTGATGTCATCAAAACAGACCGTGATCGCCTGAAGGAAATACTGAATCAATTCATGAATAATGCAGTAAAATTTACGGATTCAGGCAGTATCAGTATAGGTTATGAGAAAAAATCCTCTCATGTCAGGATATGGGTTAGTGATACAGGTAAGGGAATCCCGGAAGACAAATGTAATGAGCATCTCTTTGAACGTTTTGTTAAAGTAGATGACTTCGTGGCAGGAACAGGTTTGGGACTGAGTATTTGTCGGAGTCTTGCTAATGCGTTAGGAGGCACCGTTGGGGTAGAGTCTGTTTTTGGGAAGGGTTCTACCTTTTGGGTTGATATTCCCATATGAAAAATAGAAAGTAACGATGAGTAAAATAGCCATAACATTGATGTTTTGGTTGCTGTGCTTCTCTGTTCAGGCACAACAGTTGATTTCTGGCGTGATAAAAGACGCTGAGACAAAAGAGGCAATACCTTCAGTGACGGTGTCGTATAAAGGGCATCGTGTCGCTGTCGCCTCAGGACTTGACGGACGTTATGTAATACAAAAGATAGTAGGCAGGAAATTGACGTTCAGTGCCGTTGGTTATGTGTCTCAGACAATAGCGATAGTAGATCGTACTCCAGTGAAAATAGACATTCTGTTACAGCCCGATATGAAAGTGTTGCAGAATGTGGTGGTTAAATCGAAGCGTCAGCGATATAGCCGCAAGAACAATCCTGCTGTGGAACTGATGCGTAAGGTAATAGAGCATAAGCGTTTGACGAATTTGTCGAACAAGGATTATTATCAGTATAAAAAATACCAGAAACTCACACTGGCAGCTAATGATATCACACCAGAGAAACTGCAAAACTCTATTTTCCGAAAAAAGAAATGGATCCAGGACCAGATAGAGCCATGTCCCTATAATAACAAATTGATACTGCCGATATCTGTTGACGAGACGTTGACGAAGAAACTCTATCGCCGTCATCCCCATGACGAAAAGAATATCATCATGGGACAGAACTCCACAGGAGTCGGGGACCTGTTTCAAACGGGTGATATTATGAATACGATGATGAAGGATATTTTCACGGATGTGAATATCTATGACGACCAAGTCAGGTTACTGCAACGTCCTTTCACGTCGCCGATCGGGAGTGGTGCCATAGGCTTCTATCGTTTTTATATAGAGGATACGTTGCAGGTAGACCGCGACAGTTGTATCCATTTGCACTTCCTGCCGAATAACATGCAGGACTTTGGTTTCAGGGGTGATATCTATATCCTGAAGGATTCCAGTTATCAGGTGAAACGCTGTGACTTGTCCATTCCCCGACAAAGTGATGTTAATTTCGTTGAGAACCTTCGTATTAATCAGGAGTTTGTGAAGCTGCCCACAGGGGAATGGGTGTTGTCAGTAGATGACATGATAGTGGAGATAGAGATTCTTAGTTTCCTGCAAAAAGCCATTGTCATTAGGAATACCCGTCTGATGGGTTATGACTTCAATGAATTGCCTGATGATTTGTTTAAGGGGAAACGGGATGTCAGGGAAGCGGATGCGATGTCGCATAGTGACCTTTTCTGGGCACAATATCGTCAGGTAGAACTTACCAAAGGCGAAAGCAGGATGAAAGACTTTGTCAATGGCTTTAAGACGATGAAAGGATTTAAGTATGTGATGATTGGACTGAAAGCCTTGATAGAAAACTATGTTGAGACGGGTAATCCCTCCAAGGTGGATATCGGACCTGTCAATACCATCGTTTCCGCCAATTTTATAGACGGACTTCGAACTCGTTTCAGTGCGCAGACTACGGCTAATTTAAATAGACACTGGTTCTTTTTGGGTTATGTGGCACGTGGTTGGAAATCGAAAAAGAACTATTATAAAGGGGAGGTGACTTATTCTTTTAATGAGAAAGAGTATCTACCCCGTGAGTTCCCTAAGCGTACACTGACTTTTACCTCCACCTATGATGTGGCCTCTCCTTCGGATAAGTTTTTGCAGACGGATAAGGATAATATGTTTACGGCTTTTAAATGGAGTAAGGTGAAGGCGATGATGTTTTATAATCGTCAACAACTTGCTTTTGAGTGGGAGGAAAAAATCGGTCTGAAGACGATTTTTAGTTTGAAGACAGAGGAGAATGAGGCTTGTGGCGATCTTTATTTCACACCTATGAATGTGTATTCAAGATGGAAGGACATGACGAAATTTTCAGGCGGGTTCAGGAATCCTGCTACTATGTCCGTAGATATTCCTCGTTCCTCATGTAAATTTCGTACGACGGAACTTCGTGCAGAACTGGAATATAGTCCTGGAACCACTTATATCAATACGAAACAGCGTCGCAAGAAAGTAAATCGGGATGCCCCTATCTTTAATTTGAGTCATACGTTTGGTATGAAGGGCTTTTTGGGAGGTGACTATAATTATAATTATAGTGAACTGAGTGTTACCCAGCGGATATGGCTGAACAGTTGGGGAAAGATTGACATGTATGTGAAGGGTGGTATCCAATGGAACCAAGTCCCATACCCACTGCTCTGTATGCCGGAGGCTAACCTGTCGTATATCCTTCAAAAGAATATGTTCAGCCTGATGGATAATATGGAGTTCCTGAACGACCGCTTTGTCACTGCCATGTTTGCATGGGACATGAATGGAAAACTCTTCAATCGTATTCCGCTACTAAGGAAATTGAAATGGCGTGAGTATGTCGGCCTGAAAATGTTGTGGGGAGGATTGTCAGACAAGAATAATCCCTTTTTGCCGCAGAATGCTGAAAGTCCGATCCTGATGGCATTCCCGGAATTCTCACATGTGATGGACCCGAAACGTCCTTATTGGGAGGTGTCTATAGGTATTCACAATATCTTCAAGTTTATTCATGTGGAGTACGTGCGGCGACTGTGTTATAACGATTATTCAACGGCCCATAAGCGTGGTGTCCGGATGACGTTGCATTTCACGTTCTGATTATTATTTTATCTGTTTTGCAACTTTATCATCTTTTAATCCGTCTAACAGGCAGAAATCATTTAAAATAATAAGGAATAGAATATGAAAAAGTTGTTTTTGTTTTTAGTGACTGTTCTCGCTATTTCGTTCAGTGCACACCTTTATGCCTACGCTGGTAATGACAAGGCAGAGGAAAACCGTCCGTTGAAGGGCTTTGAGCGTATCCGGCTGTTAGGTTCTCCTGACATTAAGTACGCACAGGGTAAGACATGGTCTGTCCGTGTGAAAGCCCCTAAGAATGAGATGAAGAAAGTGGTGACCCGTGTGGAGGGTAATTGCCTGGTCGTCAGCATGCAAGGTAATAACACGTTCAGTTTCCGCCCCATGAAGGATAATGGTGTTAGTGTCTATGTCACCTCTCCTGATCTGGTCGGTGTGGAAGTGAATGGCTCAGGCGATTTCGAGAGTAAGGGACATGTGGACACTGATAACCTGGATATCGTGTTGAAAGGTTCTGGTGATATTGTTTTCTATGATGTGATCTGTGACCGTATCAAGACCTCGGTGGTAGGTTCCGGAGATGTGGAGATCAAGAATGTGACGACTCTGTATTCTTCAGTCGAACTGGTAGGCTCTGGCGATGTGAAGATGAATCAGAAGAAGGCAAAACATACCCAGTTGGAACTGAAAGGCTCTGGTGATATCAAAGTGAATAATGACCAGTGTGGCACCGTTGACTGCCGGTTGGTTGGCTCTGGTGACATCACGTTGACGGGTAGTGTCAAAAAACTGAATCAGATAACTCGTGGGTCTGGTGATATAGAGACGACGGGGCTGATAATTAGGTGATATATTAATTAATACATATATATTTGGCTTTCTTCCTGGAATTTTGTAATTTTGCCTGCGCAAAATGATATGAGAATAAAAATATGTATGTGGTATTAGCAGACAACCAGGATATCACCAGGGCAGGTATGATGTATGTCTGTCAGCAAATGGAGCAGGTAGAAATGCATCGTGCGGAGGATAAGACAGAATTAATTGAGCAACTGAGAAACCATCCTGATGCAGTGGTCGTTTTGGACTACACACTTTTCGATATCAATGACGTGGAAGAGTTGGAAATCTTGTATCAGCGTTTTCCTCAGGTACAGTGGATTTTCTTTAGTGTCGACCTCTCAGGCGACTTTGTCCGCAGGGTGATTGCCATCGCCCCGCGGTTTAGTATTTTGTTGAAAGAGTCGCCTATACAGGAAATCCGTGAGTGTCTGTTGTATGGCCAGCGGCATCAGCGGTATATCTGTCAGCGGATGACGGAATTGCTGTTAGCACCTCAAGTGGTCAGTACAGAGGAGGATGTGAAACTGACTCCCACGGAGATGGAAATCCTGAAAGACATTGCTTTGGGACAGACGACAAAGGAAATAGCCGAACGACGCTTCTCCAGTTTTCATACCGTGAATACCCACAGGAAGAATATTTTCAGAAAACTAGGTGTCAATAATGTCCATGAGGCGACCAAATATGCCCTTCGTGCTGGACTTGTTGACTCTGCGGAATACTATATTTGATGTTCGCCGGGAATAAAAAAAGTAGGAATTGTCTCACGACAACTCCTACCTTCTTCTAACTAACTTATTATCAACTATTCATTACTCATTCTGAATTTCGTTGCAAAAATAATAAGATTTTTCCACACTTTAATCAAAAAATGGCAAAAAAACTCCGTAAACGTTTGCGTAATTGGAGAAATTTGTCTATTTTTGCACTTGATGAATAATAAAAAGCAACATAGGACATCCTTGAAAGACCTGGCAAAAGAACTGAATGTCAGTATAGCAACAGTCAGTCGTGCCTTACGAAACTCCACTGAAATAGGTGAGGAGATGCAGAAACGTGTAAAGGAATTGGCAAAGAAGATGAACTATCGTCCAAATCCTTTTGCACAGAGCCTGCGTAAAGAAGCACCTAAGGTAATTGGGGTGGTAGTGCCCAATCTGGTCACCCATTATTATGCTGCTGTTCTTGACGGTATAGAGGAGGAGGCCAGAAGGGTAGGCTATAGTGTCATTAGCGCCAACAGTCATGAGAATTTTGAGGATGAGGCTCATGTCATCGACAATTTTATAAGTCTTCATGTTGAAGGTATTATTGCCTGTTTGGCTCAGACGACAACAGACTATAGCCATTTTGAGGAACTCTCAGCAATGGGAATCCCTGTGGTGTTCTTTGGACGTACTTGTCTTTCCGATCGTTTCTCCAGTGTGACGGCAAATGGGGATGAAGCAGCCCAGATGGCTACCCAGCACCTGATAGATACAGGTAGCCGCCGTATCGCTTTTATCGGAGGTCCAAACCATCTGGATATGGTGCAGCGCCGTAAGCATGGCTATTTGGAGGCATTACGCGAAAACCGTATCCCTATTGAACGCGAACTGGTAGTGTGTGATAAAATCGACTATGATATCGCGTTGAGGGCTACGGAGCGCTTGCTGAAGAGTCCTAATCGTCCAGATGCCATTCTTGCATTTAACGATATCATTACTTTTGCTGCTTTTACATCCATAAAACAGTTAGGGCTCAGGATTCCGGAAGATGTGGCGCTGATCGGTTTTACGGATGATGCCCATGCAGCCTATGTGACTCCCCGCTTGTCTGCCATTGAGGACCAGTCCCGTTTAATGGGCATCACGGCTTGTAAGATGTTACTCAGTAATATCAAGGGGGATACGAAAGTGCATAAGAAAATTGTCCCTCAGCAACTGGTGATTCGCGAGACATCTGCCAAAAACAAAAAGTAGGGCTTCGTGTCAGGAAATTGAAAAAACAAGTTTTTTATTTGGTGGTATAGTAAAAAAAGTGTATTTTTGCAAATACTAACCAAAAAGAAACGTTTTGACCAATGACTAAGAAGTCGGTTTGCTTATTTATATTGATGCTTTTGATGCCATTTGTGGCAAAGGCAGCCATTGATGATATCAAGTTCAGTCGTCTGGACACTCGTGACGGACTCAGTAACTCTCAGTTATTGTGTATTCTCAGGGATTCCAGGGGACAGATGTGGTTTGGTACACCTTATGGCCTGAACCGTTATGACGGTTATCGCATCAAGACCTTCTACTCGTATGCTAAGGACACCACGACCTTGCGTAATAACTATGTTGACGAGATCTATGAGGCATACGACGGCAAGCTTTGGTTGCGACAGGGGATGAACTATACCATTTTCGACCCGGTGACGGAAAAATGTGACCGCCATCCGGAAGTAATATTGCATGAATTCGGCATCAAGGGCGGTATAGAGCGCCTTTATATCGACAAGTATAAGGACTTCTGGGTAAAGACTTTTGACGAGGGCTTTTGGTATTATAGTCCGCATACTAAAAAGATCAGGCATTATCCGTTTGGCTATGGTCCCCAGCAGTTCAATAATGACTTTGGTGTTTCCAGTTTCGCTGAGTTCGGGAAGAGCCTGTTGGTGTCTTCCAGTAAAGGAGAGATATTCTGCTTCAACCGTGAGAAAGGCTGGATCAGTTGGAAGAGCAGTTATCTGCGTCGTAAGGGACTTGTCAATGACCAAGATTGTAAACTGCGTATTGACAATCAGGGAAATGTCTATGCCATCGTCACAGGAAGAGTTTTTGTAAAGCCGATTAATCAGCGCCGCTGGTATCACTCCATGCAAGACTTCCTTCGTTTCAAGGGATTAGAGAATGTGCCTGAGGAAATGAGTATCTGGGATGTACGTCTTGACAGGAAGAAGCGCTTGTGGATAGCCACCGACCATCAGGGACTGATTGTTGCCGATTGGTATAACAAGGAGATTCGTCAGTTCCTGACCGATAAGTTTGATGAGTCTACCATCAGTGACAACACCTTGCGTGTCATCTATCAGGACCAACTGGGACGTATGTGGATAGGCTCCTATATGAATGGTGTCAATCTCTATGCAGAGAGTGGCAATAATTTCCGTAACCTCGAATTAGGAAACATCAATACCATCTGTGTCGATACGGCAGGAAATTACTGGTTAGGTACGAACGACAAGGGTAT
>CACZCT010000024.1 GCA_902779745.1 uncultured Prevotellaceae bacterium
GATGGTACCACGAGCATACCAGTTATGTGGAGCACCCTCCAACTGCGCGAGTTCTATCTCGCCCACATCACTCCAACTGTTGAAGCCGCCAATTACACTGATAGCCGTATAAGTCGTTGTCGGCTCATCAATGGCTGTCCACTCATAAGACTTGGCTCCCATATTGATGGTCAGTGTATACCAGCCGCCTGACTCTGCAGGTCCAAAGGCTTGGGAATTGGAGTTAATCAAACTGCCCGACGCATCGGTAGAGCCGTCAACGACACTACCCCAACATGCGCCCCAGTCTCCGAAATGATCCTGATCCCAGATCTTCAGGCTCCACTGGTTAGGCCACTTTGTAGTATAAGAATACTTGTTGGCACCCAATGCATAGAACATACAAGTCTTGTCTTCTGTGCTCCATCCCTGTGGAGCACCAACCACATAATACTTGGTCTCCTTTGGCTCATACTTGAAGTAGAACTTGTTCATATCAAGGGTAACCAGCCACTCACCGGCTCCGCTGATAACAGGAGTCTCGAACTTACCGAAACGCGGGTCTTCCTTCCAAACGAGCAAGTTAGGAGATGTGGCATCACCATTCTCTGCGCAACCTAAGGCTACGTCATCCCATGGAAAACTGGCAGCATCAAAACCGGAACCCATATAGAACTTATACCAGTTGTCACCGGCATCCGTCGTAGTCACTAAAGCCTGATAGACTCCCGGCTCCACCTCAGTCATCCATGTAGGATTACTGGGATCCCATCCTTGCCACTGACCCAACATAGCATAGCCTTTGGGGTCAATTTCAGGAGTGTTTGAATACGGAGTGAGGGAAATTTCTGTCTCTGACTCGAAGGGAACAGCCTCACCCGTTGCCAAGACGGCAGACCATTCCGCTTTTACTGTCACAGCATGAGGAGTGGCAGAGCGGTCGAGGGTCACAGCCTCAACTAGAGAGTCCAACTGTTCGGACTTCACGGAGATAATATTATTCTCAAAAGTATAAGGCAGTTTCTCACCACTAATGGTGACATCCTTCAGGACGATAAAAGACACCTCTGGCTGATCTGCCGATACAGCAATAATCTGGGACATCTCTGTGGCATTGTCCATCACCACGTTTGCCTGACTTCCAGGGGCGACCGTAATACCGTATGCAGCATCAGGATCACCCTGGGCATTCGACTGTGGATCTGCCCAGTCTTTGAAGTCTTCGTTACAAGAGGTGAATGCTGCTGCACAGAGCAGCATTCCACCTAATAATATATTTTTCTTCATACGATTCATTATTTTTTATGTTACTCAATAGAACCAGTATTATTGTCAAAGTTAACCTTGAGCGTCTTGCCAGGTCCTACAGTGATACTATAGTTCTCAGGATCTGGCTTGGGAGGATCTGCCTTCTCCGCAGCACCGCTAGCCCAGTCATTAGGAATATCAAAGTCACGATAGTAGACGGTCGTAGCTTTATAGAGTGTGAACTCAGTACGCCACCAGTCCTCATCTGGAACCACAATATATGCACGAAGCTCACCAGAAGCAGTAAAGTTACTGAACGTCCATTCTGTCTTACCAGCAGGTACATCCATCAGTATGCCATCCCAGTTTCCAATAGAGTTACCAATCACACCGGCAGCACCCGGAGAAACAATCAGTTTCACCTGAACCTCATTGCCTACAATCTTGGCAACGAACTTCAATACATACCAGCCTGCCTTGCTGAAGACGATGTTACCGTCACTGGCTGCCGTGATTTCCAGTCCATCTACCTGATTGTCAAACTCACTGATCTTGTCATAGCCGAACCAATCGTTCTCCTTAAAGCCCCACTTGAAGCCATCGGCATCATTATAGATCATGGTGTAGAAACGACCGTCCCTACCAAATACAGGTGCCAGAGGCTTCCATGTCTTCCAGGCTTCATCAATAGACTGACCACATACATAAATAGCTGTTGGTAATGTAACGTCTGATGGAGTGTCGTAACTGAGCACATTTACAAAAATAGTATTTGAGAACACCTCACCATAATGCTCACCTGTATCGGCGAGGAAAGCACGTAAGCGGAAGTATAACGGCATCACACCCTCAGGATCAGCATCCTCATGGGCTTTACGATACATATCCAACACTGCAGCATTCAAATCTGCGGTATTAATAGCAATCTTCGTAGAGGTATAGGTGGTCTTGAGTTCGTTCCAACTGTCCGCTTCACCATCCAGAGAAATCTGTACGGCATAGGTCACTGCAGCAGGCCAGCCGCCATAATCAGGCTGTGAGGTCGTCAGATTCATCGTGGTAGATGATGGCAAATCATAGACATTGTTCGCTGCAAACTCTGGTTCATTGAGCACAAATGTCTCAGGGAAGCTGATGGTAGGATTACTGCCATTGTCGTCCTTACATGATGTAAGGAAAGGCAGACAGGCTACCATTGCTATAAGCAGACTTTTATATATCTTTTTCATATTCTTCAATTTTTCTATTTATTTAGTCACTTCGCTTTGAAAAGCGTCTTGCGACGATTTCTTCATATTTCCAATCCCTTAATAGCCAGGATTCTGATGACCTTCCAGATTAGGATTGTTAATCATGTCGTTGATAGGCAACGGATAGATATAACGGAAAGCAGGAACATCATACGTTCCGAAACGAACCTGGTCGATACGGTTTCTTCCCTCGAACCAGAATTCCTTCGCCCACTCATTCTGGATATCTTCCAATGTGTAGTTGGTCTTCGTAGCGACATTGGCACGCTTGTGCAACTCATTAATCTTATCTGCCGCAGCTGACGTACTTCCGTTAAGACGGGTCTCTGCCTCTGCATAGGTCAGGTACGCCTCTGCTATACGCATCAAGGGCAGATCCGTGTCCACCTTTTCCAGAGCACTAGCAGGTTTGCCGTCGGAACGGACATTACGGAATTTCACACAGGCATATCCGTTTGACTCATCTGAACGGTCTACAATGTTACGTGTATATTTTGTCGTATAGAACAGTGCGCGATCATCGCCTGCCGCATTAGTGATATCCTGGGTGCAAGTAGTCACCTCCGGGGCATTTGCACCCTTACCGAAGAATACGTCAACCACCTGACCAGTGATTGCCATACACTTACCCCATGAAACATCCGTACCAGAAGGAATCACAACGTCCTGATCACTGGCATCACGCTTAGCATAGGTTGACAGCACGAGGAAGTGCATGGAACCGTGGCTTTGGGTGAGGATACCATCATTCAGAATGGGGAATATATTCTCATACTGAGCACCATTTTCATTATTGTCAGCAAGGAACAGCATCTGATAGGCAGAGTATCTCTCACCAGTAGACGGATTCGTAGCACCTGTCGTATTCAGATGGTAATATCCGTTATTAATGACCTTCTCAGCATACTCCTTCGCCTTGTCCCACTGTACTGTACCCATATATACACCTGCATTCAGGTAAATACGAGACAGGAGCATCCAAGCAGCCACCTTATCAACACGACCGTAAGAATTGGTTCCTGGATCAGCAAGGTCACTTACACAATCCAACAGCTCTCCCTCGATATACTTAAAGTACTGGTCTCGGGTATAACGGACACCTGGTTCCGTACTGACATGCTCGATAAATGCGGCATTGCCATAGAGATCCATAACATAAGAATAAATCAATGCACGGATGAAACGAACCTCTGCACGCTTATGTTTTATATCCTCTGTTCCATCATCGGGAACCTCATCAAGATAATAATTGCAGAGAGTAATAGAGAAGAACAGACGGTAATAAAGTCCGGCAACGCGAGGATTCTCTGCACCCCAGGTCTTGTCTAAAAGCTCGGGGATACCAGTGTCGTCCCACTGCCAGCTGGCTTCACCACATGGGAACTCGTTCATTTCCCAACTCATACGATACAGGTCAGAGCGTCCTTCGTCAAGATCAGCAATATCCTGATTGCCATGAGGTCCCTGCTGTCCTGTCAGAACGAAGCTGGAATATATTTTATTCAGCAGTGCGTCAGCATCCAGTGTACTGGTCTGCTTGGGATTGATGTTCTCCACATCCAAATCACCCGTACAGGATACCGTCATGAACCCCATGGTCAGTACGGCAACAGCAGCGGGAATAATTGATTTGATTTTATTCAGTATCATACTTGTATTCTTTTAAGTGATTAAAAATTAAGAGTCAGACCAAGGATGCCGATGAATGGACGTGGATAGATGTTTCCGTCATAGCCGCCGTCAATTTCCGGGTCAAGTCCCTTATAATCAGTGATTGTAAATACATTCTGAGCTGTTGCATACACACGACCACTCGCCTTCAGACCGAACAAGGTGTCGAAAGAATAACCCAGCGTAATATTATCACACTTCAAGAACGACGCATTCTGAATGTAGTAGTCACTCAAAGCGCCACGAACCTCAGCTGTCTGCCAGTTCTTAGGTCTTGCTATATCCAGCACGTTATGCCATGCATTTCCCAAGAACACCTGAGACAGTGCCATGTTAGAGTTACCTGCCTCTACGCCATTGTATACATAGTTGTTAAGATTGGCACGAAGAGAGAATCCGAAGTCCCATTTCTTCCACATCAACTTAGAAGTGAATCCCATTGTCACATCAGGAGTACTCTTCTTGTAGAAATAACGGTCTTCCGTATTCAATATACCGTCTCCATTACGATCAACATACTGTCCATCAATAGGCTGTCCGTTCACATCATATACCTGTTGATAAACATAGTATGCCTCCACTGGGTGACCTACCGACCATGCCTTTACGCCATCAGAGCCACTGTCACCAATAGCAAGACCGCCATGGAGGATCTTATAGCCCTCTCCAGAATTTGCCACCAACTCGTCTATTTTATTCTTATTCCAAGTGAAGTTATAACCAATGGTCCAGTTCCAGTCCTTTGTCTGGATAGCACGCCAGTTAGCAGCCAGTTCAAAACCAGTATTATGCAGTGAACCAATGTTGCTGGTCACCTTATTAGAGAAGTTGGTTCCTACAGGAACGACAACAGTATTAATCAGGTCTTTCGTCTTGCGATGATAGAAGTCCATATTAATAGTCAGACGGTTGTTGAGGATTCCGAAATCCAAACCAGCATTCCACGTGGTGGTCTTCTCCCATGTCAAGTTGGGGTTATAGGCATCCGGACGATAAGTACGTCCTTCACCGAATAGCATATAGTAAGCACCCTGTGAGTTCGGAGTATAAGTAGCAATATAGGTATAATCACCGATACCCTCCTGCTGACCAGTGATACCCCAGCCTAAACGGAGTTTCAAGTCAGACAGCCAGGTTGCTTTCTTCAAGAATGGCTCCTCGTTGATCTTCCAAGCAAGGGCAAGAGAGGGGAATACGCCCCAGCGCTTGTCTTTATGGAAACGAGAAGAACCGTCATCACGTAGAGTGAAAGTCAGCATATAGCGGTCCATCAAAGTATAATTCAGACGACCAAAGAAAGAGACGAGGTAGTTCTCACTCTTGTATAGCGTATTCTCTGATGGCTCATGTTGTGTTCCCGCCAACGGATTGCCGTTATCATCAACTTTGGTTGATGTCTCGGGATAATAGCCACAATAGAAATAGTCTGTCTTAATATGGAAGTGCTGCCACTCGTAACCAGCCATCACATCGAGGTGATGGATATCGGCAAAGTCTTTCATATACTGAGCGTAGAGGTTGAAAGAGAGGTTATAAGTGTCCTGTTTGTTCCAACCGTAATTACCATAATAATAAGTACCTGAAGCATAGGAATAAGGAGACTGATTGACATTGCTCTTACCTGAGGTGATGTCCATACCGGCATTCATATGGATGTGCAGATCCTCAAAACCATGAATCTTATAGTCTGCCTCAATATTTCCTATCAAAGCCTTCGACTTACCCTTATTGGAATAGTTGTTCAAAGCTGCGACAGGGTTACCCGTGGCATAAGTGTTGATATTAGTATTCCACTTCGAATCGCCCCAGTCTGTAGTACTTCCCCATTGCCAATAGCCACCGAAGCCATTATCCTTGTTGGAATCATAGATAGGCTTCGTTGGATCCATGTAAATCGCACTGCCGATAGCGTATCCTGAGTTAGCATAGGTAGTCTTGGAATACATTCCCTTCGCATTGATATTGAATGTCAGATGATCATTCAAGAAGGAAGGAGAAAGATTCACACTAGCAGTATAACGCTGATAATTACTAGTCTTCACGATACCGTTTTGGTCAGTATAGCCAAAAGACACACGGTAAGGCATGTTCTTAATACCACCGGCTACGGTGATATTATGGTCTGTGCTGACAGCAGTACGGTAAATCTCATCTTGCCAGTCCGTATTTGCAAAGAGGTGATTACCATTTGCATCGAAATAGCCGAGGTTATTGTAATAATCACTGGCCAGATACTCATCTTCCGTCAATCCTTTCTCACTCATCACACGATCCTTTACATATGCCTGATACTGGGCAGAGTTCATCACGTCCATCGTTTTCTTCACGGTACTAATTGATATGTTACCGTTGTAAGAGATACGAGGCTTGGAATTCTTCTGTCCCTTCTTGGTGGTGATGATAATCACACCGTTAGAAGCACGGCTACCGTAAATGGCAGTAGCAGAAGCGTCTTTCAGAACGGTGAAACTTTCGATATCGTTCGGGTTCACCAGGTTGAGAGGGTTAGAGGCACCCTGCATGCCATAACTATCCATGGCAAGACCGTCAATCACAATCAACGGATTGTTGGAGGCATTCAGAGAAGAACCGCCACGGATGCGGATGGTAGCACCAGCACCCGGCTCACCACCACTGTTCGTGATATTCACACCGGCGATCTTACCTTGCAACATGTCCTGTGCAGAGGTCTGAAGTCCGTGGTTCATCTCATCGGGCTTGAGGGCCGTTACAGAACCAGTCAAGTCGTTCTTCTTGGCACGACCGTAACCGATGACAACCACGTTGTCGAGGAGAGCCGCATCCTCCTGAAGAGTAATCTCAAGATTAGTGGCTGCCTTCACGGTCTGGGTCTCATAGCCCACGTATGACACGCTAATGTCAGCACCTTGATTAGCCTTCAAGGCGAAATTACCGTCGAAATCAGATACCGTAGCAGTCTGTGTACCTACCACACGTACCGTCGCACCGATAATCGGTTCGCCCTGAGCATCCTTAACATGACCTTTGACATCCATCTGTGCAAAGGCTCCCACCGAAAGAAAGAGTCCTAACACCAGGACCAGCATCCTTAACGGAGTTGTAATGTTTACCTGCTTCATCATTTAATTGTTTAAGTTAATATGTTGTTTTAAGTTTTATAAAATAATCAGCTTGAATTCTGTTGCAAAGATAGAGTTTGTTTGCATTCGTTCATACTTTTTTCGAGTTAAAAACGTTATTAGTAAAATGCAAACGTTTGCACATTGGACACTATATAAAATAAATAAGGTAGGAAACACCGAAAGAAACTTTTCTATACCTTTGCATCGTTAAAGCTAAAAACCGAGGAATGGAAGATCGTACTCCCCTGACAATGAAGGACATTGCCCGCGAACTGGGTATCAGTGTGGCGACCGTCTCACGAGCCCTGAAAGATTCGCCCCGCATCTCTGCAGAGCGACGTGCTGCCATCCAGCAGTACGCCAGGGAACATAACTTCACGCCCAACGTCATCGCTGAGTCACTACGCCACTCCCGAGTACAGCCTATCAAGGTCATCGGGGTCATCATCCCGGAGTTCACCCATTTCTATTTCTCATCCATCCTTTCCGGTATTGAGGATGAGGCTTCTGCTCACGGCTACCGCATTATAGTAGCACAAAGTAATGAGCAATATGAAAAGGAAGTCAAAATCTGCCAATGGTTCTATGAGAACAAGGTGTGCGGTGTCATTGTCTCTCAGGCAAAGGACACGCAGAAGTACGACCATTTCCAACGACTGATAGACGCTGACGTACCCTTGGTATTCTACGATCGTATCTGTACGGGAGTGAATGCCAGCCGCGTGGTGGTGGACGACTACATGGGGGCTTACAACGCCGTATCACACCTGATAGAGACAGGATGCAACCGTATCGCGTTCTATGGCTCGTCGATGACCCTGGAAATCTCCAAGAACCGTTATAACGGCTATAAGGATGCTCTGTTGAAACACGGCATCCAGCCTGACCCAGAATTGATGCGTTTCTGTGATAATCGGACAGATGCGGAAACGATTACCCCGGAGATATTACAAAGTTCCACCCCCCCCCAACGGCTTTTTTGCCGTCAACGACGATACGGCAATCGGTATCCTCTATACCGCCAAGCGCATGGGGTTCAAAGTACCGGACGACATCTCCATCTGCGGTTTCACCAACGGACAGCGTGCCGTTGCCTGTGACCCTATGTTGACCACTGTAGAGCAACGGGGAGTGAAAGTCGGTGAGGAAGCCGCCGACATCCTTATCGGTCATGTAGAAGGTACCATTCCCCGAAACAAGATGGAGCGTCGCATTGTGCGTACCCGCCTGATAATCAGAGGAACGACGAAATAACCTATAGTTACTATAATCCCTATAGTTACTATAAAAAAACAAAAAAAAAATTATGAAGCAAAAACCGAATTTACCGTTTTGGAGTTTATGGAACCTGAGTTTCGGATTCTTCGGAGTGCAGATAGCATACGCCCTCCAGAGTGCCAACATCTCACGCATCTTCGCCACCTTAGGCGCTGACCCGCACAACCTGAGTTATTTCTGGATACTGCCACCGCTGATGGGAATCTTGGTGCAACCAATTGTCGGTTCACTAAGTGACAAGACATGGACTCGTTTCGGACGACGTATACCTTATTTATTTATAGGAGCGACCGTTGCCGTTCTGGTGATGTGCCTATTGCCCAACGCCGGTTCCCTAGGACTTGCCGTCAGTGCAGCAATGATGTTTGGACTCATCGCCCTGATGTTCCTCGACACCAGTATCAACATGGCGATGCAGCCTTTCAAGATGCTGGTGGGCGACATGGTGAACGAGGAGCAGAAAACAAAGGCCTACAGCATCCAATCATTCCTCTGCAACGCTGGTAGTGTGGCAGGCTATCTGTTTCCCTTTATTTTCACCTTCATCGGTATCAGCAATGTTGCCGAGAAAGGTGTGGTTCCCGACAGCGTTATCTGGTCGTTCTATATAGGTGCAGCCATCCTGATCCTCTGTGTAATATATACTACTTCCAAGGTGAAAGAGTGGAACCCACAGGAGTATGCGGAATATAATGGGGCTAATGAGGCGAATGGGCAGAATGAGCCTTCCGGCAACTGGTTCACCTTGCTGCGCAAGGCTCCCTCTACTTTCTGGAAAGTGGGACTGGTACAGTTCTTCTGCTGGGCTGCCTTCCTCTATATGTGGAACTACTCGACAGGTGCCATTGCGGAGACTGTATGGAACTCTACCGACCCTGCCAGCGCCGATTTCCAGGCAGCAGGCAACTGGGTGGGGGTACTTTTTGCCATACAGGCTATCGGTTCCGTTATCTGGGCTACCATACTGCCCCAGTTCAAGAACACCAAGGTCGCCTATGCTGCCAGCCTCGTCATCGGAGGTGTCGGTTTCGCCCTCGTACCGTTTATTCATGACGCCTACCTGCAGTTCATTCCCTTCCTGCTGATCGGATGTGCCTGGGCCGCCATGCTTGCCATGCCGTTCACCTTTGTCACAAATGCCCTGCAAGGCTATGGCCATATGGGTGCCTACCTCGGTTTGTTCAACGGTACCATCTGTATTCCACAAATTATCGCCGCCCTCTGTGGAGGCATTGTTCTCTCTCTGGTAGGCAGTCACCAGTCCACCATGATGATGGTATCCGGTGTCCTTCTGATCGTTGGAGCCGCCTGCGTCACAGTCATTCGACAAAAGTAGAGAATGCAAACGTTTGCATTCATTAACTAAAGAATCTCTCCCCATTTGGTTCAACCGAATGGGGATTTTTTGTAATTTTGCCAATAGAAACTATAAATATACGCTTATGAAACTATTATTCAATCTGGAATATCAGACTACTTTCGGAGAATATCTTGTACTGAATATTCTGTCTGGGGAAGGTGCTACGAAAGTCTCGCAGCATAAGATGAGTACACAGGACGGGTGTCACTGGTCTTGTCAATTAACAAAAACTGTCAAGGCTGGTGCCTACATCGACTACTATTACAGTCTCTATCATGGTGACGAAGAGGCTCGCCATGAATGGTTGGTAGAACCTCACCGAATAGAGTTTACGGCACAGAAGGCTACCCGTTATACAGTATACGACCACTGGATAGACATCCCCGAGGATGCCTATATGTATTCTTCCGCTTTTACGGACTGTATCATGGCCTGCCAGCGAGAGCCGAGTATGCCCACGGAATACCAGCGGACGGTACGACTGAAGGTTCGTGCACCCCAACTCCGTATCGGTCAGCAACTGGGTATTGTGGGTGCCTGTGAAGCCCTCGGCAACTGGGACGCCAACAAGGCGCTGCCCATGTTTGAACATGAGTACCATGAGTGGGTCATCAGTCTCGATGCCTCCACGCTACCCCAGACCTTCGAGTTTAAGTTTGTCATGCTGGGTATTGACCAGCCTCTCTGGGAGCAGTGCGCCAATCGTACAGTTTCGCTCACTACGATAGATATCAATGAAATGGTCATCTACGAACTCTCACAATCCAATTTCGCCGTCTATCCATGGAAGGGTGCCGGAACAGTCATTCCCATCTTCTCTTTAAGAAGTGACGGGAGTTTCGGCGTTGGCGATTTCGGTGACCTGAAAATGATGATTGAGTGGG
The DNA here is from genome assembly GCA_902779745.1 of uncultured Prevotellaceae bacterium. Lineage (GTDB taxonomy): Bacteria > Bacteroidota > Bacteroidia > Bacteroidales > Bacteroidaceae > Prevotella. Next base: position 10,775 of record CACZCT010000024.1, read on the forward strand.
CGGACAAGACCAACCAGCGTGTCATTCAAGTATTACCTATCAACGATACCAACATGACGGGTACCTGGCAGGACAGTTATCCATATAACAGTATCAGCATATACGCCCTGCATCCGCAGTATACGGACTTCAGGCAGTTGCCTGAGATTAAAGACGAGAAATTAAAGACTAAATTCGAGCAACTCCGTCAGGAACTGAATGCCCTACCGCAGATTGACTATGAACGAATGTTCGTTGCCAAAATGGACTACCTGCATGAGTTGTTCAATCAGGAATGGAAGCGTGTCAAGGCGACCCAGGCATACAAGCAGTTCTTTGAAGACAACAAGGAATGGCTCGTGCCCTACGCCCAGTTCTGCGTCAACCGCGACAAGTACGGCACTGCCGACTTCAACCAATGGCCCAAGGAAGCTGCCCCATCCCTTAACTCCAAGCTCTCAACTCTACACTATTTCTGGTGTTTCGTCCAGTTCAACCTCGACCAGCAGATGCACGCTGCTCACGACTATGCCCGTGAGCATCGTATCATCCTAAAGGGAGACATCCCCATCGGTATCAGTCGTGACGGTGTTGAAGCATGGGTAGAACCCAAGTACTTCAACCTCAACGGACAGGCTGGCGCACCGCCCGATCCGTTCTCTGCCGACGGACAGAACTGGGGCTTTCCCACCTACAACTGGGACGAAATGTTAAAGGATAATTGTGCATGGTGGGTACGCCGTTTCCGTAAAATGGCACAGTTCTTTGATGCCTACCGCATCGACCATGTATTGGGATTCTTCCGCATCTGGGAGATTCCCGTCCCTGAGAAATCGGGACTGATGGGACAGTTTGCCCCCGCCTTGGGATTAAGCAAGGAGGAGATTGCTGCGTATGGCGTGAACTTCAATGACGGACTCTTCCTCGTTGACCATAAGCGTAACGACCGCTGGCATCCCCGTATTGCCGTCCAGTACCAGCAGGCCTACGAACAGTTGGACGAAGGACAGAAATACAACTTCAACCACCTGTATAACGACTATTTCTATCGTCGTAACAACCAGTTCTGGTATCAGGAGGCGATGAAGAAGCTGCCTCGTCTGACACAGGCGACCCGCATGCTGGTATGCGCTGAAGACTTAGGCATGGTGCCTGACTGTGTGCCCTGGGTGATGAACGAGTTGCGCATCCTCAGTCTGGAGATTCAGTCCATGCCGAAAAACGACAAGGTACGTTTCGGACATCTGTCACAAAATCCCTACCTTTCTGTATGCACCATCTCCACCCATGACATGCCGACACTCCGCCAGTGGTGGGATGAAGACAAGGAGCGTACACAGGACTACTTCAACGCGATGCTCTACCGAGGTGGCAATGCTCCGCACCCACTGCCTGGTTGGCTTGCCAAGGAGATCGTGAGTCGTCACCTGACCTCACCGTCCATGCTCTGTCTGCTTTCTCTGCAGGACTGGCTCTCCATCAACGAGAAGCTACGTTTGCCAGACCAGAACGCAGAGCGTATCAACATCCCAGCCAACCCACGCCACTACTGGCGTTACCGTATGCATCTGACCATCGAACAACTGCTAAAGGCAGACGACTTCAACGAGGAAATCAAGACACTCATTTCACAAAGTGGAAGGAAATAAAGATGAAAAGAACTAAACTATTACTGGCTATCCTGCTGTGTACCTTGACGGCAACAGCAACAGAGGTGAAATCACCCAACGGCAACATCGTCGTGAATTTCGACGTGATAGACGGTGCCCCCGTCTATACCATGTCCTATAAAGGAAAAGAGGTCATTAGGCCCTCCCGTCTGGGATTGGAACTGGCAAAGGACAAACATGCCTCGATGGGCATGAACGAGAGGAACCTGATGGATGGTTTCACTCTCAAGAATGAACAGGTAAGCTCATTCGACGAGACGTGGCAGCCCGTATGGGGCGAGACCAAGGACATCCGCAACCACTATGCCGAGTATGCTGCGACTCTGTCGCAGCAATGGGAAACCAGCGAGGTCACTGCCGCCGGGAACGAACGCGGACGCGCCTTCTACCCACACGAGCGGCAGATTATTATCCGCTTCCGGGTATATGACGACGGTATCGGATTTCGCTATGAGTTCCCCCAGCAGAAGGAACTGAACTACTTCCTCATCAAAGAGGAACATACCGAGTTCGCCATGGCAGGCGACCACATCGCTTGGTGGTTGCCGGGTGACTACGACACACAGGAGCAGGAGACTCAGCAGACCCGGCTCTCTGAGATCCGTGACCGGATGAAGAAGGCGGTCAACTGGGGCAACTCGTCGGTAGCCGTCTTTTCGGAGACAGGTGTACAAACCTCCCTGCAGATGAAAAGCGACGACGGACTCTACATCAATATCCATGAGGCGGCATGTCTCGACTATGCCACCATGCACCTCGAACTGGTGGATGCCAAGACAAAGCATCTCACCACCAAACTCGGCGGCGGCAGCAATGCCTACACTCCAGATCCTACTCCTTCGAAGTATCCGCTACCAGAACCCTTTACATTCGTCAGTCATCTGACACCTGATGCCACAGGCCTGAAAGGTGCCATGCAGACACCTTGTGAGACACCCTGGCGCACTGTGATGGTCAGTGACGATGCCCGAGACATGCTCTCCTCGAACCTCATCCTCAACCTCAACGAGCCTTGTAAGATTGAAGATACGTCGTGGATTCATCCTACGAAATACTGTGGTGTATGGTGGGAGATGATTGTAGGCAAGAGTAGTTGGAACTACACCGATGAGTTCCCCAGCATCAAACTCGATAATATCGACTGGACGAAAGTGAAACCCAACGGTCGTCATGCTGCCAATAACGAGAAGGTGAAACGCTATATCGACTTCGCTGCGAAAAACGGACTTGACGAGGTATTGGTGGAAGGATGGAATGTCGGCTGGGAAGACTGGGCGAATATGTGGAAGCGTGATGTCTTCGACTTCGTCACGCCCTACCCTGATTTCGACATCAAGATGCTCAACGAGTATGCTCACTCTAAGGGTGTAAAGATCCTGATGCACCATGAGACTTCGTCGTCGACACAGAACTATGAGCGACATATCAAGGAGGCGTATGAGTTGATGAACCATTATGGCTACGATGCCGTCAAGACGGGTTATGTAGGAGACATCATTCCCCGTGGCGACCATCATTACTCACAGTCGATGAACAATCACTACCTATATGTCATCCAAGAGGCTGCCAAACACCATATCATGGTAAACTCACACGAGGCCACACGTCCTACCGGACTCTGTCGTACCTATCCTAATCTCGTGGGGGGAGAATCTGCACGTGGTACAGAATATGAAGCATTTGGAGGCAACCGACCTGACCATACCTGTATCTTGCCATTCACCCGTCTACAAGGCGGTCCGATGGATTATACTCCTGGTATCTTTGAGACAAAACTATCAAACTGGAGTAACAATACCTCATGGGCTCGTATCACTATCGCAGGTTCGTTGGCACTCTATCTGACCATGTATTCTCCTTTACAAATGGCTGCCGACCTGCCCGAGCACTATGAGCAATACGATGATGCCTTCCAGTTCATCCGTGATGTCGCCTGTGACTGGGACGACTCAAAATACCTGGAGGCAGAGCCCGCCGACTATATCACTGTCGCCCGGAAAGCGAAAGGTACCAATAACTGGTTTATCGGTGGTAAATGTGATGAGAACGGTCATGAGAGTGTTATCAAACTCGACTTCCTCGACAAAGGACGTAAATATGACTGTACCATCTACGCTGATGCGAAAGATGCCCACTATGAGACCAATCCGAAGGCTTACACCATCACAAAGAAAGTGGTAAAAGCTGGTGACGTACTGAAACTGAAGGAAGCCCCAGGCGGCGGTTTTGCCGTATCACTAATCGCACAATGATGAAAAAACTAATATTGGCAGGAATGACAGTCCTGATGATGGCATGTAAACCAAGTATGGAAGCATTTCATTTCGACGAAATGACCTACTCGCCAGATGAAACGGTCTTTAGATTGTTTGCCCCCTCTGATGCAGAGTGCTTAGTCTTAACAGACAAAGACAGCATCCGCATGACCCTCGACACTGACAGTATCTGGACGGCAACACTCAAAGGCGACCACAAAGGAGAGGCTTATCAATTCTCCGTCAATGGACAGCTCTCACCAGGTGTCTTTGCCAAGGCGGTGACGGTCAATGGAGAGAAAGGTGTTATCATCGATATGAGAGAGACGGATCCCCAAGGATGGGCAAACGACAAGCATGTACTCCGTCCCTATCAGGATAATGTTATCTATGAGATGCACCATCGCGATTTCTCCATCGCACGTCCTGATGCCAAATATCCTGGTAAGTTCCTTGCCCTTACTGAACCTTGGGCTATCGACCATCTGAAGTCTTTGGGTGTGAATGCCGTCCATATCCTGCCTTCCTACGATTACGGCTCCGTGGATGAGACACGCCTCAGCGACAACAAATACAACTGGGGCTACGACCCTGTAAACTACAACGTACCAGAGGGCGGCTACTCCACTGATCCTTTTAAACCTGGTGTACGCATCCAGGAGTTCAAGCAGATGGTACAGGCTCTGCACAAAGCAGGCATCTCCGTCATCCTCGATGTGGTATATAACCATACCTATGACATCGAGCATTCTAATTTCCAAAAGACCTATCCCGATTATTTCTATCGGAAGACAGATGACGGTGCCTACTCCAACGGCTCCGGCTGTGGCAACGAGACCGCCTCTGAGCAGCCGAGGATGCGTAAGTTCATGATTGAAAGCGTGAAATACTGGATCAACGAATACCATATCGATGGTTTCCGTTTCGACCTGATGGGCTGTCATGATATCGAGACGATGAATGCCATCCGTAAGGCTGTCGATGAAATCAACCCTGACATTTTTATATATGGTGAGGGATGGAGCGCAGGACAGTGTGCCTTGCCTAACGAACAACTCGGCATGAAGGCGAACATCCTACAGATGCCACGTATTGCCGCCTTCTCGGATGACATTCGTGATGCGCTGCGTGGTCCGTTTTCCGATGACACAAAAGGAGCATTCCTCGCAGGTATCCCTGGTGAGGAAGAGAGTCTGAAGGCAGGCATCGCCGGTATGATCAGTCATCCACAGGTAGACTATTCCAAGGTGAATTACTCTAAGGAGCCTTATGCTACTGAGCCTACCCAAATGATCAGTTATGTGAGTTGTCATGATGACATGTGTCTGGTGGATCGTCTGAAGACAAGCATTCCTGCTATTTCCGAGAGTGAACTCATCCAGCTCGATCTCTTGGCACAAACTGCTGTTTTTACCTCTCAAGGAGTTCCTTTCCTGCTCAGCGGTGAAGAACTGTTACGTGACAAAAAGGGAGTTCACAATAGTTTTGAATCGCCTGACAGCATCAACCATCTCGACTGGTCGAACCTCCAGAAATACCCCGAGGTTTTCGAGTATTACAAAAGGCTCATCGCCCTGCGTCAGCACCATCCCGCCTTCCGGCTGGGCAAGGCTGACATGGTCCGCAAGCATTTGGAGTTCTTGAAATCTCCCCGCCAAGTCGTTGCCTTCCATCTGAAAGACCTTAAAGGCATCGACACCTGGCAGGACATTATCGTCGTCCTAAATGCCTCCAAGACCTCTCAGAATATAGCCATCCCTACTGGTAAATACACCATCATCTGTCAGGACGGGAAAATTGACGAGCAAGGCTTAGGGACATACAATGGAAAAACTGCCACCGCTCCTCCACAGTCTGCCTTAATTTTGCATCGATGAAGTTAATTTCTATGAAACTGACGCGGATTGTAAGAATTCTTCGTATCTTTGCACCCATTAAAACAATAGTAATGATGAAAAAGACAATGTTATTGCCAGTAGTTGCCATGGCACTGCTGACATCGTGTGGCGGTAAGCTCGGTGCGCTTTCCGCAGATAATTTCAAGGTAGTCCCCAATCCTTTAGAGACGGAAGGCGGACAGGTACAGGCAACGGTCAACGGAATGTTCCCGGAACAGTATATGAACCGTAAGGCGGTGATTACCGTCACCCCGGAGTTGCGGTTCATGAAGAACGGTATGCAGCATGCTGTCAAGGGACAGTCGGCAACCTTCCAGGGTGAGAAGGTGATGGGTAATGACCAGATCATTTCCTACCTGTTGGGCGGTCATTATAGGATGAAGACCTCATTCCCATATGAAGTTGCCATGCAACAGAGTGACCTCTACCTGACCTTTGATGCCCGTTTGGGCAATAAGACTGTGAAGGTACCTGCCGTGAAGATCGCCGAGGGTGTCATTGCCACCAGTGAACTCTATCACCAAACGGTGAAAGCAGCACAGCCATGTGTGGCACAGGATGCCTTTCAGCGTGTCACCGAGCAGAAATACGATGCTAATATCAAGTTCCTCATCCAGCAGGCAGAGTTACGAAAGAGTGAGTTACAGTCGAACTCCGTTCAGGACTTCGTGAAATTGTTACAGGAGATTGCCCGTAACCAGGAAGGACTGAACCTTTCGAACGTGGAGATTTCTGCCTATGCCTCTCCCGACGGTGGTGTGCAACTCAATGAGAAACTGGCTAACCAGCGTCAGCAGAACACGGAGGGTTATGTACGTGAGCAAATGAAGAAAGCCAATGTGGAGGGCGGTGTCTCCTCCGAGTATACCGCACAGGACTGGGAAGGTTTCCAGGAACTGGTGAAGGCAAGCAATATCCCCGACAAGGAGGTTATCCTGCGTGTGCTCTCCATGTATCAGGATCCACAGGAGCGTGAGCAGCAGATCAAGAATATGAGTGCAGGTTTCAAGGAACTGGCTGACGGTGTGCTGCCCGAACTGCGCCGTGCCCGTATGACCATCAACTACGAGGTCATCGGACGTGACGACGAGCAGATTCTTGAACAATACAGGAAAGATGCCTCCAAACTTAGTGTCGAGGAACTGCTCTACTTTGCCTCTATTGCTACTACAGATGCGGAGAAGGAGGATATCCTCAAGACGACGACACGGTTGTACGAACAGGACGGACGTGCCTATAGCAACCTCGGTGCCCTTGCCATGCAACAGGGAAAGAATGAAGAGGCAAAACGCTATTTCCAGCAGGCACAGGGTATCCAGCAGTTACCAGAGACAAGTGCCAACCTCGGACTGATTGCACTGCAGGAAGGCGACACACAAAATGCAGAGAACATGATTGCCAAATCGGCAGGTGCCTATGGACTTGCCGAGGCTTTGGGCAACCTGCACTTGGCTCAGGGAAACTACGCCCTTGCCCAGCAGGACTTCGGCTATCGTCCCAGCAACAGTGCCGCTCTCGCTCAATTGTTGAACAAAGACTATGCCCGTGCACAACAGACGCTGAAAAATATCAAACAACCAGATGCGATGACGGATTATCTCGCTGCCATCGTGCAAGCACGTCAGGAAAATTATGATGCTGCAGCCTCATTCCTGCGCAGTGCCCTGCAGAAAGACCCGTCATTGAAAAACTATGCCGACAAGGACCTGGAATTGAAGAAGGTCAACAAATAGGACAGGAATGAGGCGGTTGGCTATTCACTGTTGGTTGTTGGCTGTCGGTTGCTTGTTATTAGGCAGTTGCGGTCCTGAGGGTGACAAGTTCCGCTTGTCGGGACGTCTGCGTAATTTCAATCAGGGTGAATTTCTGGTCTACAGTCCCGATGGCGGTCTGGTAGGCATAGATACCATCAAGGTTCGCGATGGCAGGTTCTCCTATGAGAAGGAGGTACGCAAGGAAGTGACCCTGATGATCGTCTTTCCGAACTTCAGTGAACAGGTAGTCTTTGCGGCTCCTGGGGAGGAAGTGGAGATCAAGGGTGATGCTACGCACCTGAAAGAGGTTTCTATTAAGGGTACGGATGAGAATGAAGAACTGACGAAACTACGTATGCGTGTCAACAAACTCACTCCTCCTGAGATTCCTGCCGCTATCGCCCAATTTATCGAGGAAAACCCTACCTCTATCATCAGTATCTACCTGCTTGACAAATACTTCGTGACGGCAAAGACACCCGACTACGTGGAGGGACAACGCCTGGCCGCCTTGATGCTGAAGGCGAATCCGGACAACGGACGACTGCGTAAGTTAGAAAAGCAACTCGAAGGACTGAAAAATAGCAGGTTGCAGGCTTCCCTGCCTGTATTTTCTACAACGGATATCAATGGTAAGAAGACGGATAACAGTCTTTTAAAAGGAAAAATTGGTGTCATCACCACATGGGCAACATGGAACTACCAGAGTACGGACATCCAACGAAAACTACGCAAACTACAGAAGAAATATCCTGAGAAACTTTCTCTCATCAGTATCTGTATGGACGGTGACAAGCGGGAATGCCGCAAGCGTAGCGACCACGACTCTTTGTTATGGCCGATAGTCTGTGACGGACAGTTGTTCCAGAGTCCTCTTGTTCAGCAGTTAGGATTGTTTGAGATTCCCTCTATAGTAGTGGTCGACAAACAAGGAAAGATCATTGCCCGCGATATTGAGCAGAACAATGTGGAGCAGGAAATCGAAAAGTTCCTGAAATAGTCAGACATCAGGCTGGAAGAGAACTACCTCCCCTTTCTTCAACGACTTCGGCACATCGATGAGTCGTTGGTTACTGCTGCCCCGGAACAGCAAGTCCTCGTCCCTTAACGACTTGATGAACGGACCGTCTACCAACACGTCAATCAGTTCAAGTAACTGTCGGTGACGAGGATTATTGACCAGTGTTTCGAAGGTAAATCCCGTAAAGCACCAGATATCCTTATTCGTCCGTTCCCGGATAGCACGGGCCAGTTCGGTAAATCCCTCTGGCTGGTACATCGGGTCACCCCCAGAAAATGTCACGTTGGCATAGGGGTCAGCCTCGATGATGCGCATAATCTCCTCCGTAGACATCGGATGACCGCCGCTGAAATCCCATGACTGGGGGTTATGGCATCCTGGACAGGCATGACGGCAACCGGCACAATAGATAGAGGTCCGGAATCCCGGACCGTCTACCATGGTGTCTTCTATGATGTCTAAAACGGAGATCATCTAGAATAAATTCTGCTGCTGGGAGCCCTCGATATGGGTCACACGGTCGTTGAGTTCACAGAGCTTGCCGTGGTTCCAGCGGTCAGTGGTCCCTACCAGATAACCTGTGATACGCTGCAACTTATCAATGTTGGTACTGCCGCACTTCGGACATACCTCCAATGTTGGAGTCGCATTCTCATAGCCACAGTCCATACAGCGGTTGCGGTTGTGGTTGACAGAGCCATAGCCCATATTCAACTGATCCATCATATCCACCACGCTCATAATGACCTGCGGATTATGGGTGGCATCACCGTCAATCTCGACATAGAAGATATGACCACCACGCGTCATCTCATGATAGGGTGCCTCTGTCTCTGCCTTATGGCGGGCTGAACATTTATAATAGACGGGGACATGATTGGAGTTGGTATAGTAGTCACGGTCGGTTACACCGGGGATACTACCAAACTCCTTACGGTCTTTCTTGGTGAACTTACCACTGAGACCCTCTGCCGGAGTGGCAAGGACGGAGTAATTATGGTGGTAGCGTTCGCAGAAATCGTTCACACGCTCACGCATATAGCTCACTATCTTCAGTCCCAGTTCCTGAGCCTCAGCACTTTCACCATGATGCTTGCCAATCAGGGCAACCAGACACTCTGCCAGTCCGATGAATCCGATACCCAGCGTTCCCTGGTTGATAACGCTCTCAATGGTATCCGTGGGACCCAACTTGTCAGCACCAATCCACAGACTCTTCATCAACAGCGGGAACTGCTTGACAAAGGCTGTCTTCTGGAACTGATAGCGGTCATCCAGTTGCTTGGCGGCAATCTCCAGCATGTTGTCCAGTTTGGCAAAGAACATATCGATACGTTTCTGCCGGTCTTTCTCTTCCATGCATTCTATCGCCAGTTTGACGATATTGATCGTCGTAAACGACAAGTTACCGCGTCCGATAGAGGTACGAGGTCCGAAGCGGTTCTCAAACACACGCGTTCTGCAGCCCATCGTAGCCACCTCGTGGACATAGCGCTTAGGATCATCCGCACGCCAGTCGGAATCTTGGTTGTACGTCGCATCAAGATTCAGGAAGTTGGGGAAGAACCGACGGGCCGTCACCTTACATGCCAACTGATACAGGTCGAAGTTACGGTCTTCAGGAAGATAGTTCACACCACGTTTCTTCTTCCATATCTGAATGGGGAAGATAGCCGTCTCGCCACCTCCCACACCTTCGTAGGTCGACAGTAGGATTTCACGCATCACACAACGACCCTCGGCCGAGGTATCCGTACCATAGTTGATGGAAGAGAATACCACCTGGTTACCACCACGCGAATGGATGGTATTCATATTGTGAATGAAGGCCTCCATGGCCTGATGTACACGACCAATGGTCTTGTTGATGGCATGTTGCTGGGCACGCTCCTTACCCGTCAGTCCATCCAACGGTTTTTTCAGATAGTCCATCAACGGCTCGTCATACAAATCCTTATAGTCCTCACCATTCAGATCTTCCAAAGCCTTTAATTCCTCGATATAGGTCAGGCGCACATAAGGTGCCAGATAGAAGTCAAAGGCAGGAATGGCCTGCCCACCATGCATCTCGTTCTGGCAGCACTCCATCGAGATACAAGCCAGTACCGATGCCGTCTCAATGCGCTTGGCAGGACGACTGGCTCCGTGACCGGCTATGAAACCTTGTGAAAGAATATTATCCAACGGATGCTGCACACAGGTCAGCGACTTGGTGGGATAGTAGTCCTTGTCGTGGATATGCAGGTAGTTATGCTCCACTGCCTCCCGACTCTCAGGCGACAACAGATAATCGTCGACAAAAGGCTTTGTGGTCTCAGAGGCAAACTTCATCATCATACCTGCCGGTGTGTCTGCGTTCATGTTCGCATTCTCACGCGTCACATCATTGTTCTTGATGTTCACGATATCCAGGAACACGTCACGGGTCTTTGCTTTACGGGCAATGGAACGCTGGTTACGATAGGCTATATAACGCTGGGCGACATCCTTGCGGGCACTCTTCATCAGCTCCATCTCGACGGCATCTTGGATTTCCTCCACCGTCATCTGCGAATTACCCTTGGCGGCAATACGGTCAGTGATGGTCTGCAGCAGACGCTCGTCTTCTCCCTTGTCGGTATGAAGCATCGCCTTACGGATGGCAGCCATAATCTTCTGTTCATTAAAACCCACAATGCGCCCATCGCGCTTTACGACTGTCTGTATCATAATTTTTAGTTTAGAGTATATAGTTAAAGGGATTTACAATAGCAACGGTGACGACGGTGCTGGATGGCCTCCAGATACTGCCACTGACCGCGCATGTGTTCATTGGACTCCATCTGAGGCATCGCCTCTGCCCATTTAAAACCATAACGCTGGAACCACTGGATGAGGTCGTCGAAGATAAGGGAGTTGGCTCCCTTTGCACGATATTCAGGCAGGACGCCAATCAACAACAGGTCGACGACTTCCGTCTTGTGCCATTTCAGGACTTTCAGAATATGCCACCAGCCGAAGGGGAACAGTCTGCCGTCACGGGTCTTCCGCAAGGCATGGTTAAAGGACGGGAAGGTGATGCCAAAGCCCACCATCTTATGCTCAGGCGTGTTCCAGTCCTCAATGGCTGTTACCAAGTTCAGGTCTGCCACCTTGATATACTGGTCGACGAGCTGGTTGATCTGTCTTTCAGAGAGTTGGGAATAGCCGTACAAATCCTTATAGGTAGCGTTGATGATGTCGAAGATTTCCTTGCCCTTGCCTTCCGTGATGAGTTCCTGACGGGTGAACTTACGCACCTGCAGATTATAGCGGTTACGGATCATCTCCGCAATCTTATGGAACTTGTCGGGTACCTTATCAGGTACCTTGACACGGTACTCCATATAGTCGTTGTCTTTCTCAAAACCGCCTAACTGCTCTATATGCTGCACATAATAAGGGTAGTTGTAGTTGACATACATCGTCGCCTCCTGGTCAAAGCCCTCAATGAGCAGTCCTTCACGGTCCATGTCGGTGAAGCCCAAAGGACCGGCAATCTCTGTCATACCTTTCTCCTTGCCCCATACCTCTACAGCATTCAAAAGGGCACGGCTGACTTCAATGTCGTCAATGAAGTCGAGCCATCCGAAACGTACATCCTTTCGCTGCCAGCGCTCATTGGCACGGTGGTTGATGATAGCGGCGACACGTCCTACCATCTTGCCGTCACGGAATGCCATGAAGTACTCGACTTCACAGAAGTCGAAACAGGCATTACGGTCGCGACGCAACGTGTTCATCTCGTCGGAATAGAGAAAGGGCACGGCCTGCAGACTGTCACGGTATAAATCATAACGGAACTGAATGAATTGTTTCAGGTCCTTCAGATTACTAACGGTCTTTATTTCTATCATCGTCACTTCAATTCTTCTCGTACCCCAACCGAGAATCGATTAAAAACCTCATAAGTATCACATTTTGGTGACAAAAGTACGAAATAATATCGAAATAACAAAATACATTTCTGATTTTTCGAATTTTCTCCTGAATCATAGGGGGCTGTTCGCGTAATCATTTTCTCAATTATACTTTGTTGTTTCGGAAATATGTTGTATCTTTGCAACCAAGCATAAGTGATGATTTATTTTTTGACGATACTTATCGCAGTGATTGCCTTACCTTGTAGGGCTGTGGAGTATAGCAAGTGTCCTACTGTGAAACTGGATGTTGAGCGTCTGCCAAACCTCAATGTCTCCCGTGCCGGGCATCAAACTTTCTATGTCAACAATGAAATGGTGGCTGTCGGGGGACATACTTCAGGATTTGTACCTACACCAACCGCAGAATACTTCCGTGACGGTCAGTGGCACCTGATGAACACGGTCTATAAGCATGACCAGGGATTCGCCCTTCCCTTGAAATCGGGCAAGGTAATGATTGCCGGTGGTCATGAGCTAGACTTGGGCATTGGTCACATCTTCTCTGTTGAATTATATGACCCGTCACTCCACCGCTTCGAAGGTTACGGTTGTCTAGACAAGAAACGCAGTTGGGCCGAGTGCTTAGAGCTTGACAGCGGCAAGGTGATTATCACGGGCAACTGGTATGAGAACGACGGTCTGGAACAGTACAACGGCAGTAATCTTTTTTCCTTTGTCAAAGAAGTGTCGCAGGCACGTACGCTTCCCTTCCTTTTCCGTACCGGCAAGGACGATGCCATCATCATGGGAGGTATCAACGAGCGTGACCATCGGCTTGACACCATTATCATCGACCGGTTGCATGGCAAGCCATTCACCTTGTCCCTCTTTGACACCTGGCATCCGGCGGCTTTTCTACCCTATAAAACGGAGCACCGCGCGATGGACAGTTTCATCGGTGACGAGGAGAAGGGCATCTATGCCTATTTGATGGCTGTAGAGGATAGCACCGGGCAGATGGCCATCGCCAAAGTCGAAGGTGAGCGAATCAGTCTCCTGGACACCCAGAGCCAAGTGCCGATGAAGAGCCAATGGGGAGAAATTTCGTATTTTACTACCGTCATCGTTGACCGTAAAGTCGGTCGTGGCTATATGGTAGGCCATGATGAAGGTGGACGACTCTACGTACTGTCTATCGACTATACGACAGTCCCGGCTCCGCTCACCTTATATTATTCGGAACCACAAGAGCACATTGGGTATCATACGCCGGTGTTGACGGCGGAGGGAAATCTGATGATGGTCGGTGGCATCACCGACAACAACTTCAAACCATACGCTTCTGCCGTTCTGTTGTGCGTAGGAACTCCCGCCGCCA
>CACZCT010000025.1 GCA_902779745.1 uncultured Prevotellaceae bacterium
GAATTTCTTGGCTGAATATGTGCAAATTAAAGTAAAAACGATAATAAAACGATTAAACGATGTTAAAAGACAGACCAATTATTTGGTTTGCAACATAGAAGGGACAGTACTGAAGTGAAACAGTAGGCTCAAAATAGTTTGGATGATTTAAAATCAGAAGGGACAGGTTATTGATCTTTAAAACTGATGAAGAAGTAAGATGACGGCGATAAGAAACAAGATAAGTGACGGCAGGGGGACGTCCTACTAGAGGAAATAATTCTATGTTTAGAGACATCAGATTCACTTTTTCTTTTTGATTCTGTGCCTTATGGAACGGATGCCTTCCTGACTGATGTTCATGATTTGGCGGATGTCCTTGTCTTCCTTGCCCATTTCCAGCAGGATGAGGAAGAAGATATTATGAGTGGTTTCATTTCTGTGTTTCCGCATGATTCTTGCATAGCAGGCAAAATCAGATGCCTTGTAGAAGTCAATGAAGCACTTGAAGTCATCTTGTGTCCATTTGACAGTTGCCCCGTTCTGCATGACTTGGTCATACAGCATCTTCCCGTGGTATAGTCTTGGGGAATCCTGCTCTATCAAGTCATTGATCTTCTTGTTAAGCTCGGCAATCTGCTGTTTGTTATCAACACTCTGATCCTCTAAACGGTTTATCTCATCCAAGTAATTAATGATGAGCATCTGTTGCTCTGCCAGCAATAGTTTCGCTTTATACTGTCTGTATCGGATATACCCTAACAATAACAGGATAATTACTACAAGAGTCAATGCCGTAGCAACCCATTGGAGGACAACCTGCTTATGCTTTTCCTGGACTGCTTTCTCATCATATTCCTGTTGTATTTTCTGAATAGTCCTGTCCTTTAGGACGTTGTTCAGGCTGTCCTTGATAAAGACTATATCATATAAACGACTACATGTACTATCAATGTTATTATGAGATAAATCATACTGGAGAATATTGTATAGTATATTTGCTGGTGGAATATTATCTTCCACTAGCAATGCCTGTTTCCATAAATCATAAGCCATGTCTTCTTTTCCCTCTAATTTGTAGATATAGGCAAGATTCTCCATAGTCCTGGTTAAAGGCCTGTAGGAAAGGGACATTTGCAGATATTGTTTTGCTTTCTCAGTATCTTTTGCCATATATGCAAATCCTACACTATTTAAGAAATATGGAAGTTCCTTTTTGCTTACATCATTTAAATGTTCGATGACTTTATCAGCATAAATAATGGCACTATCCTTTTCTTCCAAATATTGGTATGCCTCGCTAATTTTACTATAAGAAGACACGATCCACTCTTTTTTGTTTGCTTTGAATGCGATTTCTAAGGTCCTTTTTGCATTCTGAAGTTCCAGGTCATAATTGCCACATATTCCATTAATGTATGCGATTAATTCGATGATTTTATATTGTTGCCCGACATTCCCTGTTTGATTTGCCAAGTTCTCAGCCTTTTTCCCTAAGATAATAGCCTGTTCATAGAGACCTTTGCCGATATCGTATTCTGCCTTATAATAATAGGCATCGCATAATCTCTCTTTATCTCTTGTCTTCCCATAAAATGAAATAGGGAGATTCATGACAGAGTCCGGAGGATATGACTTACCAGTAAGGCAACTTGTCCGAGTCAAAAGTAAACAATAGTGTGCCCTGTCTTCCTCGTTATTAATCATCTGTGGCTCTATCTTGGTCAGTTCATGATATGCCGAGTCGTATTTCTCTGCCGATACAAGGGAATCGATTCTACTGAGGTCACTTGAACTGACATGACAATCACACCCATTGAAAAAGGAAGCAGCGATAAGCAAATAAAGTAGTTTTATTTTCATTATTTTGATTTTGGTTGTAAATATACTAAGAAATATTGACATACAGATATTTTTTGCAAAATTAGTGGGAGACGGGATGAAAAAACAACCGTTTATGAATATTTTGAAGGGCAAAAAGCGTTGCTTATTCATATACAAATATTTTTATGTTGCATGTAATCTGCTGACTAACAGCCTTTTAAGCCTTAAAAAACACGAAACGGTGTGGTTTGAAGATTTTTAGATTTCTCCTTTGCACAATATGACAGATTAAATACTTTTGCAGCAGAAACCAAAAATAGAAACCCCAAAAATGATGAGAATTATGAAAAAAGTATTTGTAACGTTGTTAATGGGAGTAGCACTCCTTTTTTCGGGAAATCTTTATGCTGGTAACAAAATCTATAGTGTCAAACCTGTACCAGGGAAACCAGCCCCGACTCCAAATCCCCACATTCCCAAGTCCCCAACAAACTACCCACTAATTGCAGTTATTGATGAAGTTTCTGGTGAGTTGTCTCTTGTTTTTTATAATACTATTAATTCTGTAGATATATCTATTTCAGAAAATGGAGTAATTATAGAGAATGATAGTATTAGTGTCGTATCAGGTCAAACTGTTTTGTACGATTTGGCAACATATGACGTTGGTATTTATACGCTATCAATAGAAACCGGAGGGGATCTAATTGCTGAATATTCAATTACCATTGAAGAAGAGTGATTTTTCTTTATGGAAAGATTAGAATAGTTGATTTTGAAATTCATCCATCTCCTGTGTCGTGAGACACGGGAGATTCTTAATACGCTTAAAACAAATATATCACTACATCATAATCTATCAAACTATGAATAATTTAAATGAAGAGGAAATCCTCATGGCTCTTATTTATGAGTTTCTTGGGAGAAATCCTCACTTTCTAATTCTGGATATCAACTATCATTTCCAGAACTTGTTTGTGTTTAACTTTATTTCCTACAATGCCCCTGTGGGAAGAATCTATGAAAACTTTAACGGAGGAAAGGAGGAATGTTATGGATCGTGAAAGACAAATGACCATTGTTAATCATATCAACTTTCATGCTCCAGTAGGAAGTTATCAATACATAACCAGTTCAACTGTTCATTTCCATCATGATGGTGAATATGCAGAAGCAGAGGAGATAAAAGAAGATTACAGTCTGCCCTCACATGTCCAGTTCTGTCGTGCCATAGAGAAAACCATGAACGACGGATTATGGTGGGCAAGTACTGCATGGGCTGTCGTCTTCCGTGTGTATCAGATGAAAGGATATCAGGGAAGTATTCGTCAGTTCGTGAGAGAAATAAAGGATTGGGAATGGAAAAGAGCGTTAGCATACCCATGTACCTATGACGGTATACAGAAACCCATTGTAAGCGGAAAACTAGCAGGTCCCGTGGACAGATGGAAAGAAGAAGGGGTCATGGAGCAAATGCAAAAACTCGGGATGATGCTCTTAAACCTTCTGAATTAATCTGCGAATGTTCTGAAAAATATTCTAAGTCTTCTGAAAAACATTCTAATGCTCCGACAATTTTTGTCGGGGCTTTTTTTATTTCCTAACTTCGCACTGTCAATAGTGACACAGAACCTTGAGTGAAGTGAGTGACGGAGTCTCGCGAGTGAAAAGGTACCAATTCTGCACTTCTTCCTCACAAAACTCAAAACAAAATGCGAAAATTAATTGAAGTAAGCGAAGATGCTTTAGATGCTATCATGAATGGCAGGTATGTAGAAGGCACCATCAAAATGGTAGCAGGCAGGGGGCTGGTCTTCTCCAAATGGACACGCAGGATTCACCAACGTCCTACAGACCGTATGCTCCTCCGAACGGCCAACGGATGGCTGAAAGAGAGTACACAACGCCTGAAGATGTGGGTGAGTGTCCCAAAAGACCTGAGCATCAGCCGTTGTGCGGAAGTGCTGGAACGGGAGAGTGGAGAAATGACAGACTATCTGGTGGAGAATGCCGATATACTGGAGGGTAACATCATTCGATTCCTATAATGAAAGGAGGATACAATATGGTTAGATTAATCGCTATGCATGAAGCACAGCGTCCCAACAGGGGGCAGGTGTTCCAGAAAACACTCGAGGACTATGACGCACTAATCCGCGAACAATGGCTAAGGGATTTGGTGGAACGTATCCGCAAGGGGGATGATGAGGCCAAGAAAGAACTGCCTTTTCGTTGTCCTCACTACACGGAGTTCAAGGACAACAAACGTCAGCAAAAGAGTATTATTCCAGAGGCTTTCACTTTCCAGACATGTATTGACATCGATGACGCTTCCTATGTTGAAGGTGCTATCAAGGCAGCGAAGGAGTTGAACGGTAAAGACGGTATTTGGAAAGGGATGCTGCTGCACATGGACTACTCTGCCCGTAAGAAACTCCACATCGACGTGCGGATGCCAATCGGTATGACGATAGAGGAGACACAACGTGCCTATTGCGAAGCCATCGGTGTACCTTTCGACGAGAGTTGCATCACACCGGAAAGATTCATCTATATCACAGATGAAGATTCCGAGATCTACCGTTCAGAACATTGGTATGAAGTGCTTCCGGAAAAGGAACTAAAGGTACGCCATGAGGCTTTTGCAAAGCGTGGATTGAGTATTGATGGAAAGGCTACGGGTAGGCGACTGCAAGTCGGGAATGGAGGAAAGCCGAATGATGGAATAAGGAAGATGGATGATGGAAGATGTAGCCTTTCAGACATCAGCCAATTCCCGAACTCCGTTCGCCTACCCGTAGCCTTTCAAACAACCTACAGAGGTATTCCCTTCTCGGAGATCATTGACGAGTATTGGCGCAGGACAGGGGGTATTCCCGTTGACGGAGAACGTAATGTACGACTGCATAAGTTGGCGGTGAATCTCCGTGCCATCTGTGAGAATGAGCCTGCACGACTGTTGGAGGTCATTCCCAGATTGGGACTCTCTGAATCGGAAGTCCGTTCTGTGGTGGAGTCGGCTTGCAAGGAGAAACCTAAGGGATTTACCTCTGTGATGAAACAGATCGTGGACGACCTGCAAGAGTCTCCCCTCTCAACAGAAAGGACGGAGGGCGAGGCTCCTCCTGAGTTGCCAAAGAAGCTGCCGAAACTCATTCATCTGCTCTTGTCGAAAGAGCCGAGCGTCTATCATCCGACGGTGGCAAATGCTGTTTTCCCCTCCCTGGGTGCCCATTTTGTGGGTGTGAACTTCCCTTATGTTGACAATACGCTGCGTGAGGCTACCTTTATGTGTTGTACGATGGCTCCGATGTCAAGCGGTAAATCCTGCGTGGATCGTCTTGTAGACCGCATCTTAGCAGATATCCGCCAACGCGACCAGTTGAGTATTGACCGTGAGAACGAATGGAAGCAGCAATGCAAGACACGTGGTGCCAACAAGGAAAAGCCCAAACGCCCAGAGGGGCTGTGTGTACAGATTCTCGACTCAGACATGACCAATGCCGCCTTTGTACAGAAACTGGTGGATGCCGACGGAAAATTTCTTTTTACCATCGTTGACGAGGTGGAACTGTTCTATCAACTGAAAACCTCTGGTAACAAAAGTGTGGGTAAGTTGTTCCGACTCGCCTTTGACAACAAACCCTATGGACAGGTGCGTGTGGGTATCGACTCGGTGAGCGGTTCCATGCCCCTCCGCTGGAACTGGAATGCGGCAACGACCATCCAACGCGGTCAGGCGTTCTTCCGACAGATGAAAGCCGACGGTACGCTGAGCCGTATCAACTTCACGACGATACTGACGGAGCGCGGACAGGACATCCCCGTACACGGCATCTACGACGAGGCTTTTGACGCAGCTCTCAAGCCCTATATCGACCGACTGAATGCTGCCAGCGGTACGATAGACTGTCCGCAGGCAAAACTACTCGTCAAGCAAATGTTGGAAGAGAACAGACATCTTGCCGACACGTCGGATGATGAACTCTATGAGCGGCTGTCCTACCGTGCTGTCGTGATAGCCTGGTTAAAGGCGATGACACTCTATGTAGCAGAAGGGCAGTGGTCGAAGCAGATAGAGGACTTCGCCGTATGGTCGATGCACTATGATATGTGGTGTAAGATGAACTTCTTCGGAGAGGAGATGCGTGAGCAGATGGCAGGAGAGATCATCCGCATGAAACCTGGACCGCAGAACCTCTTGGGAGAACTGCCTGACGAGTTTACAAAAGAAGATGCCGAGCGCATGAGGGCACAGCATGGAAAAGAGCGTAATGCAGTAAAGATGCTCTATATGTGGAGGCAACGAGGTTACATCACCCTTAACCCTGATACGCTTATCTACAAGAAAGTGAAAAACAAATAGTACACAGTTTTCCTCAATTCACAGATAGAAAAATGGAACTAATCATAGAAAGAACTGAGAAAAACGAGAGATTCACTGTCGGTCGCCTGAGCATTCTCAAACTTGTTGACGATGCGCATGTAGACGGTGAAGAAAAGGAATTCCTGTATGACACTCTGGAACCCAAATGGACTGAGGACACAACAGGCAAGCGTCTGTTCAGGAAAAAGTTTGCCATCACCCCAGGGCGTTACCCTGTCGTCATCACCTACTCACGGCAACATGACAGATGGCTTCCTTTGCTTCTGTGGGTACGGAAGTTCAAGGACGTGCGCATTCTCATAGGTAAGACGGTGGAGGATATCAACAGTGGCATCATCATCGGATGTTACACGGGTGGTGGTAGGATTTCTGCCAGTCGTCAAGCCATGACAGACTTGAAACAGCGTATCGTGGCTGCGAAAGACAATGGGGAACCAGTGTTCTTGACAGTAATATAAAGGACTGAAGTCCATTGTAAAAATGTAAAAATTATAAAATCAAAGAATAATGAAACTACCAAGAGGTTTGCGGAACAATAATCCGCTGAATATTATCAAGAGTGACAAGATCACCTGGCAAGGTGAGGTGAGACCAAGCAGAGACAAAAATTTGAACGATGTTCGAACTTGCTCACGCTCGACAGAGTCAAAGCAGGCTTTACTCTGTACTCGCTCAGACGCAACTTTCTGTCAGTTTGAGACCATGGGGATGGGCTGTCGTGCCACCCTGAAACTTCTCAGAACGTATTACGAGAAACACAAGTGTAACACCATCAGCAGGATTATCCGCAGATGGGCTCCTGAAACAGAGAATCAGGTGGAGGCATATATCCGAACGGTGAGTAAACTCACAGGCATCGGGGCCACTACCCCACTCCCTCCCATGAAGGAAGAGACAAAGGTCGTGTGGTGTGACCTCGTCCTGGCAATGGCTACCGTCGAATGTGGTTTAAACAGTCAAGGTCGTGAAGAACTTGCACCGTCCATCGATGTCGGTTGGCGGTTGTTGAATCCATAGAAGGTAAAAGTCTGGGAGCCTGGGCAATCGCTCAGGCTTTTTTTCATCTTTCATTTTAATTTTTCATTTTTTCTTCGCTTAATCGGAATTTTGCACTACCTTTGCCCCCGAAATGAATAATAGTATCAGAGATTTCGAGATTATGGCACCTGTCGGCAGTCGCGACTCCCTTGCGGCAGCACTGAAAGCAGGGGCAGGTTCTGTGTATTTCGGTGTGGAGCAGTTGAATATGCGCTCGCACTCCGCCAATCACTTTACGATAGATGACCTGAGAGAAATAGCCGCCACTTGTAATGAGTATGGCGTGAAGAGTTATCTGACTGTCAATACCATCATCTATGGAGAGGATATCGCCTTGATGCATGAGATTATCGATGCCGCTGTCGAAGCAAAGATATCTGCCGTCATTGCCTGTGATATCGCTGTGATGACCTATTGCAGACAAAAAGGGATGGAGGTACATCTCTCCACTCAACTGAATATCTCGAACATCGAGGCACTGAAGTTCTATGCCCAGTTTGCCGATGTTGTCGTCCTTGCCAGAGAGTTGAACCTCGACCAAGTGGCAGAGATATATCGCCAGATAGAAGAACAGCATATCTGCGGACCCTCTGGTGAACAGATACGCATCGAGATGTTCTGTCATGGTGCCTTGTGTATGGCAGTCAGTGGCAAGTGTTATATGAGTCTTGACAACACAGGACGTTCTGCCAACCGGGGAGAATGTATGCAGATCTGTCGTCGTTCCTATGTCGTCACAGACAGAGAGACAGGCACAGAGTTGGAGATTGACAACAAATATATCATGAGTCCGAAAGACCTGAAGACCATCCGTTTCATCGATAAGATGATGCGCAGTGGTGTAAGGGTCTTTAAGATAGAGGGACGAGCACGCGGTCCTGAATATGTGATGACCGTAGTACAATGCTATAAGGAAGCCATCCAGGCAGTCCTTGACAACACCTTTACGGAAGAGAAGAAAGACGCATGGGATGAGCGCCTTGCTGCTGTTTTCAATCGTGGTTTCTGGGATGGTTACTATCTTGGACAACAACTGGGTGAGTGGAATAAGCACTATGGCTCTTGTGCTACAGAGCGTAAACAGTATGTCGGCAAGGGTGTGAAGTATTTCTCCAAACTCGGTGTGGCAGAATTCACTTGTGAGGCTTGTGAGTTCTCGGTAGGTGACAAGATGCTCATCACAGGTCCCACCACTGGTGCGCTCTATGTCACTGTTGATGAGATTCATGATGACACCCAGGCAGTGCAGACAGCACAGAAAGGAACCCGTGTTAGCATTAAGGTGCCGGAGAAGGTAAGGCCGAGTGATAAACTTTTCAAAATAGTAACGGTATAACGGAATGCCGATATGACGGAATAACGAAGTAATGAATAAAGAAGATGGCAACAATTAACGAGATACAAGACGAGATTATAGAGGAGTTTGCTGGTTTTGACGATTGGATGGACAAATACCAGTTACTCATTGACCTCGGTAATGAGCAAGCGCCTCTGGACGAGAAATACAAGATAGAGAGCAACCTGATTGACGGATGCCAGAGTAGGGTATGGTTAGTAGCGGACTATCACGACGGAGTCATTGATTTCTCAGCAGAGAGTGATGCACTGATTGTAAAAGGTATCGTTGCCCTGTTAATCCGTGTCTACTCAGGACATACCCCTCAGGACATCTTAGACGCAGAACTCTATTTTATTGATGAAATTGGGTTAAAGGAGCATCTTTCACCTACACGCAGTAACGGTCTGCTAGCCATGGTGAAGCAGATGCGGATGTATGCCCTTGCCTTTAAGACAAAAGGTTAATTACCTTTCTCGTAAGCGTCGAGTTTCTTCAGATAATAATCCTTGAAGTCGCTCCAATGATAATATGGAGCAATGTCACTCCGGATGGGTAGTGTTGCCTCCTCTTCGTTGAGCAACACCTTGACCAGTACATCCTTGTCAAAAGGATTCTCCCGGTAGAACACAAACTGGATATTGGATGCCATCGGGAACACCATACATGCCCACCATCCCTTTTCCTCCAACTCTTCGAGATTGTAGGTCTGGTAGCCGAAATCATTTAGTTCCAACAGACAGGTCAACGGCAACACAATCGTCTCATGTCCGAAACGCAACTGAACACCGGGTTTCCTTAACTGGAGACAACTGTCTGCCTCCTCAATCATCTTACGTAACAGGAAACGCTGCGTATAAGGTTGTTTACCACCATTGAGCAACGACGGACCATAGTTGAAATACCACCAGGCATTCTCCTTCTGCCAGAAGCGATGGATATCCTCATAGGTAAACATGTCCAAGATGTCTATCTTTTCACCCATCCGCGTGTTCTGCTGGATGAGTGCCGCCTTCAACAGGTAATAGTTGAGCCACACCTCATCGACATGTTCCTTGATATAGACAGAATCGTTGAACAATAATGACATCAGCCGGTGGTTTTGCTCACGGTCTTTGCAAAACTCACTAAACGCCTTTTTTGTGGTACTGGTCATCATACTGTCCCGCAAATACTTGTCCTGATGGTTCATATACCACATATCATGTTCGGAAGCATCCATCTTCACCTGTAGCTTGGGATTCATGCCCACCATACTCTGAATGGCGGAACCCATAGAAAGGATGCAACGGTTGACGACTGTGCTCTTGGCATCAACATGTGCCTTACCCTCAAAGACCTCAGGAAAACGAATCATCATACGACGGGCTATCCCTCTGTGTTGCTGTTTTCCCAACTCTGACAAATCACCCCAACGTCCTTCTGAGTCATCGATAATCTCTTTCAATTGCTGTAAGACATGTTGTCCCTGAGGTGTCAGTTTGTCTGCAGAGTCTGCCTTTGCCAGTATCTGATAAGGCACGTCATATCCCTTACGATTGTTCAAGTAACGAGAACCGTGACGCCCATAATGACTAATATAGAAAGGACGTTTCCCTGTCGGAGGCGGAGTCTGTCTTGAAAGAACAGTGTCTGGATATATGCAATAATTACTGGCAGAGAATCGAGGGTCCCTGCTGATATGGCCAAAGGCAGACAGAGACTGGGCAATACCCTCTGCCATCATACAGGAAAGTATGACAACTAAAAAAAATAAGCGTTTTTGTATCTTAATCCTCTTGATAGGCATCGAGTTTTTTAAGGTAATAGTCACGAACTTCACTCCATTTATAATAAGGTTCCTCTTTACTCTTCAAAGGTAAGCTTGCTTCGTTCTCATTCAATAACACTTTCACCAGAACATCTTTGTCCTGCGGATTCTCACGATAGAATACAAGTTGGATATTGGCACCCATCGGGAATACCCTGAAATTAACCCATCCCTTCCGTTCCAAAGACTCCAGGTTATCAGTTTGCAAACCATAATTATCCAATTCCATCAGACAAGTCAGAGGCAGCACCATCGTCTCATGTCCGAAACGCAAAGTGGCACCAGGACTATCCAATCGAATACAACTATCGGCTTCCTCAATGATCTTACGCAACAGGTTACGCTGACTATACGGCTGTTTTCCACCATTCAACGGATAGGCTCCATAATTGATATACCATAATATATTTTGCAACCTCCAATAGTCGTAGATCTCCTCGTCAGAGAAAAGGTCATAAAGGGTTATCTTTTTTCGGGACTCTGTATTCTGAATACTGCCTGCCAATTTAAAGATACCACTTGCCAAGTTTCTGGCATCCACCTGTTCACGGACATAGTCTGCATCATTGAAAAGTTTCTCCATCAGCGAACTACTTTGGTCGTGCTGATCGATGTACTCCTGAATTATCGCATTGATGGTAGAATCCCTTCTCTGACTCCTCAACTTTTTATCCTGAAGATTCATGTAATACATGTCAAACTTAGAGGCATCGTGACGGATACGCAGGGCGGGATTCATCGTCACCAATTGCATCAGTGCATTCTCCATGGAGAGAATACAGCGAATCACTATCGTACTTTTAGCATCAACACAGACATCACCGGCAAACACCTCCGGGAACCGCTCATACATACGCTTGGCTATCTGCTGGTGCTGTCTGGCACCTAACGGTGTCAGTTCTCCCCATCGGTTATAGGCCTCGTCACCCAATATCGTTACCCGTCGCAGTACATCCTTTCCCAACGGAGTCAGTTTTCCCAAAGAGTCTGCCTTTGCCAAAACAAGTTGGGGATCACTGTATTCTTTCTTTTCTACGAGGAACCTCGATCCGTGTCGCCCATAATGACTGATATAGAAGGGTTTTTTCCCTTCAGGGGCTTCTGTCAGCCGTACCTGCTTAGGTCCTGGATAGGCGAGCAGGTTACTTGCCGAATAATGGATGTCATACTTTATCTCCTCCTGTGCTATATAATCTTTCTGGGCATTTATCCCAAGAGAAAAAACTATCAGTACAAGAGTAAATAGCAGTTGTCTCATAAGTTTCTCTTTTTTATGTGTGCAAAGATACGAAATTCTGTTGATAATCTTGCAATTGTTTAACATTTTCTTTGGATTTTACTTTTTTATGACTATCTTTGCACATTATAATAATGTTTGGCATATGGCGAAGAATCTGCAATGGCTAGATGACTACTGGCTCCTTCTGATGCAATTGTACCTCAAGAAGCCTCTAGGGGTAAAACCCATGTACTGCAAGGCGATGGTAGACCTTTGTATGGAACTGCACATCGCACCGCAGGTGCTGTTCAACAAAATGTGTGACATAGCCAATCTGGAGACGCCTCGTATTGAACGCATTTGGCAGGAATACAGCAAGAGTCCCCGTCGACTGGCTCGTGCCGTCAGGTTGTTGCGTCAGATGAAAGGATTTGGCAGTAATAACATGTTTTACGAGGGTGTCGATGTTCAGGAGACCTTCGAGCGTGACTTTCGTCCTGTTTACGAAGGATGTCCTGTCACCCCTGTCATGCTGACATTGATTCTTGACCAGTATTTCCGCCTGACCCCTATTACCATGGTACCTGAGACACCAGAAATCCAACAACTGGGGCGACTGCTAAAGATACCTGCCCATGAGATTGTCGACATCATGAATCTTTACCAACATTGTGACCCCTATCTCAAACGCAAGGAGCCTGCAGAGAGTCCCCTCTACCCTTTCTGTCAGGATATCTGGCAGCGTTATGGGAATAGCGATACTGAGCAACTCGCCTCCTATGCTAGACAATTAAAAGAGTATTTCAAGTAAATGGTACAGGAACAGATACAAGAGCAGCAACAGACCCTCGCATTAAAGCAGACGCAGAGTATCTCGCAGCAACAATTGTTGCAGGCGCAACTTATCGAACTGCCCATTACCCAACTGCTGGAACGCGTCAATACGGAGATGGACGACAATCCTGCCTTGGAACTGAATGCCGGTGACAATTCCGATTATTCAGAGTTCTCAGAGGACTCCGAGTCCTCAGAAAACACTGAGTCCTCCGATAACTATGAAAAAGACCAAAGGCAGTCGGCTTTGGATGCTGCCTTGGAGAATATCGGCAGGGACGATGAGGAACTGCCAGTCTACCAAGGGGGTGTTGCTTCCCATGAGGAACGGGAGGAAATAGTCTATGGAGACACACAGTCTTTTTACGACCAACTGAAAGAACAGATGGGGGTCATCGACTTGGACGAGCGACAACAATATATCATGGAATACCTGATCGGCTCTTTGGATGATGACGGTCTGCTTCGTAAGTCACTCGACAGCATCAGTGATGAACTTGCCATCTACCATGCCATCGATGCCACACCAGAGGAAATAGGACAAGTACTACATCACTTGCAGGACTTTGATCCGGCAGGCATAGGTGGGCGCTCCCTCCAAGAGTGTCTGTTGCTTCAGATTCAACGTCGGGAACCTTCCAGACTGCGCGATCTGATGGAGCGGGTTGTCAACGAATTTTTCGAATCTTTCACCAAGAAACACTGGAAAAAAATTCAACAAGCACTACAATTAAACGACCTACAGACAGAGGCCTTGATTGGTGAGTTGCGTAAACTGAACCCGAAACCAGGAGCCTCCCTGGGGGAAACAGTAGGACGCTCCTTTCAACAGATTACTCCCGATTTTATTGTTGACACCGATGATGACGGAACTGTAAGTTTCCAGTTGAATTCGGCAGAGGTTCCTGAGTTACATATTTCCCCGTCGTTTACAGAGACCCTCCGTGAATATCAGGACAACAAGGACAACATGAGCCGTCAGATGAAAGAAGCATTACTCTATACCAAGAAGAAAGTAGATGCCGCCCAAGGATTCATCGAGGCAATCAAGGTACGTCAGCATACTCTGACTGTGACGATGAAAGCCATCATCCAATGGCAACACCGATACTTCGAAGAAGGCGATGAGGCTTTGCTACGTCCGATGATTCTAAAGGATATCGCAGAGAAAACAGGACTCGACCTTAGTACTATCTCACGAGTCAGTAACTCGAAATACGCACAGACCCGTTGGGGCACCTTTCCTCTACGCCATTTCTTTAGTGACAGTTATGTGACTGCAGAAGGCGACGAGTTATCTACAAGGGAAATCAAAGCAGCCTTACAAGATATTATTGAGACGGAAGACAGACAGAAGCCATATAGCGACGAAGTCCTAGGAAAACTGCTTGCCGAAAAGGGCTACCCCATTGCCCGTCGTACGGTGGCCAAATATCGTGAACAATTAGGTATACCCATTGCAAGATTAAGAAAATGAGGCAGAGACAACAGATCATAATAGTTGCGAGGGTCATTAGTATACTCTTCACACCTTTCTATCTTCCCATCATCGGATTGATAGCATTGTTTACCTTCAGCTATATGAGCATCTTCCCATGGTCATATAAATTGCAGGTACTCATCATGGCATACCTCTTCACAATCCTGTTACCTTCCCTGTTAATCCATTTCTATCGCCGTTATCAAGGCTGGAACCTCATCGAACTGGGACAACGGGAGCGTCGTATGATACCCTATGTCCTCTCCATCGTTTCCTACTTCACTTGTATCTATATCATGGAGCGACTTCATTTGCCTCATTTCATCATCTCTATCCTGATTGCTGCCCTGATGGTACAGATTATCTGTGCCCTCATCAATGTGTGGTGGAAGATCTCCACCCATACCGCTGCCATCGGAGGTGTTGGAGGAGCATTGTTCGCCTTTGCGGAATACTTTGGTTTCAATCCCGTCTGGTGGCTCTGTCTGGTATTCATTGTGGCTGGAACCCTAGGTACCTGTCGAATGGTACTTCGTCAGCATACGCTCTCACAAGTCGTCGGAGGTTTCTGGGTGGGTTTCTTCTGTGCCGCCTTTGCCATCCTCTTTATATAAAAACTCAAAAAAGAAAGAAATATGAACCCAGTTGTCAGTATTATCATGGGCAGTACCAGTGACCTGCCCGTTATGGAGAAAGCCTGCAAGTTCTTAGATGACATGCAGGTACCGTTTGAAGTCAATGCGCTCTCTGCTCACCGTACCCCTGATGCCGTAGAAGAGTTTGCCCGTAATGCCAAAGGACGGGGCATCCGTGTGATTATCGCAGCGGCAGGTATGGCTGCTGCACTACCTGGTGTCATTGCAGCCTCAACGACCCTTCCCGTCATCGGAGTCCCTATCAAGGGAATGCTCGACGGTCTCGATGCGATGCTCAGTATTATCCAGATGCCCCCGGGCATCCCTGTGGCAACTGTTGGTGTGAATGGAGCCCAAAATGCCGCTATCCTTGCTGTGGAAATGCTGGCGTTAAGTGATGAGGCTATTGCCCAACGTCTTGTCGACTACAAGGCTGGTCTGAAGGATAAGATTGTGAAGGCCAATAAGGAACTTGCCGATGTGAAATACCAGTTCAAGACTAACTAATATGAGAAGAAAAACCACTATCACTCACGTGGGCAATATCCAGATTGGAGGCGATAATCCCATCCGCATCCAGTCGATGGCTACCACAGACACCAATGATACGGAAGGCTGTGTAGCACAGGCCAAGCGTATTATTGATGCAGGTGGTGAACTGGTACGTTTCACTACCCAAGGCACCCGTGAGGCGGAGAATATGAAAAATATTTCGGCACGACTGAAGGCTGACGGTTATTTGACACCCCTTGTCGCTGATGTCCATTTCACGGCACATACTGCCGATGTCGCCGCACAATATTGTGAGAAGGTACGCATCAATCCAGGCAACTATGTCGACCCTGGACGTGTCTTCAAACATTTGGAATACACGGATGAGGAGTATGCAGAAGAACTGAAGAAGATAGAAGCGAAACTCATCCCTTTCCTGAATATCTGCAAGGAGCATCATACCGCTATCCGCATCGGTGTGAACCACGGTTCTCTTTCCGACCGTATCATGTCACGCTATGGTGATACGCCAGAGGGCATCGTGGAGAGTTGTATGGAGTTCCTGCGTATCTGTAAACGGGAAGACTTCAACGACATCGTCATCAGCATCAAGGCATCGAATACCGTCGTGATGGTCACAACCGTTCGCCTGTTGGTCAAGACAATGGACAAGGAGGATATGCACTATCCTCTCCATCTTGGTGTGACAGAAGCCGGAGAAGGTGAAGACGGTCGTATTAAGAGTGCTGTGGGCATTGGAGCCTTGTTAACAGAAGGTATTGGCGACACCATCCGTGTGTCTCTTTCTGAAGAGCCAGAATACGAGATTCCTGTGGCACGCAAACTGGTAGATATGACAGAAGAGTGTACTGCCCTACGTGCCCAAGCAGAAGCCAATATCAAGGACGATACCATCACCATCACCCTTGATGCCCCTGATTGGGAGACACTACAACTGAAAGCTGCTATGGTAGTGGGGGCCTTACTCATCGATAAGAAAGCTACGAGATTGAGTATTCGTAATGTGTCCTTCGAAGAGGCACGTCTCATTGAACTCGCCGACAACATTCTGCAGGCCGCAAGAGTAAAGTTCACCAAGACAGAGTATATTTCTTGTCCTGGTTGTGGAAGAACGCTTTATAATCTCCAAGAAACCATTGCCCGTATCAAGGCTGCCACCAGTCATCTGGTTGGTTTGAAGATCGGTATCATGGGGTGCATCGTGAACGGTCCCGGTGAGATGGCAGATGCCGACTATGGCTATGTCGGAGCAGGTCGTGGCAAAATCAGTCTCTACAAGCAGAAAATATGCGTAGAGAAGAACATCCCAGAAGAAGAAGCCGTTGACAAACTTCTGGAATTGATCAATAAAGATCTTCAATAACTATTTCATCAACAAGGCGGAGAGTTCCTTCATGCCCTCACTGGCACCCTTCTGGATTTGTTTGACATTACTGCCTGCGGAGATGGGATTGGGGTCAATGAGGTATACAGGAACTCCTGGACGGACATAGTGGATGAGTCCGGCGGCAGGATAGACAGCCAATGACGTACCGATGATGATGAAGATATCCGCCCGCTGGGCTTCCTCTGCAGCAACACTGATCATAGGCACTCCCTCGCCGAAGAACACGATGAAGGGACGAAGCAAAGAACCGTCTCCAGCCCTTGTACCTGGTTCCACCTCACAATTCTCCGGGGTCAGGGTAATCTGGTAACGGGGATCATCGACATCCCGACTGGAACACACCTTCATCAGTTCGCCATGCAGGTGGATGACCTTTGACGAGCCTGCCATCTCATGGAGATTGTCAACATTCTGGGTGACCACCGTCACATCATATTTCTCTTCCAGTTTTGCTACAAGACGATGTCCCTCGTTGGGCTGTGTGCCTATGCATTTCTTGCGCAGCATATTATAAAAGTTTGTCACTAACGTCGGATCAGCCTCCCATCCTTCATGAGTTGCCACCTTAGCCACGGGATAGTTCTCCCACAAACCGTCAGCATCACGGAAAGTCTTCAACCCACTCTCCACCGACATTCCTGCACCAGTCAATACTACTATCTTCCTCATAAGCCTTTCTATTTATTTTTTGCAAAAATAATAAATAATTGAGAGTTGACAACTGAGAATTGAGAATTATTTTTTATTTTTGCAAAATTAAACAGAAACACCATGAAAGTATTACGCGACAGAATCATGCAAGACGGACGCTGCCTAGAGGGCGGCATCCTGAAAGTAGACCGTTTCATCAACCACCAGATGGACCCTTACTTGATGAAACAGATTGCCATTGAGTTTATTCGTCGTTTCGCCGACGAGGACATCAACAAAATTGTGACCGTGGAGGCATCAGGTATCGCCCCTGCCATTATGCTGGGTTATCTGATGGAACTGCCCGTCGTTTTTGCCAAGAAGAAGAAACCTTCTACTATGGGAGATTTCTATGAGTCGACGGTACGCTCATTCACCAAGCAACGCGAATATCCCCTGACTGTCAGCCGTGAATATCTGACGAATGAAGACAGGGTATTGTTCGTCGACGACTTCCTTGCCTATGGTAATGCCGGACTGGGTATCATAGACCTCTGCCGTCAGGCAGGAGCCACCATCGTAGGTATGGGCTTCATCATCGAAAAGGAATTCCAGCACGGCAGGGAAGTATTGCAAGAAGCAGGAATCAGTCGTATAGAGTCGCTTGCCATTATCGAGTCACTGGAGGATAACAAGATTAAACTAAAATAAAGTATCATGGCAAAGAATAACAGCAAGCTTTATGAGTTGGACGGCAAGGTGCCCTTGGCACAAGCCATTCCTTTTGGACTACAACACGTATTGGCGATGTTCGTAGCGAATATCACACCGATTATCATTCTTGCCAATGTGGCAGGTATTGACACTACCATCAGTTCGACACTCATCCAGAACTGTATGATTATCGCTGGTATAGGAACCCTCATCCAACTCTATCCCATCTGGCGCATCGGTTCACGTCTGCCCATCGTCATGGGTATCAGTTTCACTTTTCTGTCTGCCTCTCTTGCCATCGCCACGACACAAGGCATGGGTGTCCTTATGGGAGCCGTCATCCTTGGCGGTATCATTGAGGGAGTGTTGGGACTATTTCCCAATTACTGGACTAAACTCATCCCCCATGTCGTGGCAGCCACGGTAGTGACGGCCATCGGATTCTCGCTGTTGCCTATCGGTGCCAACTCGTTTGCTGGAGGACAAGGTGCTGCTGACTTCGGCTCTATGAACAACTGGATTGTCGGCTCATTCACCCTGCTGGTGTGTTTGGGCTTCCAAATATTCTCCAAGGGATTCCTTCGTTCCCTGTCTGTCCTCATTGGTTTGATAGCCGGTTATATCCTTGCCGTCTGCATGGGGATGGTCGACTTCTCTGGCTTGCAAAATGTCGGGGTTGTATCCCTGCCAAACTTCATGCCCTTCAAACCGGAATTCAACTTAGGAGCATTCCTTTCCATCCTCGCCATCTATTTCGTTTCTGCCACAGAGACCATCGGTGATACCAGTGCACTGTGTTCAAGTGCTTTGAACCGTACCACCCATAAACAGGAAATGGGATCCAGTGTTGCCTGTGACGGCTTTGTGAGCAGTGTGGCAGGACTCTTCGGCTGTACGCCCATCACCTCATTCAGTCAGAATGTCGGTTTGGCCGCTATGTCGGGTGTCGTCAACCGCTTCGCTATTGCCACTGGTGCCTGTATCATGATATTAG
Source organism: uncultured Prevotellaceae bacterium (assembly GCA_902779745.1). Classification (GTDB taxonomy): domain Bacteria; phylum Bacteroidota; class Bacteroidia; order Bacteroidales; family Bacteroidaceae; genus Prevotella. The sequence goes on from CACZCT010000025.1 coordinate 18,781, forward strand.
GCGGCATCTTCCCTGCTGTGGGTGCTCTCCTCACAACCATCCCGCAAGCAGTACTGGGCGGTTGTACCATCATGATGTTCGGCTCTATCATGTTTGCCGGTTTCCGCATGCTTTCCAACTGTGGATTCAGCGACCGTAATATGATTATCGTCGCCATGTCTTTGAGTGTGGGACTCGGATTCACACAGGCAGCAGGTATGTTCTCTATCTTCCCGCAGATGATCCAGACCGTCTTCGCAGAGAACTGCGTCGCAGTGGTCTTCCTACTTGCTGTGATACTGAACCTCATCTTACCCAAAGATAATAAAGAGAATCCTCAGAGGAAGAATGGGTGAACTGACCTTCCGCAAGCGCATTGCCCTTGAACTGGCAGCACAGATCAGTCGGAACATCCGCAAGGAGCATCCCCTAAGACAACTTTTCTGGGAATGTACCTTGCGGTGTAATGTGAGTTGCCGACATTGTGGAAGTGACTGCAGGAAACTCTCCGAGGTAAAAGACATGCCCCGTGAGGATTTCTTCCGCGTACTCGACAGTATTGCCCAGAAGACGGACCCTCATCGGGTTTTTGTGACCATTACTGGTGGAGAGCCTTTGTTACGTGACGATCTGGAATTATGCGGACAGGGAATCTATGAACGTGGCTTCCCCTGGGGAATGGTAACCAACGGACTTGCCCTGACTCCAGAACGTTTTGAATCTTTACAGGAATCAGGCATGCACAGCATTACCGTCAGTATGGACGGGCTAGAGGAAAATCATAACTGGATGCGCTGTCATTCCCAAAGTTTTCGGATGGTCGACCAGGCCTTAGACCTCTTCGTCCAACATCCGCAAATCACCTCTGATGTTGTCACCTGTGTCAACCAACGTAACTATGACCAATTGCCTGCCATGCGCGACTACCTTATCAGCAAGGGTATCGGCTACTGGCGTATCTACTCTATCTTTCCCATAGGACGTGCCGCCAGAGACCCAATGATGCAGATCAGTGATGAGCAGTACCGGGGGATGCTCGACTTCATCCGTCAGACTCGTCAGGAAGGGAAAATCAATGCCTCCTACGGGTGTGAGGGTTTCCTTGGACGCTATGAAGGAGAAGTCCGCGAGATGTTCTTCGACTGTCAGGCTGGTGTAACGGTAGGTTCTGTCATGGCTGACGGCTCCATTGCTGCCTGTGCCAGTATCCGTGCCGACTACAACCAAGGCAATATCTACGAAGACGACTTCATGGAGGTCTGGGAAAACCGCTATGCGCCCTATCGTAACCGTGAGTGGATGCACAAGGGCGACTGCAAGGAGTGTCGCTATTGGCGCTTTTGTCGTGGCAATGGTATGCATCTCCGAGACGATGAAGGCAATCTCATTTTCTGTCATCTAAAACGTATTCAGAATGCCGACAAGATGGTTAAATAATCTTTATTTCAAAAATAATTCAATTATAACTACTAATTTTGCACCCGAATTCAATAATACTTGAATGATGAGAAAGGTTCGTCATACTATTAACGCTGTATTCTCAGCCATCATCGTAATGCTGGGCTTTGGTTCTTGTGTGTCCCAGAAAAACTACGATGCAGCCCAAGAGGAAATCAAACAACTCCAAGAGAAGAATGCCATACTGGAGAGCGAAATCCAGAATTTGAAACAGCAAATCAGCTATTTCAAGGATTATCAAAAACAGTTTGAGGAACGCAAGGTTGTGTATGGACCTCGCCCTACTGAATTTAGGGAAGATATTAAGTAAAGTAGAATAATATATATTTATAATTATAGAGAAATGGATAAGGTAAGTTATGCTCTGGGCTTAGGCATTGGTCGCCAGTTGGCTCAGATGGGCGCCACAGGGTTGAATATTGACGATTTTGCAGCTGCCATCAAGGATGTAATTGCAGGCAATGAGTTGAAGGTATCCAACCGCGAAGCACAACAGATTGTACAGGAGTATTTCGCCGCACAAGAAGAGAAAATCAATAAACAGCGCTCCGAACAGGGAAAGGTACACAAAGAGGCTGGTGAGAAATACCTCTCTGAGAATGCCAAGAAGGACGGTGTCGTCACACTGCCCAGTGGACTCCAGTATCAGGTATTAAAGGAAGGTAACGGCAAGAAACCTACTGCCAAGGATTCCGTGAAATGTCACTACGAGGGCTTCCTTATTGACGGTACTGTATTCGATAGTAGCGTTCAGCGTGGTGAGCCTGCCGTCTTTGGACTCCAACAGGTCATTGCCGGATGGACGGAAGGTCTGCAACTGATGCAGGAAGGTGCCAAATACCGTTTCTTCATCCCCTATCGCCTTGCCTATGGCGAAGGAGGTGCAGGTGCCTCTATTCCTCCTTTCGCAGCCCTCATCTTTGATGTGGAGCTGATTCAAGTGATGTAATTGATTTAACGAAATAACGATAAAATTAATCATTAAACAATAAGAATAAAATGAGAAAGTTTACTTTCGCTGCTCTTGCAGCAATTGCCGCAGTCACATTGTTCTCTTGCGGCATGGGCACTCCTAAGGCTAACCTGAAGAGTGACATTGACACTGTCAGTTATGCCATCGGTATGGCTCAGACAAACGGTCTGAAAGATTACCTTGTTAACCGTCTGGGTGTTGACACTGCCTACATGGACGAGTTCATCAAAGGACTTAATGAAGGTGCCAACGCTGGTGACGACAAGAAGAAGGCCGCCTATTATGCAGGTATTCAGATTGGTCAGCAAATCAGTAACCAGATGGTAAAGGGTATCAATCACGAACTGTTTGGTGAGGATTCTACCAAGACGATCTCCCTGAAGAACTTCATGGCTGGTTTCATCAGCGGTACAACAGGTAAAGGTGGTCTGATGACTGTAGACTCTGCCCAGTTAGTTGCTCAGTCGCTGATGCAAACCATCAAGGCTAAAACGATGGAGAAAGAGTTTGGTCCTAACAAAGAGGCTGGTGAGAAGTTCCTCGCTGAGAATGCCAAAAAAGAGGGCGTAAAGACACTCGCTGGTGGTGTTCAGTATAAGGTTATCAAGGAAGGTACTGGTGCCATTCCTGCAGACACCTCTCGTGTAAAGGTACATTACGAGGGACGCACGCTCGACGGTAAGGTCTTCGACAGTTCTTACAAGCGCGGTGAGCCTACTGAGTTCCGTTGCAACCAGGTTATCAAAGGATGGACAGAGGCGCTCGTTCACATGCCTGCAGGTTCTGTATGGGAGGTTTATGTTCCTCAGGAAATGGCCTATGGTGCACGTCAGCAGGGTACTGACATCAAGCCTTTCTCCATGCTGATCTTCAAGATTGAATTGCTGGAGGTAAATCCTAAGAAGAAGTAACTTATGAAGAGAATTATTATTGCGGCACTCGTCCTTATGACGAGTGCCTCTTTTAACGCCATAAGCGCACAGAAGCTGGAATCGCGTTTAGACACCTTGAGTTATACGATGGGTATGACTCAGACACAAGGTTTGATGGACTACTTGACAAAGCAGTTGGATATCGATCCGCAATATATGGACGAATTCATTAAAGGTTTGAAAGAGTCTGTTGACAACAGCAACGACAAGCGGAAGACTGCCTATTATGCAGGCACCCAGATTGGTATGCAAGTCACAGGGCGGTTGATTAAGGGTATCAACAAAGATGTATTCGGTAATGACTCCACACAAAGTATCTCCCAAGATCTCTTCATGAAAGGATTTGTCAGCGGTGTTACCGGCAAAGACGGACTGATGACAATGCAAGAGGCTAGTGAAAAGGCACAGGCACTGATACAGTCCATCAAGAGCGAAGAGACCCTGAAGAAATATGGTGACAACAAGGTTGCTGGTGAGAAATTCCTTGCTGAGAATGCCAAGAAGAAGGATGTAAAAATCCTTAAGGATGGAATACAGTACAAGGTTATTCAGGAAGGTAAGGGAGCAATCCCTACCGCCACCCAGAAAGTTAAGGTACACTATGAGGGACGCACACTCGATGGTAAGGTCTTTGACAGTTCCTACAAGCGTGAGAAGCCTGCTGAGTTCCGTTGTAACCAACTCATCAAGGGATGGATGGAAGCACTCACCTGTATGCCTGTCGGCTCTATATGGGAGGTCTATATCCCACAGGAATTAGCCTATGGCGAGCATCAACAGGGTAACGACATCAAACCTTTCTCCATGCTGATCTTCAAAATCGAACTTTTGGACATCTTAGACAAATAAAACAAGGAGAGCAGACTAAAATCTGCTCTTTTTGTTTAATTTTCTGCAAATTTCTTTGCAATTTGTTGCTTATATCGATTAATTTACCTACTTTTGCTTACAAATTGTAAACTTAAGACCCCATTATCAATATGGCAACAACAGACAAAATTGACAATCTCGACAAGAAAATCCTGAATATCCTGTCAAAGAACGCACGCATCCCTTTTAAGGATGTCGCCGCAGAGTGTAATGTTTCCCGCGCAGCCATCCATCAGCGTGTACAGCACCTGATAGAGGCGAACGTTATCATGGGCAGTGGCTTTGATGTCAACCCCAAGAGCCTGGGCTATAGCACTTGCACCTATGTGGGCATCACTTTGGAGCGTGGTTCTATGTATAAGGATGTGGTAGAATGCCTGCAACACATCCCTGAAATCGTAGAGTGTCATTTCACCACAGGTCCCTACACCATGTTAGTGAAACTCTATGCCCGCGACAATGAACAGTTGATGCACCTGCTCAACGGTCGCTTGCAGGATATTCCCGGCGTAGTGGCTACAGAGACGCTCATTTCCCTCGAACAGAGTATTAAGCGTGAGATTCCCGTCAGTATAGAAGAATAGCCTATGAAACGTTATGACTGGCAGTCACTGTTGGCAGAAAATGTCTATTCGACATTTCCTGAGACAACCCATAAACCCGTCATCGGTATCACGGGCAATTATGGTGAACTGACCTGTAAACTTGCTGAAGGTTATTACAAATCGGTTGAGAAGGCAGGGGGCATTCCTGTCATCATCCCTCCTCTTGCCGATACGGATGTCATCATCAACACGCTGGAGATAGTTGACGGACTGATACTCAGCGGAGGAGGCGACTATGACCCTCG
>CACZCT010000026.1 GCA_902779745.1 uncultured Prevotellaceae bacterium
GTATGGAGTCATCTGGCGAAAGAATATTTCCGGCACCAATGAGAGTCAGGAGAAGCATAACGCCTCTATCAAGGCATACTATAAGACGATGAATAAAGTCTGTATGGAACGAGGTATCGTTCCCTTTGCATGGGACACCAATAGTACGGGTAACAATCAGATGACGATCATCAACCGCTCCACCAAGTCCATCTATAACAACTATATGATGGAGGGTATCAAGGAGGCAATAGAAGAACTGAAGCCGACCTCCATACAGTACATAAAAAAGGAGGTCCCTCGAAATCTAAATAATACATACAACCTCAAAGGACAACGGGTGACAACCTCCTCAAGAGGTCTTCATATCCAGAATGGAAAGAAATACATTAAACAAATACCACTCCATCGATAATAATCATTGGAGACTATAACAAAAAGAGCCTGACATTTCAAACATGTCAGGCTCTTTTCTTGATACCTTATTATATTACTTGTTCACCTGGAACTTTGTGTCACCATCCTTGAAGAAGGCATTGATCTGCTTGGCTGCGGCAATACCAGCGTTGATATTAGCCTCGGCAGTCTGAGCACCCATCTTCTTAGGAGTAGAGAAATAACGGCCCTCGAACTTAGCGAACTCATCGTTAGCATCGGGCATGATGTCAGTGACGAACTTCAAGTCCTCACGCTCCTGCATCAACTTAATCAACTCAGGTTCGTTGATAACCTCCTTACGGGCGGTGTTCACCAAGATACCACCCTTCTTCATCTTACCAACTAAAGCATAGTTGATGCTCTGCTTGGTCTCTGGAGTAGCAGGGATATGCAGGGAAACAACGTCACACTGCTCGAACAATGCGTCCTGATTAGCGACAGCATGAACACCAGCCTTCTCGATAACTTCTGCAGGACAGAAAGCATCATAAGCATAAACATCCATACCAAAGCCCTTGGCGATGCGAGCCACGTTACGGCCAACATTACCGAAAGCGAGGATACCGAGTTTCTTACCCAGCAACTCTGAACCGCTCTTACCGTTAGCCATTACCAACAGACCGAATACCAACTCGGCAACGGCATTGGCATTCTGACCGGGAGTATTCTCAGCTACCACATTGTGAGCAGTTGCAGCGGCGAGGTCGATATTATCGTAACCAGCACCAGCGCGAACGACAATCTTCAACTGCTTGGCAGCGTCGAGCACCTCAGCATCCACCTTATCCGAACGGATAATGAGTGCGTCAGCATCCTTCACGGCATCCAACAGCTGAGCCTTTTCTGTATACTTCTCCAGTAGAGCAAGTTCATTACCTGCTGCCTCAACTTCTGCCTTAATACCATTTACGGCTGCTGCTGCAAATGGTTTCTCTGTTGCAACTAATACTTTCATATCTATTAATGATTTGCTTCAAATTCTTTCATGCAGGCTACAAGAGCGTTGCAGCCTTCGATAGTCTGGGCGTTATAGCAAGATGCGCGGAAACCACCAACTGAGCGGTGACCCTTCACACCAACCATACCCTTCGATACGGCGAAGTCAAGGAAGTCTTTCTCCAACTCCTTATACTCATCGGCCATCACGAAGCAGATGTTCATCACTGAACGGTCTTCCTCTACGGCAGTACCGCGGAACAACTTATTACGGTCAATCTCGCCATAGACGATCTCTGCACGCTGCTGGGCCAGTTTGTCCATAGCCTCTACGCCACCGTTCTTCTTGATCCAACGGAGGGTCTCAAGTGCGCTATAGATAGGTACTACAGGAGGTGTGTTGAACATAGAGCCCTTGTCGACGTGTGTGCGATAGTCGAGCATCGTGGGAATCTCACGGGGAGCACGACCCAGTTTCTCGTCCTTCAGGATGACGATGGTCACACCAGCCATGGCGAGGTTCTTCTGAGCACCAGCATAGATAGCATCATACTTCTTCACATCGATAGGACGGCTGAAAATATCGGATGACATATCGGCAATGAGAGGAACATTCACGTCGAGGTCCTTACGGATCTCAGTACCATAAATGGTGTTGTTAGTAGTGATGTGCAGATAGTCTGCATCAGCAGGAACACTCCATCCCTTCGGAATAAAGGTATAGTTGGCATCGGCAGAAGAAGCCACCTCTACTACCTCACCAAATAGTTTTGCCTCCTTCATGGCTTTCTTAGCCCAAACACCCGTGTTCAGGTAAGCAGCCTTCTTAATCAGGAAGTTGAAAGGAATCATGCAGAACTCCAGAGAGGCACCACCACCGAGGAAGATAACTGAATAACCCTCAGGAATCTGAAGCAACTCCTTGACCAGAGCCACTGCCTCATCAACAACGGGTTGGAAATCCTTAGCACGGTGGCTGATCTCCATCAAAGAAAGACCAGAACCGTTGAAGTCTAAACACTGTTGAGCGGTCTTCTCAATCACTTCGCGGGGAAGCATTGAAGGACCTGCGTTAAAGTTGTACTTCTTCATTTTGATTGCAATTTTAATGAGTTATTATACTTATTTTCTATTCTTTTTCGTAAAAACGATGCGAAATTACACTTTTTATTTCAATTGGACAAATATTTGAGCAAGAATTAAGCATTTTAGACGATTTTCTTACGTTTTGCAAAGTCTACGTTACATTATCCTATCTCACAGGCTCTACTATCGTCTTGATTCCTTTAATCTTCTCACCCTTTGTCTGCTGGATGACCTGTTGCAGTTTCTCACGCTTGACAGCAACATAGGTATAGCGGTCGTTCACGTCGATCCGTCCGATTTCCGATGACTGCAGTCCACCCTTCTTACAAAGGAAGCCTACGATATCACCTTTCGACACCTTGTCTTTCTTGCCCTTGCCGATATAGAGGGTGGCATTCTTGGGAGCCGATGGTTTTTGACTTTTGGCTATTGGCTCATAGCCCTCCACATCTCCTTCCACATACTCAGGGATATGTTCCTCCGGTCCTGTGATGAAAAAAGCCTTACCCTCTTTGTCCCAACGGGCCGTACGCCCTACTCGATGAATATACCCTTCCTCACTCTCCGGCATGTGGTAATGGATGATATTGGCAATGTCAGGGATATCCAGTCCACGGGAAGCAAGATCGGTACTCACCATCACATTAGCAGAGCCGTTGGAGAAGCGATAGAGTGCATCCTCTCGTTGCTTCTGTTCCAGTCCTCCATGAAAGAAGCTGGTGGTAAAGCCCTGTTCACAGAGATAGTTGTTCACACGCTCCACGGAGTCACGGTAGTTCAGGAATACGATACTACTGGAGTCACCTAAGCTCAATAACAGGTTACGGAGCGTGTCCAGCTTATCCTTCACAGGACTCTTCACCTCATAGAGCGTCACCCGTTCCGAGGTCTGCTCGTCCTCTGGCAGGAAGTCTACCACCGTACCTTTCTTCGCCATGTTCACAAACTGCGGTATCTCCTCGGCATTGGTAGCCGACAAGAGGATACGCCGACGAAGTCCCGGCAAGCTTTTGACGAGTTTCGCCATCTCGACATGGAAGCCCATCTGTAGACACTTGTCGAACTCGTCAATAATCAGCCAGCGCACCCCATAGCGGGAGATATTGTCTTTATCCAGATGGTCGTTCAACCGACCAGGTGTACCAAAGATTATCTGCGGTTTGACTTCCTTCAGTTTACGATGCTCATCCATGGCGGTACGACCACCATAGCAACTTGCTGAACGGAAGCCCGAGCCCATGTTCTTCAATACGGTGTCCGATTGCATGGCGAGTTCTCTGCCTGGCACGACCACCAGTGCCTGTACGGCTTCTGATGAGGAGTCCAACAGTTGTATCAGCGGTAACAGGTAGGCAAGTGTCTTTCCCGAGCCAGTCGGTGAGAGTAAAACAACATCACCGTCGGAGCGAAGAATCGCTTCGGCGGCGTGTTGCTGCATCTCGTTAAGTTGTTCGATGCGGAGTTTATCAAGAATCTTCTGGATATTCACTCCTACTCTCCTTAATTATTTCTTCTCCTCTTTCTTTTCTTCAGTCTTCTTGAAAGTCGACTTATATGCCTTGTTCAGACCGTTGATGACATCAGCAGTGATATCATAGCGTTTGTTGGCATAGAGGATATTGTCACCCTGCTTAGTCAGGATGAAGTCGTACTTCTTATCCTTATTATATTTAGCAAGGAAATGCTGCAGACTGTCACGAAGCCCCTCATTGTAGGTAGCCGTCTCGTTGGCAAGTTCGTTCTCCAGACGAGCCTGCAACTGTTGCAGGTCGTTTTGTTGACGTTGGATGGCGGCCTGCTGGCTCTCTGCCTGCTCACGGCTAGTGAAGCCATTATTGTTCAACTTCTGCTGAAAATTGTTCATCGCGTTCTGCAACTGCTGTCCCTTCTGGGTCAAGGTGTTACGGGCGTTGTTGCTCTTCTTCTCCAGAACGAGGGTGAAGTCCTTACAGAACTCATACTGGGTCATCAGAGAGTCAACCTCCACATAAGCGATCTTCAGGCCTGCGCCATTAGCAGAATCTGCGGCTGCTGGCTGGTCGTCCATCTTAGGACTTGCGTTATTACAAGATGCGAGTGCTACAATGGTGGCTGCAGCCAAAAACATGTACTTTTTCATTTTGTTTCCTTTTTATTTTCGTTATTACGTTATTTCGACATTATGATTCTCTCCTCTCATTGACTGCGAATCTGCTTTTCCTGCGCATTTCCCTATCCTGGTCCATCACGCAATGAATGCCTCTCTCCTGCATCGCCTCACTATCGTGAATATGTTGTGAGGAAAAGGTACCGTTCTTTCGCAGAATGACTTTTATCAGGAAAAAAGCCATCCCTATAGCAATTATTAACGTGCTTAATAGCAGGATTCTCATCATAAATGATTAATTTTGCATCAGGTTCGCATTTTCGGATGCAAAGGTACAAATAAAAGATTAAACATTAAAGATTAAACATTAAAATAAACATTAAATATGAGTAAAAGTGAGTTAAAACCATCTGTTGTCTTCGAACAATTTGCGAAGATTAATGAAATTCCGCGTCCTTCGAAGCGTGAGGAGAAGATGATTGAGTATTTGAAGAACTTTGGCGAGAGCCGTGGACTGGAGACGAAAATAGACGAAGTGGGTAACGTGATTATACGCAAGGCTGCCACTCCTGGCTATGAGGACTGCAAGACCGTCATCCTGCAGAGCCACATGGATATGGTATGTGACTGTCTGCCAGAGCTGACAATTGATTTTGACAAGGAGGGTATCACTACCTATATTGACGGAGAGTGGATGCGTGCCAAGGGGACGACCCTGGGTGCCGACGATGGTATCGGTATTGCTATGGAGCTTGCTATCCTAGACAGCAACGACATCGAACATGGGCCTATTGAGTGTGTCTTCACTCGTGACGAGGAGACAGGACTGACAGGTGCCTTTGGGATGAAGGCTGGATTCATGACAGGCGACTACCTCATCAACCTCGACTCGGAGGATGAGGGTGAGATTTTCGTCAGCTGTGCCGGTGGTCGTACGACCACGGCAACACTCGATATCCGGCGTCAAACTGCTCCCAACGGTTACTTCTTCATCAAGGGTTCTGTCAAAGGACTCATAGGCGGTCACTCTGGTGACGATATCAACAAGAAGCGTGCCAACGGTCTGAAGATTATTGCCCGCTTCGTCTATCAGGAGATGGAGCGTTACGATGACGTACACCTGGTACGTCTGCATGGTGGAAGCCTGCACAATGCCATTCCTCGTGGCGGCTATTTCGTACTCGCAGTACCCAATGCCATCAAGGAGAACATCCGTGCCGATTGGAACATCTTCTCCGCAGAGGTCGACGAGGAGTTCCATGTCACAGACACCCAGATGGTATGGCGCATGCGCAGCTATGACCCAGAACCTGTCATCGACGATGAGACAGCACGTCGTTTTGTCTATGCCCTGCAGGCTGTCGACAACGGGGTCTATTCCATTTGTCAGGATGAGGCTTTGGGTGGTATGACAGAGACATCGAGCAACCTTGCCCGTGTAGAGACACTCGTTGACAAAATTGAAATCTATACCTCCCAACGCTCTAACGTGATGTCGAACCTCGACAACATGTGCAACACCATTGCCGCCGTCTTCAAACTAGCTGGCTTCAAGGTGGAGCATTCAGAAGGCTACCCTGCTTGGAAGATGCGTACCAATAGCGAGTTGCAGAAGATAGTAAGATACACCTACCACAAGCTGTTCCAGAAAGACCCTGTTGTACGTGGCATCCACGCAGGATTGGAATGTGGTCTTTTCGCTGAACGTTATCCGAACCTTGACATGGTTTCGTTTGGTCCTACATTGCGTGATGTACATACTCCCGACGAGCGTCTGCTCATCCCTACCGTCCAGATGGTATGGGACCACCTGTTGCTTACCCTTAAAAATATTCCTCACCAGTCATGAGACACCTTATATATTTTATAATAGGTATTGCCCCCCTGTTGTTCGCTTCTTGCGGACCACAGGCGGAGGCAGAGGAACTAGTGGAGCAGTTCATGGAACAGAACATGCGGGCGGAACTATCCCCCACGTCCGTTCACTTCACGGATATTGACTCCACCCATGCCCTCTCCGACTCCATTATTGTCAGCCTCCGTCAACAGGCACGACAAGCCAAGCGCTATCGTCCCGATGTCAAGTATGCACCTGATGAGCCTTTCAAGAAACTCATCCTCACCCGTGTGAAATACAAAATCGACGAACAGGAGTGCAGCGACACCTATTATCTCGACATGGACCTGACTAGGGTTATTGCTTTTAAAGAGAATTGAAAGTTAGGACGCACCTTTCTATACGGGAAATAGGGGCAAAATGCCCCCTATTTCCCGTATAGAAAGCAAAGAATGTTATCCCTGCCCATTTAAACTTCGAATGACTATTTACTATTCAGCAAATCTTCCTCCCGCTTATACTGCTCGTACTTACGCTTACGGTGCCTACAGTAGACTAGAATCACTATACCTATTGCCAATGGAACGAGGGCACAGAGAGCAAAAAACACGAAGAAGGCAGCACCGATATTCACACCAATAGCACCACGAGGTGCGAACTGGGGTTCGGCATACAGGCTGAGGCTGTCAGTAAGTGCATTTACCAGAATGCTGTCACCCCTTGCCTGTGCTTCGTCAATGGCGGTAGTGATGCGGTTGTACTCGGCATTGAGATGGGCAGAGTCAGCCTCATAAGCCTCCAATGCCTCCTCGTACTCCTTTGTGGAGGCCGTGTACTCAGCCCTCAGCTCGTCCAAGCGTCTCTCACCTTCAAAGATCATGGCGATACAGAAGATGATGAACAGTACACTGCCTACGGTCAAAAGACAACCGAAGCCTTTCAGGCAGCCGCCAGGTTTCTTAACCGGTCTAATGATTTCTTCCATCCTTCAGGTAGTATTTGTCCAATAACGGAATCTCCTTCACCAATGCCTCTGCCAACAAACCTGCCACGACACGTGCCCCATACTTATTGTAATGGGTATTGTCCTGCTTGCCCTGGGGCTCGCTGGGCTCTTCACCCGGCAGGAACCACATGTGAAGTTTCTTGGACACTTCCCTGCCAAGTCCTTGTTCCAGGTCGTGGGTAATCTTATTGGCATCGACAAACAGACAGTTCATCCGCTCTGCAACATCGCGGGGAGCCTGTGCGTAGAGTCCATGTGTGTCGATCAACGAGTCACCCTCTATCATCTTCACACCGTCCTTGAAGGTGGAGGTGCGGAGCAACTCGTCATCAGCGACCTCTGGAGCCTTCACCATAAAGTTACGGCGCACCACAGGATTCATGATGACAGGAATACCGCCCCGTTCGCGGGTTTCCCTGACATATTTGGCAAGGTTGTAGTCGAATGTCGACCCGGGGTCCGTATGACGGGCAGGCTGTGCCTTCTCGTCATTATGTCCGAACTGTATGATGACATAGTCGCCCGGTCTGATCAGCGAGAGTACCTTGTCCCAGCGTCCCTCATCAATGAAACTCTTGGAGGAACGACCGTTGACGGCGTGGTTGTCGACCCGGATATAGTCGGAGTCGAAATAGTCCTGTAACGCCATTGCCCATCCACGCTCCACCTTACCATTAGTCGTGTCCTTCTTGGCAGCCGTAGAGTCGCCTATCACGAAAATGGTGGTCAGATGATCTTCCTTCAAAGATGTCAAGGTCGCCAAGACCAATAAGGCAAGTACTATCTTTCTCATTTGATGGTAGTTATTAATTCTTCCGGGGTCAGGAGTTGTTGTTCTCCTGTCTCCATGTTCTTCAACGTAATCTTTCCCTCGTTCATCTCATTCTCTCCTGCAAGGGCGACATAGGGAATCTGTTTGGCATTGGCATAACTCATCTGCTTCTTCATCTTTGCAGAATCAGGGAATATCTCCGCACGAAGTCCAGACTGTCTCACCTTATTGATAATAGGAAGGCAGTATGCCGTCTCACGCTCTCCAAAATTGATGAAGAGAATCTGTGTGGCATTCATGGAGTCCTTGGGATAGAGGTCGAGCGCGTTCAGCACGTCATAGATGCGGTCGGCACCGAAGGAGATACCCACACCGCTGAGTCCCGGCATTCCGAAGATGCCCGTCAGGTTGTCATAGCGGCCACCACCCGTGATACTGCCTATCTCTACATCCAGTGCCTTCACCTCGAAGATGGCTCCTGTGTAATAGTTCAAGCCACGAGCCAATGTCAAGTCGAGCTGGATCTCATTATTCAAAGTATTCAGATTATTCAGGGTATTCAGAATAAAGCGACACTCCTCTACCCCTTTCAGACCTGTCTCACTATCTTTCAACACCTCGGCAATGGTCTGCAGTTTCTCCTCGTTCGTACCGCAGAGGGAGATAATCGGCTGGAGTTTACTGATCTGCACCTCTGTCAAGCCGTCCTCACGCAGCTCCGCATTGACATTGTCAATACCGATCTTGTCGAGTTTATCGATAGCCACCGTGATGTCCACAATCTTGTCAGCCGCTCCGATGACCTCTGCAATACCAGAGAGAATCTTACGGTTGTTGATCTTGATCTGGACACGGATACCGAAGCGGGAGAATACCGTATCGACAATCTGCATCAACTCCACCTCATTGAGCAAGGAGTCAGAGCCGACGACATCGGCATCACACTGGTAAAACTCACGGTAACGTCCCTTCTGAGGACGATCGGCACGCCATACGGGCTGTATCTGATAACGCTTGAAAGGTAGTTGTAATTCCTCGCGGTGCATCACCACGTAACGAGCAAAGGGAACGGTCAGGTCGTAACGCAGACCCTTCTCACAGAGTTGTGCCGCCAGATGGAGACTGTTGCGTTCACTAAGTTCAGCATCGCTTATCTTCGAAAGGAAGTCACCACTGTTTAGCACTTTAAACAAGAGTTTGTCACCTTCCTCACCATACTTACCCATCAGGGTCTGTAAGGTCTCCATAGCAGGGGTCTCTATCTGCTGGAAACCATATAGTGCATAGACCTCACGGATAGTATTGAAGATGTAGTTGCGCTTCGCCATCTCCACGGGACCGAAGTCACGTGTGCCTTTTGGAATACTTGGTTTCTGTGCCATTTACTTTCTTACAATTGTCTGGTCACGGTCCGGACCGATAGAGATAATCTTGATAGGAGTCTCCAGTTCTGCCTCGAGGAACTTGATATAGTCCTTGAAAGCCTGTGGGAACTGGTCTTCACTGGTAAACTTCGTCATGTCCGTCTTCCATCCGGGAAGCTCCTTATAGACGGGTTCGATACCCTCCTCGATGTTATAGGGGAAATAGTCTATCTCGTTACTGTTCTGCTTATAAGCCACACATGCCTTGATGGTGTCGAAGTCATCGAGGACATCACTCTTCATCATAATCAACTGAGTCACACCGTTCACCATGATAGAGTATTTCAGGGCAACCAAGTCTATCCAGCCACAACGACGCTCACGACCGGTCACCGCACCATACTCATGTCCCAAGTCACGGATTTTCTTGCCGGTCTCGTCAAACAGCTCCGTGGGGAAAGGTCCGGCACCGACACGGGTGCAATAAGCCTTCATGATACCATACACATCACCGATCTTGTTAGGACCGATGCCCAGTCCCGTACAGGCACCTGCACAGATAGTGTTGGAAGAGGTCACGAAAGGATAGGAGCCGAAGTCAATATCCAGCATAGTACCCTGTGCTCCCTCGCAAAGAACGCTCTTGCCACTCTTCAGCAGGTTGTTGATCTCATGCTCTGAGTCGACAATGGGATACTGGCGCAGGTACTCGATTCCCTCCAGCCATTTCTTCTCCACCTCCGTGATGTCATAGTCGAAGTTCAGAGACTTCAGGATAGCATCGTGACGAGCCTTTGCCTTGGCATATTTCTCCTCAAAGTTCTCAAGGATGTCACCAACACGCAGACCGTTACGGCTGACCTTATCGGTATAGGTAGGACCGATGCCCTTACCAGTAGTACCTACTTTGTCCTTACCTTTCTGTGCCTCATAGGCAGCATCCAATACACGATGAGTCGGCATAATCAGATGTGCTTTCTTGGAGATATGCAGGCGGCTCTTCAGTTCATGACCGCTTGCCTCCAAAGCCTTCGCCTCGTCCATAAACAAGTCAGGGGCCAGTACGACACCATTACCGATGATGTTCACCTTGCCTCCCTGGAAGATGCCGGATGGAATACTGCGAAGCACATATTTCTGTCCTTCGAACTCCAAGGTATGACCGGCATTCGGACCTCCCTGGAAACGAGCCACGACATCATACTGCGGGGTCAGCACATCGACCACCTTACCTTTTCCTTCATCGCCCCACTGCAAACCGAGCAGGACATCTACCTTACCTTGATTCATTCTTTTATTATTTTGAGTTTTTTATTCTTTTCTGAGTTTTTGTACGCGTAATTTTCGCCTGACAGGTACTGCATATCCCGTAGATATAGAGAGAATAACCATCTTTCCGAAAACGCTTCAGATGCATATTATTAATTGTCTCCGATATCTGGGGAGACTTGATCTCCGTGACCTTCCCACATATAGTACATATTTGATGGCTGTGACTATTGTTATCATAACACGCCTCATATTTAGTCTGTCCTTGAAAACGATGACGGATAACCAGTCTGAGTTCCATAAACAATTTCAAGGTATTATATAGTGTAGCGCGACTGACAGGGAAATTGTTTTCCTCAGACAATTTCTCGTTCAACTCGTCAAGCGTGAAATGACTGTTCATGTCATATACCGCATCCAATATCGCATATCGTTCAGGAGTTTTCCGGTGATTATTCATCTCCAGATAATTAGTCAGAATCTGCCTGACTGTTTCCCTAACACTTTCTTTCATATATCATCAATACCAAAAACCGCACAAAATTACAATATTTTATTTAGAATATGGCATTAATTATTTAAAAAAAATCTAAATTGAGGATTTTAAGGGCACTTTTCGCCATTCGTTCATAGACAAGACCTAATTCTGAGAACCTGATGAGACTTTGCATGGCAGCTTTCCGAACAATCACGGAGTCTCCCTGCAAAGCTGCCAGTGCCTGGTCTATAAACTCATTGATACCCCGTTCATTGGGTTCCTGCTTGTTCATAAACAACCGCGTCAGTATATGAAAGCCACACAACTGATACAGTTCTTTCTCCGAGGCCATCCACTGATAGGCGAGGTCTGCTGCATAAGGAAGATACTGATACAGATTGAAAACAGCCTGTTCTGCAATCTCCAAAGAGGTCGTCTGCTCCATCCAGATATCCGTCACTTCCCGCAGCATCTTATCGGGAGGCATCATCATCGTGGCGAGGATCTTACATTCCCTGACATCCGCCTTCCACAGTTCAATAGCGAGATCATAGTCTTTTCCTATCTCTGCAGCTTTTTCTCTCAACATGGGAATAGATGCACCCCAGTTGAGTTTATAGTCAACACCCTTGTCGCGCATCGACTGAGCCGTCTGTCCGTCCATCAACTGTCGGAACGACTGTTTGATTTCCTTGATTCTTTCTTGTATCTGCTGATTCATATTAACGTTCCGTATTCCGTGCTATAGCGTAGCATCTGCTGTGTATAGCCTTCCGTGTAGTCAACTTGTATATCGGTTATCTCACCCAGTTCATTCTTTACAGGAATCAGTCTGGGATTGATAAAACCCTTATATGGTGCCAGATTCAAGCGTTTATAACGTTCCTGTATTTCCTCATGAATGACAGGGTCCACCTTCACGGCATAACGCTCCACCAGCTCTCTTGCAGTCTCATAGTCTCCCTCGCTCTTGATACGCTGTATCTCTGCCAACAAAGTTGCAATCTGCAGACGCAAGGCAACATAGTCATTAATGCGGAGATAGGTCTTCCCCTCCCGTTTGACCAGTGAGAGTGTATTCCCATTCTCAAGACACCAACGGGCTATCAAAGCACGGTTACGCATATGTGCCTCTTCAATCTGATGACCTGGCTGTATACGGGTCAGTTGGGTCAGCAGCCCGTTCATCATATAACTGTAATACTGTGCCTTATAGGCTTCACCGTCAGGAAGAAGTCCCAACTCAACCAGTTTGTCATCTGCCATATAATAGAGTCCGAACAAGTCGGCACGTGCTTCCTCAATGGTGTTGCCATAGGCTTTCAGGGCATCGGGGTCCGTTCCCGGCAACAATTGTCCGCTACCATGTCCCAGACACTCATGCAGATCGGTATGCAGGTCATCACACACATCACCATACTGATTAATCATGGCAAGCGTCGACTCATCAATCACAAACTCCTCCTTGAAACCGTTTCCATGAGCAGCCTTGTTATAGGCATCCGTAATATTGCTGATGGTGATACTCTTACTCCCATACTCTGCCCTGATCCAGTCGGCATTGGGGAGATTGATACCTATGGCCGTAGAGGGGTATTCGTCTCCACCCAGCATTGCAGCACAGATGGCATTTGCCGTAACACCCTTGACCTGTTTCTTACGGAAACGGGAATCGACAGGGGAATGGTCTTCAAACCATTGGGCGTTCCGACTGATGGTCTGTGTCCGCTTCGTCGCCTCCAAGTCTTTATATTCCACAATACCTTCCCATGAGCCTTTCATGCCCAACGGGTCAGCATATACCTCGATAAAACCGTTGACAAAGTCTATCCGTCCCTCATGTTCACTCACCCACTCTTTACAATAGGCATTGAAACATTGCAAATCACCCGTTTTGTAATAATCAATTAGAAACTCTATGATACGGACCTGCCGGGAGTTCTCTGCATAAGACTTTGCCTGTTCCAACCAATAGACAATCTGCTCTATCGCCTTTGAATACCTGCCTCCGATTCGCCAGACATCCTCATACAGACGACCGTCTTTCTTCACCAACGTGGAATTCAGTCCATAGGAAGGAGGCTCCCCGTCCAGACAAGAGAATTTCTGTTGCTGATAAAAGTCTTCTGCTTCCTGCTGACTGACTCCTTGGTAAAAATGGCAGGCTGAGGTCATCACTAAATCCTCGCCATCATTTTTGTTCACTCTTTTGGGGAGAACAGCAGGGTCAAAAATCACCGGAAACAACTCTTGGCATAAGTCATCTAGCGTCTCACCCTCACGAAGTGGAAGGTTGTCAACAGGTATTTCCGCCAAGACTCGTCGAAGATACTCCTCACTAAAACCTGGCTGGAATTTCCCACAATCATAATGGTGATAGATACCATTGGAAAACCATATCCTCTTCAAATAGATTTCCAATGCCTTAAAGTCCTCGGTATGACGGTCTATGCCAGGATCCGTATAGACAGCCTCCAGCATCTTGCGAATGCAAAGGTTGTATTTCCCGAACTGGTCGAAAGTGATATCCCTTCCGTATAAGGTTGCTTTTGACAAAGCATAGACATATCGTTTTTGTAGCAAAGTTAACTGCTCAAAACCAGGTAACTGGTATCTGAGCAGTTGAAGGTCAGCGAAACGCTCGTCTGAATAACTAAACATTCTATTTTTTCCTTTTTGTGCGTTTAACCTTGAGCGAAGGATGATTTTCAAGATGTTTCATACGATATTCCCGTGGAGTCATATTCATGAATTTGAAGAATGAGGCGTAGAACGACTGACGATTAGCAAAACCGACCATATCACTCACCTCTTCCATCGTCAGCTCCTGATAACGCTTGTCTACCATAAGGGTCATCGCCTCCTCTATCCGGAATTTATTCACAAACGACGTATAATTCATATGAAACTGTACATTGACCACAGCAGAGATATAGCGAGTGTTCGTCCCTAAATCCTCTGCCAGTTTCTTTGCAGAGTAATCCTTGTCCTTGTATTTCTTTTGCATGACAATGACATGTAGGATCTTTCCCTTCAGTTCATCCATCAACTGAGGGTTCACCAAAGTCCGATAAGTAGCCTCCTTGACTTTTTTCTCAGTGATATTATACTTTGCCATAGTCGTAATGATTAACAAATGATTGATTTTGTATTAATTCTTTGCAAATATAGTAAAAAAAAATAAGATTCGTTCATTTTTGAACAATTTTTTAGAAAAAAGAGATAACTTTGCATCAAATTTCAGGAAATGGAGATAAGAAACATCCTCAAAAGCTATTATGGATATGACTCTTTCAGAGCTAACCAAGAAGAGATTATCAACACAGTTCTCCTCCGACAAGACTGTTTAGTGCTTATGCCAACGGGGGGAGGTAAAAGCCTTTGTTATCAGATTCCCGCTATAGCAATGCCTGGAACCGCCATTATCATTTCACCACTCATCAGTTTGATGAAAGACCAAGTGGAAAACTTGAAGGCAAGTGGCATTGAGGCTGCCGCGCTGAACAGTGGGAACGATTACAGTACCGATACCATCGTACGACGCAAATGTATGAACGGTACCCTCAAACTTCTTTACATCTCACCGGAGAAATTACTTACAGAGATTCCCTTTTTGTTAAAACAAATAACCATTTCTTTGTTTGCTGTTGACGAAGCGCATTGCATCAGTCAATGGGGACATGACTTCCGTCCGGAATACACCCAACTTGACATCCTTCACAAAGAATTTCCTGACGTTCCTGTCATAGCCCTCACCGCTACCGCTGACAAGATTACCAGACAGGACATCATCAAACAACTCCAACTGCACAACCCTAGAGTATTTATCTCCAGTTTTGACCGTCCCAACTTAAGCCTAACCGTTAAGAGAGGATATGCAACCAAAGAAAAAGACAATTATATTCTGCAGTTTATCAAGGCACGCCCTTTTGATAGCGGCATCGTATACTGCCTAAGCAGAAAGACTACAGAGAAAGTTGCCAAGTTTCTAAAAGATAAAGGTATACGCACTTCCGTATACCATGCAGGACTCCATCAGAGCGAACGTGACAAGGCACAAATCGACTTTCAAAAAGACGACGTACAAGTAGTCTGCGCCACCATTGCATTTGGCATGGGTATAGACAAGAGCAACGTACGTTGGGTAATTCATTATAACATGCCCAAAAGCATTGAGAGCTTCTATCAGGAAATCGGGCGTGCCGGGCGTGACGGAGCCCCCGCTGACACAGTCCTCTTCTACTCCCTTGGCGATGTGGTCCAACTATCCCAGTTCGCCAAAGAAAGCGGTCAGAAAGATGTCAATAAGGATAAATTGGACAGGATGCAGGAATATGCGGAATCCAACATCTGCAGAAGGCGTATCTTGTTAAATTATTTCGGAGAGCAGCGAGATTATGACTGTGACAACTGTGATGTCTGCCAAAGCCCTCCCCGTCGCTTTGACGGGACGGAATATATCCAGATGGCATTAAGTGCGGTCAAACGTACGGAAGAGCAAATACGGACATCTACCATTTTAGAAATATTAAAAGGTATTGCCTCTCCTACCGTCAAGCGCAAAGGATATGAGAAACTGAAGACCTTTGGAGTCGGTAAAGCTGTCTCAACGACAGACTGGCAGGACTACCTGCTTCAGATGCTCCAACTGGGATTCATTGAAATCGCCTACGACCAAAGCAATATCGTCAAGATTACCCATAGTGGTAATGATATCCTCTATGGTCGCAAACGTGCCGAGTTATGCGTCATAGACCACACCGCTAAAGATATTACGAAGCCCAAGAAACGTTTGCATCTGGAAATCCCCTCCATTACCATTCCTGGATTACCAGAGACGACAGGCACAGAAGACAAGAAGCTCTTTGAGGCACTTAGAAATCTCCGCCGCCAATGTGCAGATGAAGAAGGTTTTCCACCCTATATCGTATTTAGCGACAAGGTATTACATGCCCTCGCCACCATCAAGCCTGTATCTCTGGAAGCTTTTGGCTATATCCAAGGCATCGGGGATCACAAAAAACAGAAATACGGACAACGTTTCATTGCGTTAATCAAGAAATACGTCTAAGGACGGAGGTCTTGCAATTTGATATCACGAAGAGAATGGAGATAGTTGGAACGCTGTTCCATTGCCTTGCCCCATTGTTCCGAAAACAGGTTGGATACATCAACATCCAATTTCCATTCTCCATTAGATTCCAGACGGTCTATCATCACGCCAAGCGTCAAATTATTGATATCCTCGGCAGGCAGGAAATGGGAGGTCTCCCCTTTTTCGTCACTAGTCAACTCAACAATCAGTCCCGCATCCATTAGTTCCACCAAAAGGTCATTGACGATACGGATAGGTATCCCCGTGTCAAAACGCAGGTGCGAGGCGGAATAAGGCTTCTTCCCTTCAGCAAAACGACGACAGATGTAACTCATCAGTAAGGCACACAACATAGTGCGATAGCGATGACTGAGTTCGTTTGTGTCAGCATCATAGTCGTAATAGTCAAGATACTGATTGGCATAGCACAGTTCTGCACCAAACAAACAGATGGTCCATGATATCTGCACCCACAGCATGAATAGCGGAAGAGCAGCAAAAGAACCATAGATAGCATTGTAACCCGACAAGAATATCTGAGAATGAATATAGAATATCTGCAGTCCCTGCATGGCAATACCGGCAAGAATACTTGGTACTATTACGTGTTTTGCCTTCACATGGGTATTGGGCATGAAGGTATAAAGGGCAATGAACATCACAGACATCAGCACATAAGGAATCAGGTCGATGAGGAAACGGATGGCAGGTCCCAGCATCAGGTAATCAGGCATGGAGTCAGCGATGGTCGCCATGAAGATAGAGATACCAGAGGTGACGACAATAATGATAGGGAAACAGAAAAACATCGCCATATAGTCTGTGAACGTTCGGAAAATGCTACGTGGTTTCGTCACCTGCCATATCTCGTTAAAAGCATCTTCGACATTACTCACCAACATTAATACAGTGTAAAGCATAAACAGCAGACCCACACCCAGAAAGATACCGCTCTTCGTATGGACCAGATAACTGTTGACGAATCCGATAATAACCTCTGCCACCTGTGGCTGCGACTCAAAGGCATCTCTGAACCATACCTCAATATATTTGCTATAGCCAAAGCCACGGGCTATGGCAAATACTACCGCAAGAATCGGAACAATGGCAAGCAGTGTGCTGTACGTCAAGGCTGCAGCCCTGGTCATCACTCGTTTCGAAATAAAGAAGCGGATGGCAATAACCAATTTCTTCAGAATCTCCACCAATAGGAACACCATTGGAGAGACATCGTTCCTCGTAATCCTCCACATGTCTGTCTCGAAGAACTGGATGATTCTTTGTATCATCTTACTCATTGTCGTCAAAGTAAAAAGAAAGCACTGCCTCTATAAGCCGGGTTCTGTATCTCCCTCGTGAAAGGAAGATGTCTGTCATTTATCTACTCCGCAGGTCACCCTGCGGCTCTAGCATTCTACCCTCCATCGTATTACTCGGACGGGCAACCCTCAGACGATGGTATACGCGAACTTGCAGCCCCCAGACGGAACAGCCCGACGATCACCCGCCGGCTGGTGGTCTCTTGCACCACCTTCTCACCCTTACCTTACGGCGGTTGTTTTCTTCTTCCATATCCAGCCGTCACCGACTGCTTCCACTTTCAGAAGTGGGGTGCCCTCTGCTGCCCGGACTTTCCTCTCGTACCCTTTCCTCTCACCATATGGACAGAGGCAGTTGATACCAGCGACAGACCAAGGCACTGCTTTCCGCCTGCAAAGATAAGCATTATTCATCAAAAAGAGTCATCTATACCAAGAAATAATATGATTTTTATTTGATTATATCCTCTTTTCTTTGTACCTTTGCACCCTATTATGGAAGAAAAAATCACAATGTATATGGATAATAGAAACAGACCGTTCTCTATGATTGCCGACGTAGAAGGTGAATATAGCGACCTCAGCAGTGTAGAGATTCCCGAATCCCTTCCTATATTGACCGTACGTAACATCGTATTGTTCCCAGGTGTCGTCGCTCCTATCCTTATCGGACGTGAGTCAAGCATGAAACTGGTACGAATGGCGGACAAGACCGGACAGTTGATGGGTGTCTTCTGTCAACGTGACCCCGAGACAGAACAGCCTATCCGTGCCGACCTTTACGATATTGGCGTCTATGCCAAAGTATTGAAACTGCTGACATTGCCAAATGGTAATATCACGGCGATTGTCCAAGGATTAGGCCGTATCAAGTTGTTGGAACTCCTGAAATACAAGCCTTATCTTGTAGGACGTGTGGAATTTGCCCCGGAAGACGAGCCAGAAAGGAACGATAAAGAGTTCCAAACGGCCATTGAAGATCTGCGCAATCAGACAACGGAATATATCAAACTGAACGACGAGATTCCCGAGGAGGCAGCCTTTGCCATTAAGAATGTCGGGAATAATATCATGGCACTCAATTTCATTTGCTCCAACCTCCCCTTTTCAGTAAAGGAGAAGATGAAACTGTTGATGATGTCGTCCATCAAGGAACGGTTGTTTAACACCATGAAAATTGTCAACCGTGAGATTGAATTACAGACTTTAAAACTGGACATCCGCAACAAGACCCGTGACGACATTGACGAGCAACAACGGAACTACTTCCTTCAGCAGCAGATCAAGAACCTGCAAGCGGAGATGGGTAATGAGAGCTCACCAGAGAAAAAGGAACTATTGGAAAAAGCGATGTCCAAGCAATGGAGTGAGGAGGTGGAGCATATCTTCTATCGTGAGATTGACAAACTCGACCAACTGAACCCACAGAGTCCTGATTTCAACATTCAACTGACATACCTCCAGACTTTGGTGTCATTGCCTTGGAATGAGTGTACGGAAGACGATTTGAACCTGGACCGCGCCCAAAAGATTCTGGACCGTGACCACTATGGCATGGAGAAAGTCAAAGAGCGTATCCTTGAGTATATTGCCGTCCTCTCCCTGCGTGGTGACTTGAAGTCACCTATCCTTTGTCTGTACGGTCCTCCAGGAGTCGGTAAAACCAGTCTCGGAAAATCCATCGCCGATGCCCTCAACCGTAAATACGTACGGGTCTCTCTGGGCGGACTACATGATGAAGCAGAGATTCGCGGACATCGTCGTACCTATATCGGTGCCATGCCGGGACGAATCATCAAGAATATCCAAAAGGCAGGTTCGAGCAACCCTGTGTTCATCCTTGACGAGATTGACAAAGTCACACAGAATACACACAATGGAGACCCTGCCTCTGCTATGTTGGAAGTATTGGACCCGGAACAGAACAATGCCTTTCACGATAACTACCTGGACGTAGACTATGACCTGTCAAAAGTCCTCTTTATAGCCACTGCCAACAATCTCGGTACCATACCCAAGCCTCTGCTTGACCGTATGGAAATCATCGAGGTCAGCGGCTATATCACAGAAGAAAAATATGAGATTGCCAAACGTCACCTGATTCCCAAAGAAAAAGAGAACACTGGACTGACGGACAAAGGTTTGACTTTCAACAAAGCAGCTATTGAGAAGATCATTGAACAGTACACCCGTGAAAGCGGTGTACGTCAGTTGGAGAAACAAATCAACAAGGCACTCCGCAAGATGGCTTTCCAGAAAGCAAAGGATGGGCAATTACCTTTCCTGAAAATCACTCCCACAGAACTGGAGGGACTGCTTGGCAAGCCACCGTTCTATCGTGATATCTATCAAGGTAATGCCTATGCTGGTGTAGTGACAGGTCTTGCCTGGACAAGTGTCGGTGGTGAGATTCTGTTTATTGAGACCTCTCTCTCAAAGGGCAAGGGTGCCAAACTTACTTTAACAGGAAATTTAGGTGATGTCATGAAAGAAAGTGCCGTCATCGCTTTGGAATATGTGAAGGCACATGTGGATGTCCTCGGTATCGACTATCGTATCTTCGACAACTGGAACATCCATATCCATGTACCGGAAGGGGCAACTCCTAAAGACGGTCCGTCAGCAGGTATTACCATTGCCACATCTATTGCATCGGCACTAACCCAACGTAAGGTCCGCAAGAATACGGCAATGACGGGTGAAATAACCCTCCGGGGTAAGGTATTGCCTGTCGGCGGTATCAAGGAGAAGATTCTTGCCGCCAAGCGCGCCGGTATTACGGATATCCTCATGTGTCGTGACAATCAGAAAGACATCGAAGAGATTCCAGACATCTATCTGAAAGGTGTCAACTTCCACTACGTAGAGAATGTACAGGATGTCTGGAACTTCGCCTTGACAAACGAGGTTGTGGAGCATCCACTGGACTTTACGATTCCTGAAGAAGAGAAGAAAGAAAAATGACTTTTGAACTGCAACATACAGACCCTGCAAGTGAGGCTCGTACAGGACTGATTACCACCGACCACGGACAAATCAGGACACCAATCTTTATGCCTGTGGGAACAGTAGGCAGTGTCAAGGGAGTACATTTCTCAGAACTGCGTGAACAGGTCAAGGCACAGATCATCTTAGGGAACACCTATCACCTCTATCTACGCCCAGGATTGGATATTCTTCGCAAGGCAGGTGGCCTGCACCAGTTCAACACCTGGGACCGCCCTATCCTGACAGACTCTGGAGGTTTTCAGGTGTTCTCCCTGACAGGCATCCGTAAACTGCGAGAAGAAGGATGTGAGTTTCAGAGTCATATCGACGGTTCACGACATATCTTCACACCAGAGAACGTCATGGACACCGAACGTATCATCGGGGCGGACATCATGATGGCACTGGATGAATGTCCTCCCGGACAGAGTGACTACCAGTATGCCAAGAAGTCACTGGGACTTACCCAACGCTGGCTCGACCGCTGCATCAAACGGTTTAACGAGACTGAGCCCCTTTACGGCTATCATCAGAGTCTTTTCCCTATTGTACAGGGATGTACCTATAAAGACCTGCGCCAGGAGGCTGCTAAACACGTTGCAGACAAGGGGGCGGACGGTAATGCCATCGGTGGTCTTGCCGTCGGTGAACCGACAGAGATCATGTATGAGATGATAGAGGTGGTCAATGAGATATTACCCAAAGACAAGCCCCGATACCTAATGGGTGTCGGGACCCCCCAGAACATCCTGGAGGCTATTGAGCGCGGTGTGGATATGTTTGACTGTGTAATGCCCACCCGTAACGGTCGCAACGCCATGCTGTTTACCTATCAGGGGACAATGAATATGCGCAACAAGAAATGGGAGGATGATTTCTCGCCCATCGACCCGGACGGATGCGACATCGACCGCATCCATACCAAGGCATACCTGCACCATCTGTTCAAGGCACAGGAACTGCTTGCCTTGCAGATAGCCTCTATCCACAACCTTGCCTTCTACCTGCGACTGGTCACCGATGCCCGTCAGCATATCGAGCAAGGAGACTTCGTACAATGGAAACGGTCTGTAATTGATGATTTAGGACGTAGACGATGAAAGAGAAATGGAAGGATATCATCAGAAGGGTTAGGCTGTTGTGGACACGATTGCCGTGGGAACGTCTTGACCCATTGAAGAAATACAATCCTTTCCAGTATATCAAGCGAATGGACTGGTATATTATCAAGAAATTTATTGGTACCTATATCTACTCCATTATCCTGATTATCTCTATCTCCATTGTCTTTGACGTCAACGAGAATCTGGCAAAATTCACGACCTATCACGCACCGTTGCGTGCCATTGTGTTCGACTACTACATGAACTTCGTTCCCTATTTCGCCAACCTCTTCTCACCGTTGTTCGTATTTATTGCGGTCATCTTCTTCACCTCAAAACTGGCAGGCAATTCAGAAATTATTGCCATGCTTGCCTGTGGTATGAGTTTCAAGCGACTATTACGTCCCTACTTGATCTCTGCAGCACTGATTGCAGTACTGAACTTTTTCCTGGGAGCCTATATCATCCCAAAGGGTACAGTCGTGAGACATGATTTCGAATCACTTTATAAGGACAAGAGGAGAAACACCACTGCAACGAACATCCAGTTGATGGTCGACCGGGGCACGGTTGCCTATATCTCACAATATGATGATATCCGCAAGACAGGCTATGGCTTCTCACTCTATAAATTTGACAAGAAGAAACTGGTCAGTCTCATGACAGCAAGTGTCATACAATACGACACCATCAGTGATTCCCGGTATCATTGGAAGGCACGAAGCTATAAGATCCGAGAACTAAAGGGTATGCGTGAGAAGATAACCAGTGGTTCTGAGATAGACACCCTCATCCAGATGGAACCGATGGACCTGATTTTCTCGAAAGGCCAGCAGGAGACATTCACCTCCCCGGAATTGCTGCAATATATCTCCAAGCAACAAGAGCGCGGTTCCAGTAATGTGGTTCAGTATGAGGTGGAATACCACAAACGAATAGCCACCTCGTTTGCCTCCTTCATCCTGACCATCATCGGTGTATCGCTGTCGTCACGGAAACGGAAAGGCGGCATGGGTATGTACCTGGGTATTGGACTTGCCTTGTCCTTCTCCTACATCCTCCTTCAGACCATCAGCGCCACCTTTGCCATCAATGCCGACACACCACCCATGCTTGCCGCATGGGTTCCCAATATTTTATATGCTATTATCGCCTATTTCTGTTATAGGCAAGCCCCAAACTGATGAATTTTGAAGAGACATATCTGAATGACAATATCCTCGATGCACTCTATGACATGCGTTTCGAGGAAATGACCCCGATACAGGAAAAGTGTATTCCGGAAATCCTTGACGGAAACGATTTGATAGGCGTGGCACAGACTGGTACAGGAAAGACTGCCGCCTATCTGCTCCCTATCTTAAGTTTATTGGATGACGGTGGCTTTCCCAAAGATGCCATCAACTGTATCGTAATGGCACCAACCCGTGAACTTGCCCAACAGATTGACCAGGCGATGCAGGGCTTCGGCTATTACCTGGACGGTATCTCAAGTGTTGCCGTCTATGGAGGAAACGACGGTAGCCGTTTTGACCAAGAAACACGCGGATTGAAGATGGGGGCTGATGTCATTATCGCGACACCAGGTCGGTTACTCTCCCATCTCCGTATGGGACATGTAGACCTGTCACGTCTGTCTTTCTTCGTACTGGATGAGGCAGACCGTATGCTGGATATGGGTTTCTCCGATGATATCCTACAGATAGCCAAGCTCTTGCCCAAGAACCACCAGACGATTATGTTCTCGGCTACCATGCCGAACAAGATACAGCAACTTGCGCGTACCTTATTATATAATCCTGTAGAGATCAAAATAGCCGTCAGCAAACCGGCAGAGAAGATACAACAGTCGGCATATATCTGTTATGAGCCGCAGAAACTGCGTATCATCCGTCATTTGTTCAAGGCAGGAGAACTGGAACGTGTCATCATCTTCTCTGGAAAGAAAGAGAAGGTGAAAGATATCACCCGAGAACTCCAACGGATGCACATCAACTGCGCCCAGATGCACAGCGACCTCAGCCAACAGGAACGCGACGATGTGATGTTCCGATTCAAGGCAGGACAAGTGGATGTACTGGTCGCTACGGATATCGTGGCTCGTGGTATTGACATCGATGATATCTTAATGGTCATCAACTATGATGTGCCACAGGATGCCGAAGACTATGTCCACCGCATCGGACGTACTGCCAGGGCACAACGTGACGGCATTGCCATTACTTTTGTATCGGAAAGCGATATGCGCTATTTCTCAGATATCGAGCGTTTCCTGGAAAAAGATATCGTCAAGAATCCACTGCCAGAAGGATTAGGCGAAAGTCCCGTATATCAGAAATCAACTCCAAGAAAACCAACCAGAGGACGTGGCGGAAAGTCACGCGGAGGGAAGCCACATCGTGGGAAAAAACAAAGTCAAAAGAAATAACAGCAATCGTTTGCACACATATTTTCTGAATTTTATTTAAAAAGATTTTGTTTGTGTGCCTACACAACCACTTTGTCGAAAAATAATTGGTAAAAAGTTTTGTTAGTATTAAAAATTGTTGTACTTTTGCAGCAGTTATCCTGAAAACAATCTTTTTACCTTAAAAGGACTAATACCTATTGAAGATATGAAGCGTTTAGTCCGTGGTGGCTCAGTTAAGACGTGGCACGAGGCCATGCGCCATGCGGAGAAACCCGTTTAAACAATAACAAAACAATGTACGCAATTGTAGAAATTAACGGTCAGCAGTTCAAGGCAGAAGAGGGAAAGAAACTCTTCGTTAACCACATGAAGGACGTGGAAGCCGGTAAGACTGTTGAATTCGACAAGGTACTGCTTGTCGACAATGAAGGTTCAGTACAGGTAGGTGCGCCCACCGTAAGTGGTGCCAAGGTTGTGTGTGAGGTTATCAATCCCCTCGTCAAGGGTGAGAAGGTGATTGTCTTCAAGATGAAGCGTCGTAAGGACTCTCGCAAGAAGAACGGACACCGTCAGCAGTACACGCAGGTAGAAGTTAAATCAGTAATTGCTTAAAACGTAGGAGGAACAAGAAATGGCACATAAAAAAGGTGTAGGTAGTTCTAAGAACGGTTTTCGGTGGCCAGAAGGTTGTTGCAGGCAACATTATTGTTCGCCAGCGTGGCTCTAAGCACAACCCCGGTAACAATGTTGGTATGGGTAAGGACGACACCCTCTATGCACTCGTTGACGGAACGGTACAGTTCCACAAGGGCAAGCGCGACAAGAGTGTCGTATCAGTCATTCCCGAAGCATAACACCGACGAGAACAAACAAAGATAATTTATTCCAAACAAACAACAGAATCCCAAATCTCTTCCGAGGTTTGGGATTTCTGCTTTATGCCGCTTCCCTAGGGTCGTTCCGATATCTCCTATGGGGTTATAGGGATGCTTCCTTTCAAGTGTTCCAGACATTGGAACAAGGTGCTTCCAAGCATTGGAACGAGGTATTCCAGGCATTGGAACAAGTGATAGAAGGCATCCCTATAAGAAGGCTGATGTCTGAAGGCGGTTAAACAAAAAATATATGGGACAACAAAAAACTACTCCCCTACTCCCCTTTTTGGTTGAAATACCGATATACAGGGAGTTTCACGACGGGAGTAGTTGGAGCAACTACTCCCATACTACTCCCGTAAATATTTTTCAACACTTGGGGCACTTCACCGAAGAAGGGAGTAGTAAGGGAGGTGTTTGCTCAACTACTCCCGTGGCTTGCGCCCTCTGTTTATCGTGGTTTGAGCCACATGACGGGAGAAGGGGAGTAGTTTCGTCAACGATGGTGGCGATGAGATTGGCCTGTGCCACTTTCTCGATGTCGTCGTGCAGGAAATCGCAGTTGTACACCGTCATATTGGCAATCTTGCCAAACTCAATGGAGCCCAAGCGATGCTCCTGATGGAACTGACGGGCGACGTTGATGGTCATGGCACGCAGCGACTGTTCGCGGGTGATAGCCTCCTTGAGATTGCGTGGGGCTGTTGCACCGCCAGTCAATTCCCTTGGATAGTCGCGTTTCTCAGCCGTATAAATGCTGAGTTTGATATCCATCATTGGCGAAACGGGATAGTCAGAGTGGAACACTACGTTGGCACCTGCGTCATAGAACGACTTGATGGGATAAGCCAGATCTGCCAATTCCTGACCCATATAAGCGACTTCCTGCTCATAAAGAGGAGAAGCCTTACATGTCCACAGTGGTGCCACCGCAGGCACAGAGCCTGTTGCCCCCATGCGGCGGATATCCTCATCGGTCACGAAGTGCAGGTGTGCCAGCACGTTGCGCTGGTCCAGATTGCCGGTAATCTTCTCGGCATCCTCAATACAGCCCAGCATATAGTGGGTAGCACCACCGCCCTCTGAGTGAACGTGAACGGACATTCCCTCCTTGTCGGACTCGACAATCAGTTGCACCATCTTGTCGTGGTCGTTGAAGCGCTCGTTGCCGTGGTAGCCCGGCTGGTCCAGATAGTCCTGATTCTGCCATCCCGTATGTGCCTCAGTCACACCATCGAGGAACGCCTTGGGGCCGATGATTTGGAAGTATTCACCACTCATCTCAGCACGCTGAGCAGCGATGCGGGCTATCTCTGTCTTTGCGTCGGCATTATCAGTCACATATATCCATGCATAGGTACGCAGTTTCAACTTGCCTTCCTTCTGCAGTTCATAGTACGCCTGGGGAGCAACGCGATGTATAACTTCCGCACCAGCGTCACCAACGGCCGTGAAACCGCTGCTGAGGGCCATCTCCTGCCAGGCGAGCAGATACTCCTTAATATCCTCTACGGTCGTGGGGAGTTTTGGAGCAATCTCGAACACGGGACCCTCACAGATGTAGCCGTCGGGTTCACCGTCCTTATCTACGTGCACCAGGTCATAGCCCCATTTCTTGGCATATTCAGCATCGATGCCAGCCCACTCCATCGCCTTCGTGTTGAGCAGCATGGAGTGTCCGCCACCTGTTTGCATGAGCAGTGGCTTATCGGAGCAGATCTCGTCAAGATAGGTCTTGCTGACATATTCCTCATTTTCCACCCATCCTGCGGCTACGTAGAAATCGCGCTGCGGGTTCTTCTCAATGAATGCCTTCATGATGTTACGATACCTTGCGTAGTCGGTGGTCATGCCGCCCTCCATCAGGTTCGCCTGTCCAATAGCACGTTCTCCGGCAAAGCTGCCGTGACAGTGGGACTCCATAAAGCCCGGGTAGATAAAGTTGTCACCATAGTCCAGTACTTGTGCATCGGCACTGGCAAGTTTCTTCGCCTCTTCTGCGCTGCCGATATAGGCAAACACACCGTTTTTCACTAAAGCGGCCTTGGCAAAGGGTCTCTTCTCATCCATCGTGATGATGTTGCCAAGAATAATTGTCTGTTTCATCTTGCATTTTTTTAGTTATTGATCTCTTTTGTTATTTTAAACACCATCGACAACAACGTAACCTTGTCTTTTATCTTTTTAACCATTCGGTTGTTCTTCATCATGAGCACTCATGTTCTTGATAAACAGATTGACAAGATGCTTCGTGATAAAGGTGTTCCTGACGGCATGGTGTACCCTGTCTGCTAATAAGCTCGTGTCGCCAGATGGCTTAGCCGCCTTTGCCTCTGCTTCTGCCACTTGCTGCTCGCGCTGGTCAATCTTAGCACGCATGCTCGCTGGAACGTGATTATACAGGAACGTATAGCATGGTCTGGCAGCCTTCATAATATAAGGCGTGAGGAAGGTGGTCACCACACTGGATGCCACGATGATAGGATAGACGACAGGATTGAGAACACCCAAGCTGGTACCCGGAGTCGCGCATCGTCTCACCGCCCCACCAGCAACCCAAGGTACCAAAGAGAATCATTCCGACGATAATTACCAGGCTAACCCAGAGGATGCTGTACCAATATTCCGCCAATGAAGACGGATTGATCAGCATACCCACAGAGATGAAGAAGATTGCAGCAAAGACATTCTTCAGCGGTGTCATCAGTTTTTCGATACGATGCGACTCCACTGTCTCGGCAAGGATAGATCCCATCACGAAAGCACCGAGTGCACTG
>CACZCT010000027.1 GCA_902779745.1 uncultured Prevotellaceae bacterium
CCCATCCGCGACAAGAGCCAGCGAGCGGTGGCCGTGTTAGGTGTGGACTTATCGCTCTCGTGGCTGAACGAGATGATACAGCCCATGGATACTTATAATAGGGAAAACCCGAAAGAATGGGACGCAGCATACCAAGTCTACTATTACATGACCGACAGCGCGGGCACCATCTTAGTGCACCCGGATGCCAAGCGCATCGTCAACAAGACCATTCAATCATACATCACCAAAGGTCCCGACAAAAACAAGGGATACCTGACCTTCAACGGCAAGCGGCAAGAGAAAATGGTGCTAGACAAAATGGTCATCGACGGAGAAGAGGTCCTTGTCTGCTCTCAGACGGTGAAATACACCGACTGGACGATCTCCTTCGCAGTACCCACGTTCTTTATCCGTCTCATTGGCTATTTCGCTGCAGGTATCGCCATCACGTTCATCCTGATAGGTATGCTGGTAGTTTACTTCTCCGGACGCCGGTCCATCAAACGTGATGTCAACCCGCTCACGCTGTTGGCGGCATCAGCCGACGAGGTGGCCAAGGGTAACTTCCAGACTCCGTTGCCCGCCATTGACAGCCACGACGAGATACACCGTCTGCGCGACTCGTTCGGGAATATGCAACAGTCGCTAGTCAGGTACACGGAAGAGCTGCGTGCCACCACAGCGCAAAAGGCGGCGATGGATAGCGAACTGAAGATAGCCCACAACATCCAGATGTCAATGCTACCCAAGACGTTCCCACCCTACCCCGAGCGCCACGACATTGACATCTATGGTTCGCTGAAGGCAGCGAAGGAAGTCGGCGGCGACCTCTTCGACTTCTACATCCGCGACGAGAAACTGTTCTTCTGCATTGGCGACGTGTCAGGCAAGGGCGTACCCGCCTCGCTGTTCATGGCTGTCACGCGTTCGCTGTTCCGCAACATCTCCGCCCATATGGCAGAGCCGTCGGCCATTGTCAGCACGCTGAACAATGCGATGACTGACGGCAACGACACCAACATGTTTGTCACCATCTTCATGGGTGTGCTCGACCTGCAGACGGGGCTGTTGCACTATTGTAATGGCGGCCACAACGCTCCGTTGCTGGTAGGCCGAGACGTGGGTGCGCTGTCATGCGATGCCAACCTGCCCATCGGTGTCATAGCGGACTTCAAATTTACGCAACAGGAAGTGTCCATCGATCCGCAGACCACCATTTTCCTCTTCACTGACGGTCTGAACGAGGCTGAGGACAGCCGTCATGCACAGTTTGGCGACCTGCGCATCTGGAATGTCGCCAAGCGCATGCTGGCTGAGAACCGCCACCAGCCCCAGTTGCTTATTGAGGAGATGACAGAGACCGTACAGCGTTTCGTGGGCGATGCCGAGCAGAGCGACGACCTGACGATGCTGGCGATTCAGTACATGAAGGGGTAATATCACTAATGATTCATTGGGGAAACGAAAAAAGTTGGAAAGAGAGGCATTTCTCAATTAAATTTGCATAATTCAGTAGAAATTACTACCTTTGCCCAAAATATTGAGAAGCAATGAAAGAACTACAACTGAAGTACGGATGTAATCCGAATCAAAAGCCCTCACGCATCTTTATGACAGAGGGCGAATTACCTATCGAAGTGATTAACGGTCGTCCTGGCTATATCAACTTCCTCGATGCCTTTAACGCATGGCAACTGGTAAAGGAGTTGAAGGCTGCGACAGGTCTGCCTGCTGCTGCATCGTTCAAGCATGTATCACCTGCCGGTGCCGCTGTGGGACTTCCTTTGAGCGATACGTTGAAGAAGATATACTTTGTGGATGACATTCAAGGCTTGGATGACTCTGCCATCGCTTGTGCTTATGCAAGGGCAAGAGGTGCAGACCGCATGTCTTCTTATGGTGATTTTGTTGCACTGAGCGACACTTGCGACGCCACAACCGCATTGTTGTTGAAGCGTGAAGTGAGCGATGGTGTAATTGCTCCTGACTTTACCGCCGAGGCGATTGAGATATTGAAAGACAAGCGCAAGGGTACGTATAACGTCATTAAGATTGATCCGAACTACCAGCCTGCTCCCATTGAGACTAAACAGTGCTTTGGCATCACCTTCGAACAGGGACGCAACGAGATCAAACTCGACGATCCTGCCCTGTTTGAGAACATCCCCACCCAGAACAAGACATTCTCTGCAGAGGCGAAGCGCGACTTGATTATCGCATTGATCACGCTAAAATATACGCAGTCGAATAGCGTCTGCTACGTGAAAGACGGACAGGCTATTGGCATCGGCGCTGGTCAGCAGAGTCGTATCCACTGTACTCGTCTGGCAGGAAACAAAGCAGATACCTGGTGGTTGCGCCAGCATCCGAAAGTGATGAGCCTGCCTTTCAAGGAGGGTATCCGTCGTGCAGACAGAGACAATACCATTGATGTATATATCTCAGAAGACGAACACGACGACGTATTGCGCGATGGTGCTTGGCAGCAGTTCTTTACAGAACAGCCCGCTGTGCTGACGATGGCAGAGAAGAAAGAGTGGATTGCCAAGAATACGAAGGTGGCTTTAGGCTCTGATGCCTTCTTCCCCTTCGGTGATAACATCGAGCGTGCCCATAAGAGTGGTGTGGAGTTCATTGCCCAGGCTGGCGGTTCCGTCCGCGACGACCATGTCATCATGACGTGCGACAAATACGGCATCGCGATGGCATTTACAGGAGTCCGTTTATTCCATCATTAATCCTATGGGTAAGGAAGACGATTTCCAGAGTATTCTGGAGAATGGTATCTCGTTTGGTCGTGGTGGCGGACCTCGCAAAGAAGAGGATAAAGTCAAAACCAAGGCGAAGAAAAAGAAATACATTACTGGTGCTCACGGTAGCGGCTCTGCACGACAGAAAGCCAAATACCGTGAGCAGCGGGTCAACAGACATAAAAAGTGAAAACACTAAACTACTAATCTATATGAACAAAATCTTTACACTTATCATCATGACGGCAATGACCGTCAGTCTATCGGCACAGAAATATGTCGGAGGCGACATCTCGATGTTGAAGAAGTTCTTGGAAGAAGGTGCCGTCTATAACGACAAAGACGGTAATCCCGTCCAACCGCTGGTCTTCTTCAAGGAACAAGGATGGAATGCCATGCGTGTCCGTTTATTTGTAGATCCCTCAAAGGCCACGGAAAACGAAAGAAAAGAAGGAGCCATCCAAGATATGGACTATGTGATTGCTCTCAGCAAGGACATCAAGGCTGCAGGATTCAAACTCATGCTCGATTTCCATTACAGTGACACTTGGACTGACCCCGGCAAGCACAGTACGCCCAGTGCATGGAGCAGTATGACCGCAGATCAACTGAAGACTCAGATTTACGACTATACCAAAGACTGTCTGGACAAGTTGAACAAAGCAGGAGTCACTCCTGATTTTATCCAGACGGGTAATGAGATTACTGTCGGCATGCTATGGCCTACAGGACATGTATATGCCTCTGGCGGTGCTCCTTCAGGAGGTTCCTGGGATTATTTCGCCGGCTATCTGGCCAACGCCATCAAGGCATGTAACGAGATGTGTCCTCAGGCACAGATTGTCATCCATACAGAGATGCATGCTCCTAACGACGTGCCTAAGTTCTATCAGCAGCTAGCCAACTATACTGACGTGAAGTACGACATCATTGGACTCAGTTACTACCCTGACTGGCATGGTGCCTTCAGTGTGATAGACCAGACACTGACAACGTTGGAGAGCCAGTTTGCAGACAAGAAAATCATGATTGTAGAGACAGGATATGGCTTTGAGTGGCAATTGAAAGGAGCCACATACAACTTCACCAGCATCTATCCGCTTACTGACGAAGGACAAAGGAAATGGACTGCAGACTTTATCGAAATCCTGAATCAGCACAGCAACGTCAACGGTTTGTTCTGGTGGTATCCAGAATATACCCTCAATAACATTGTCTTCAAAGGAGGCAGTGAGGACTGGAGCAAGGACTTCACTGCCGGTTACTGGAACGCCTCCCTTTTCCACTATAAGACAGGCAATGCCCATACTGCCCTTTATGAGATGAAGAACTTTGTAGGTGGAAGTGCCGACATCAGCAACACTACCGTCAACAGATGGACAGACGACAACTGGTATTCACTCAACGGACGGAAGTATATGGAGAAGCCTAACAAGAAAGGTATTTATATCAACAACGG
The DNA here is from genome assembly GCA_902779745.1 of uncultured Prevotellaceae bacterium. GTDB lineage: Bacteria > Bacteroidota > Bacteroidia > Bacteroidales > Bacteroidaceae > Prevotella. The sequence goes on from CACZCT010000027.1 coordinate 4,192, forward strand.
ACGGAAGGTTATCGTCAAATGATCATAAAAGCGGGGCATCTCACGATGCTCCGCTTTCATCTTTCATTATAAGAGTGTTTATCTAAAAGTCCAGATCTTTTCCCCGATAGAAATCAAGGAGACTATTTTGGTAAAGGTATTCGTAACGAGCCTGTACGAGATCACTCTCCGCTTTCAGGTAACGGTTCTTGGCCTCGTTGAACTCCGTTATATTTGCCTTGCCGTTCTCATATTTCGCCTGCGTCAGTTTGAAGGCATCCTCACTGGACTGTCGTGCCACCTCACTGCTCTCATACTTCGCCTGTGCTGCCACCGCATTAAAATAAACCTGCTGGATCTCCTTATAGAGACTCTTCTTCACATTGTCGAGCTGCAACTGCTGGTTCTCACGGTCGATATGTGCCGAACGGATACTGTTACGCGTCGAGAAGCGATTGAAGATAGGGATTTTCAGATTCAAGCCGATATACTGCGAGAAGTTATTCTTGAGTTGTGACGAGAAATTATCCGCAGGCATCCCACTTACCTTGTAATAGTTCGTCTGAAGACCACCACTAAATGAGAGCGTAGGATACAATGCCGCCTGAGCAACTTTGATACTCTTCTCCGAGGCGTTCAGACGCAACTGCTCTGCCCTCACCTCAGGCTTGATGAGGAGTGCTTCCTGGTAGATTATATTCGGATCATTCGGAATATTCAGTATATTCTGATTTGTCAGATCTGGACGAACAACAGAGAATCCTTCTGGCGTCGGCAGTTCCAACAACTGCGTCAAGGTAAGCAATGACAAATGAAGGTTGTTATCCGCCTGTGTCGCCGTCAACTGACTCTGCGCCAACGTGGCTTTCTGCTGTGAAACATCTGCCCCACTTGCCTTACCGTTCTCCAAGAATCTCTCCAAGCGGACGACCTGCATGGAGTCTATCTCTATCTGACGAACAGCAACGTCAGCAATCTCCATATTATAGAGTATCTGCACATAAGCCTTTGCCACCTGCATACGGATATCGTTCTTCGCTTTCTCCAAGTCTTGCGTTGCTGCCTCTAAGTTCAACTGATTGAGTTTGATTGTGTTTGGAATCTGAAAACCAGTAAACAAGGGGACACTCGTGCTTAAACTGAATGATGTAGAACTCGTACTGCGATTGGTATAGGTATTATCCATCGTCAGTCCTCGTCCGAAGGAAAAGCTCTCACTTACAGTTCCACTCAAATCCGGAAGACGTTTATTCCTTGCTGTCGACAGTTGCAATTCCCGTTGGCGACAGAGGTTGTCTTTCTGCTTGATCTGGAGGTTATGGCTGATAGCATACTCCGTACACTGGCGGAGCGTCCACTGCAGCGGCTGAGTCATAGCAGGCTGGGCTGCTGACAGTATAGTTACTATAGTGGCTATAGTTCCTTTAGGTACTATAGATAATAATCTCTTTCTCATTGCTTTTTACTTTTCATCATCTGCTACCATTTCAGGACCACGTACTTTATCCTTGGTGGTCAGTCCTTTCTTAATCTCGATATTCACGCCGTCAGAGAGTCCTGTTACCACCTGCTTGCGCTCATAGGTCTTCTGCTTACCGCTACCCTTGACAACATAGACAAAGGCAGAGTCACCAGAGAACTCGATGGCACTCTCGGGAATCGTCAGCGTCTTCTGTGCCTGCGCCAGTACGATCTCCGCATTGGCAGAGTAGCCAGAGCGGATTTTGTCATCCTTCGTCACCTTCACGGCAGCCTTAATCTCAAACTGATTGGCACCATTATTCTCTACTGCCTTAGGAGAGATATACTCCAAAGAGGCATCAAATGTCAAGTCCTGCAAGGCACCAATAACAATCTTCATAGGCATACCGCTATAAAGTCTTCCTACCTCCGTCTCGTCGATGTTACCACGGAAGATGAGGTCATTCATATTGGCGACACTGGCTATGGTGGTACCGTCATTAAAGGTATTCGAGAGAATGACGGAGTTACCTACCTTTACAGGGATATCCAAGATGACACCGCTGATAGTGGAACGGATCAACGTAGAAGAGGCACTGGCATTCGATTTCGACACGCCGTCGCGAACGACCTGAAGGGCATCCTGCGAGGCAGCCACCTCCTCTTTCGCCTGGTACATCGCCTGTCGGATCTTGTCAAACTCATCAGCCGACACTAACTGCTGGTCGTAGAGGTTCTTCTCACGCTCATAGTCAACCATTGCTTGTTTGAGATTCACATTGGCAAGACGTACACGACTTTCCGCAGACGAAAGTTGTGCCATATCAGGAATCACCTTGACTTTGGCAATAATCTCGCCAGCCTGTACATAGTCGCCAGGATCTTTTAACAGTTCAGTGATGATACCGCTGATCTGGGGTTTGACGTTCACCTCATTACGAGGCTCAATCTTACCAGTGATAATGGTCGTTTTCCTTACCTCGTTCATCTCAGGGGTGAACTCGCTATACACCACTTCCTTAGGTTGTGATTTCTGCCACAGGAACACAAATGTTCCAATGAAGATCAGTGCGATAATCGCAGCAATAATCAGTTTTCTGTACTTTTTCATATTATATCGTTTTTATTATTCGTCTCTCATTGCATCGACTGGTTTTATACTCATTGCCCTCGCTGCAGGAGCCAATCCTGCCAACACGCCCATCAGACTTACCATCAGAGCTGCGGCAAGGGCTGTCCAGAATCCCACTTGGAAATGGGCCGTCACAATACCGTCTTCCGTATTACCCATCTCCAGCATCTGAAGAATCATAACACCAAAGAGGATACCGCTCATTCCCGCCACTAATGTCAGTACGATACTCTCTGAAATAATCTGTGAAAGTATCATCTTGGGCGTGGCTCCGATGGCACGACGGATACCAATCTCCGTGGTTCGCTCACGTACTGTTACCATCATGATATTTGATACACCGATGGCACCGGCTAACAGTGTTCCGAGTCCTACGAGCCAAATCAGGAAGTTGACACCTCTGAAAAGATTATCAAGCATCTGAAAGAGCACTTCCGTATTGAACACCATCGCACCCTGTTCATCCGTAGGATCCACAAAATGTGCCATCGTAACAGCCTCACGGATACGGTCTGCTATACTCGACATCACAACACCCTTACGTCCCGTAGCCACAAGCATATCCACTTGGTTGCCGCGGTTATACAGTTGCTGCATCAGTGTCAGAGGCAGCGTCACCTTCTCTTCTGCACGTCCGTTGATATTCATATTCGTCGAAGCATAGTCCACGCCAATCACTTCATAGTAAGTTGAGTCTATACGGATACTCTTACCACATGGATCGCCACCCTCCTTGAAAAGTTCCTTGTAGATCTTCTTACCAATAACACAGACCTTGCGATGCTCCTGCATATCCACCTCATTGATATAGCGACCATAGTAGAGTTTAGGTGCAACCACTTTGGCATATTCTGGCGATGTACCTTGTACACGCGGTGTCGTCTTCTGTTCGCCATAGTATGCCGTGCTCCCCGTATTCCAAGGCGAGAAGAGTACCGGTGCCACGACATCAAGTTCCGGGACGCGCTGGTGCAAACGGTGGATGTCATTGTAGTCCATGCTCCACCAACGCCCCTTGCGGAAACCCTTGTACGCCTTCGAGGTCTGTTGTCCCCAGATAAACACGGTATTCTGGGCAAAGCCTTCGAAATTCTTCTCAAGCATCTCCTTCAGTCCCTTGCCGCCTCCCATCAGTGCAACGAGCATGAACACACCCCAGAAGACACCGAAACCTGTCAGGAAAGACCGTGACTTGTTACGGGTCAGGGTATCGATAATCTCCCTGTATGAATCTATATCTATTCTCATAATCTTCTAGTTGTTCTAGATTCTCTAGATTTTCTAGTCAGCGCGGAGAGCCTCTATCGGGCGTATTCTGCTGGCCTTATAAGCTGGAATGAGTCCTGCTATCGTTCCTGCGATGACCATGACCATCGTAGCCTCGAAACACACATCGAGTCCAACGGTCGGATCAAGGAACATCGTCGCCTGGAAGAGTCCCGTATCAACCGCCTCATGACCTATCGTGGCATCCATATACTCATTGGCACAGATACCCAATACCATTCCTATATAGCCGAAGAATGTCGTGATGATGACACTCTCGATAATAATCAGTTTCAAAATACTCCAGGGCTTGGCACCTATCGCCTTGCGGATACCGAACTCATGGGTTCGCTCCTTCACCGTAATCAGCATGATGTTCGAGACACCCACGATACCAGAGAGTAATGTGAACAGACCTACCACCCAAAGGGCAGTACGGATAATACTGATACCATCCTGCATCTGAAGACTCTGCGTATAGCGGTTCCACATCCAAACGGCACTCTCATCCTCGGGATGAACCTGATGGTTGGCATTGATACGATGACGATAATCCGTCTCAAAGTCTTCATTCTCGTTCTCCGTTGTCAGTCCATGGAACGTGAATTCAATATTACCGGCATCATCGGTATTGGCACCAAAAATATTCTTGATAGCAGAATATGTGGAAAATGCCTCTGCCTGACCTTGCTCCGTGTCTTTATAAATACCTACCACTTGGAACATGAAGTTATTGACCTTCACATACCTCCCCAGCAGTTTCTTATAGTCTTTTGGCTCCAATTCCTTCGCTTGTTTGTTACTTAACACCAAGACCTTACGTTTCCCTTTTTGGTCGATATCATTGACGAAACGACCATACAGCAGTTCCATCTTGTCTATCTTTGTATGGTTGGGATAGACACCAAGCACTGTCGTACTGATATATTCCTGGTTGGTACTGATAGTAGCAGAGATACTGTAACGCGCTCCCACCTCGTCAACATAATCCGTGAACTCACCAGAAGTTGCATCGACATCCTTCGTCTGTAAACGGATATTCCTTCCCTCTTTCATTCCCTGGTAGGCCTTCGCTGTCTGACCGCCAAAGACCACCATGGAATTAGAGAGGAACCGGTCGCTCTGCTTCAGGTTGGCATTGATGAGTCCGTTACCTGCACCCAAAAGGACGATGAGCATGAAGATACCCCATGCCACAGCAAAGCCCGTGAGTGTCGTACGCAGCTTATTGCGTCGCGCTGTCTGCCATATCTCATTCAATAACTCCATCTTTGATGCGGATAATACGGTTGGTCTGCGAGCCCACGTTCGGATCGTGGGTCACAATAATCTGTGTCATCTTCTCCTCCTCATTCAACTGCTTCAACAGTTGCATCACCTCCACAGAAGTCTTGGAATCAAGGGCACCCGTAGGCTCATCGGCAAGGATGATCTGGGGTTTTGTAATCAAGGCTCGGGCTATGGCCACACGCTGACGCTGTCCGCCAGAGAGTTCGTTGGGATAATGCTCTGCCCAGTCAAGAAGTCCCAGACGTTCCAAGTATTCCAGAGCAAGGGTGTGCCGCTTTTTACGCGACACCCCTTGATAAAAAAGTGGCAACTCAACATTTTCTACTGCTGTTTTGAATGAAATCAAGTTAAACGACTGGAAGATAAAACCTATCATGCGATTACGATACTCGGCAGCCTTGCGCTCGGAAAGGTTCCATATAAGGGTCCCGTTGAGTTCATAAGTACCACTATCGTAGTTATCAAGAATACCCAGGATATTCAATAAGGTAGACTTTCCTGAACCTGACGCTCCCATGATGCTGACGAACTCTCCTTTCTCGATATCCAGCGAGATGCCCTTCAGCACATGAAGCGGTTGTGCACCTTGATAGGTCTTGTTGATGTCTTTTAGATGAATCATGGAAACAAACTTATTACCTTTGTTACTTTATTTGTTAGACGCTGCAAAAGTATGAAAAGTTGCAGTAACCTCCAAAATTCTGGGATATTCTGCACTGATCTGTGATGAATAGTTACTCTTGCTTCTCCCATGTATTCACAATGTCTTCAATAGAGATGTCAAGAAGGCGCATCTGTCGAAAGAGTTCTGGCAGGCGTTCTTTCATGAACTCCGTCTTGCGTTCCTTGAGAATCTGCTTCTTCGCTCCTTTCGTCACGAAGTAGCCGAGTCCCCTCTTATTATATATAATGTTCGCGCGAGCCAACTCATCATAAGCCTTGACAGCAGTGTTGGTGTTCACCTCTAAGAGAACGGCATACTCTCTGACGGAGGGGATGCGATCATCATCCTTGTAGGTGTCTGCGAGAATCTCGTCACAGAGGCGATCTGCCATCTGCAAATAGATTGCCTTATCATTAGTAAAAATCATATGTTCAACCATTTATTGTTAATCACCTGCATACGAGTAAACAGCTTATATGAAGCCCAGTAGTGGAAGACGATGAGAGCATACAACACGGAGTTGAAAATATAGAAGAAGGGGTAGAAGGTCGGAATATAGGTCTGCGTCTTCTCGTCCCAATAACCATTGACAAATTCGATGTCGACACCACTCCTGTCTATCTGTTCCAGAATCATGACCAGCAGAATACCAACAACGGCAATCGTTACACTGGTCAGCAGGAACTGTTGGCGACGGAACAGCGTGCCGCCCAGGATATAAAGCGAGTGAATATAGAATACCCAAGCGAAGAGCATCCAAGCTATCTGCCAATATTCAAAAGGCGAAGGACCAATAATTCTAGTAGCTATTAGGGGAAATCCCCAGATAACAACGCGACCTGTCACCCAGTCAACGAACACGCGCAGGGCGTCAGCCAACAAGTAGGCACAAATCGTTATCACTGCCAGCCAAAGAATGGAGAGCAGCAGACTGATGGTGTATTTCTCCAGGTTGGATACGGGCCAGAGCAGGAAGGCCGAGCGCTTGCGCGTGTCCTTCATGCCTGAGAACAGGAAACTGGCGCCAAAGAGCATCGAGAAACAGAAGAAAATAACGCCGAAGCTGACAGTCAGCCCCACATAATTGTTATAGGCGTGTAAGAATTCCTCCATGGACCATTGGCTGACCATATCATCGTATTTCATGCCATTCACACGGGTAAAGAACAGGTTGGCCATAAACATGACGAGTGTGAATATGCCGAAGAGACGAATCCACGTCTTGCGCAGTACGAGGAACTGGCACTTCAGTGCCTGTCCGAATCTATTTGTATTGAATGTACTCATTTTGCTTGCGTTTTATAGTTAAACAATAGTTCAAGGTTCACCTGTGTCTCTGCATCACCCTCCTTGCGATTGGCGATGATAGCATTACCCTGCAGCGTCGGTTCTGCATAGAGTACACTGTCGTCCATCTCCTGGGGACTGCGATACTCGAAAGTGTATTGATCCTGGATATCCTGCATAGAGGCATTCAACAATACACTACGTTGGTCGAGGATGATAATGTGGTCGAGCATCTGCTCCACATCATGAACCTGGTGGGTAGAGATAATCACGGTGTGCTCCTCTGTCATGTTCTGGGCAATGACCTTGCGGAATTGCGACTTCGAAGGAATATCCAAGCCATTCGTTGGCTCGTCCATGAAGAGATACTTCGTGTTAGTTGCCATCGCGAAAGCTATGTACGCCTTCTTGCGCTGTCCCATCGAAAGCTCATTAAACTTCACGCCACGATCCAGTTCAAAGTCCTTCAGGCAGTTGTCCAGCACCTCATCAGAGAAGTTAGGATAGAAAGGACGATAGAGCTTCACATATTCTGAGAGTCGCATAGCTGGCAACTCAAACTCTTCCGTCACGAGGAAGATGTCATGTAACATCTCAGGTTGTCTCTTGCGTGCCTCCACTCCATCAACACTAACATAACCATTATTAGGACGAAGTAAACCTGAAAGCAGATAAAGTAGTGTCGACTTACCCGTTCCGTTCTTGCCAAGCAGTCCATAGATACGATTCTCTTCCAACTGGAGGGAGAACCCGTCGAATACAATAGCCTTCTGACCCTTGTAATGGAAACTGATGTTCTGTACGTTAATCATATGTTTTTTTCTTTTATGAATTATTACTGTTTGTCCTCTGTATTAGTGTGCTACTTTAATAGTACACTGCAAAAGTAATGCTTTTATTCTTTCCCACCAAACTTTTCTGCGACTTTTTTCTTCTAAAAGCAATATTTAACATTTCCACCTTATTAAATTAATTTAAAAGGAGGCATAATTCATACCTTTCGTCGAACAATTTGTACTACATTGGGAAATATCTCGTGCTATATTCAAATTAATTGATTACTTTTGCGCCACCATAAACCAAAAATTGTATGAATATTTCTTTTGTCAACCGACAGTCTGTTGTTGTTGCTCTCCTCATGCTGATATGCATGCCAGTCCCTGCATTGGCACAGAATCAAGGGAAAGACACGACAAGTATTCACCTGCTCAATGAAGTTCGTAAATATTTCAATTCCGACAATGAAGGAGCTTTCTATATAGCAGCCGAGAAATATCGTGATTATTATCTGAAGACGGGAAACACGCATCTCTATTACAAGGGATGGGAACATGAGATTTTGTATGATGTCAACCATAATCACTTCTACCGTGCCATGCGCAAGACCACTTCCATGTATAACGATATGAAAAGGCGAAAGGCGGAGGACGAATACTACAGTGCAACACACCTGCGAGGCATCATCTACTCCCTCCGAGGTAACATTACCCTCGCCCATCAGTATTTTGAAAAAGCACTGGAAGAAGTTGACCACTCACAGCCCATCAATCTCATCAATATTTATTTCGATCTTGCCAACATCGAGATGGACACACAGCCTCAAGAGGCGATGAAGCACTTGGACTGTGCCATTGATATCATCAAGGCAAATAACGGAAAATACGAGTACAGTGATGCTATCGGTTTCAAGGTCATCGTCGCCTATGCCATGCGTGACTGGGATACAGTGCAACGAACCTATCAGGAATATGTAAAACTAAAAGAATCCTTAGGCAATGACTTCAGCACCACATATTATCAATATGCAAAAATCTGCAAGAACGTTGCCGACCACCATTACGGGGAGGCTATCCGACTCACAAACCTATTAACCAACACTACCGACCAATATAAATTCCAAACAGAAATCTATGAGATTGCTGGTGACACCATCAATGCATTCAAGGCACAGAAACGCTATCTCGCCGTAAAAGACTCCGTCAACAATGTCATCATGAGCGAGGAAATGGTAGGGTCTGCCAACGACCTCGCCCTTGCGGAGATGAAAAACGAAGAATGCAGCAAGCGTTCGGACCGCATGAAATGGAGTTTCCTCGCATTAATTCCCATTGCCTTTCTCATGCCTGTTGCCGCCTGCCAGTGCCACAAACGAAAATACACAAAGAAGCTACAACAACAGAACCAAGAACTGAAGATTACACGAGACAAAGCACAAGAAGCAGAAAGGATGAAAGCCAACTTCATCCAAAACATGAGTCATGAGATAAGGACTCCCCTGAACATCATCAGCGGTTTCGCCCAAGTCATCAGTGAGCCCCATGCGAATATAAGTGAGGAGGAACGAGCCCAGATTGCAACCCGTATAGCCAATAGCACCAACAGTATCGTCAATATCATTAACGAAATCCTGGATATCTCAGGCAAGGAGAGCATTCATTACATCGACAAGAGTGACTTCATCAGTTGTAATGAACTCGCCATAAAGATACTACAACCTTTTGAGATTAACGAGAAAGGACACTATTTCCGCTTTGAGAGCAAACTAAAAGACAGTTACAAAATCAAGACTAATGTGCAGGAGGTTGAGAAAATTCTCAATAACCTGCTGAACAATGCCTGCAAATTCACAGAACAAGGAACCATTAAACTCTCATGCTACCACGACGAAGTTGAGGATGGAATGGTGTGCTTTAGTGTTACGGATACTGGAAAGGGGATTAAAGAAGGAGAAGAGGAGAAAATCTTTGAGCATTTCTATAAAGTGGATGCCTATAAGGAAGGTGTAGGACTTGGACTTCCCCTAGCACGCCGTGTGGCACGCCAGATGGGTGGCGACGTAATACTTGATACTTCTTACAAGGAAGGAAGCCGTTTCATCCTGAAACTTCCTAAGGAATAATTAGGCTCGTTGGTCAGCCCCCCACATCATTTTCTCACGTAACGTATGAAAATACCGCTGTCCTGTACGTTTGACAACCTTCACCTTATATGGTGCCTTACGAAGGGTCAGTCGGGTTCCTTCACTACAATTCTCCGAACGACCGTCGAGGGCAACCAGGAAGTTATGTGAACGGCTTTCTACAGTAAGGCAAATCTCCACATTATCAGGAATCACAATAGGACGGATATTCAATGAATGCGGAGCAACTGCCGTCATAGAGAACACACAAGTACCCGGCACGATAATCGGACCACCTACAGACAAAGAATAGGCCGTCGATCCTGTCGGAGTGCTAACGACCAGACCGTCAGCCTGATAGGTTGTCAGATAATCCCCATTCACTGTGACACGAATAGAAATCATAGAAGCGTTGTCACGTTTAAGGACAGCCACATCATTGAGAGCACAACAATATCCTTCCAAGGGAGTTCCTTCCGTCTCCACACTGATGGCAGCACGGGTCTCAATGGAATAGTCTCCCTCATAAATAGCATCAATGATATGCTCAATCTCACTGGCACTGATATCGGCAAGGAAGCCCAGACGTCCCATATTGATACCTAGAATAGGAATCTGTTTATCACCTACCATACTGGCAGCACGCAGGAATGTGCCATCACCTCCCATAGAGATGACAAAATCCGCTTCAAAATCAGAACCGTCAAAGACTCTATTCACATCAAGCCCGACATGTTGGGTGTTCATTAAAAAATCATGGAATTCCCGTTCTATACACACATCAGCTTTTCGCTGAGAGAGACATGCCAGTATCTTCAGGATGGAGACTGACTTCTTCGGCTGGTAGGTATTGCCGAAAATGGCGAACCGTAGTTTTCGTGAGGTCATAAAAAATCTGTCCTTTTTAGCCGTTATTTGGCAAACTTTTCGTATCTTTGCCGTGTATTATGTGCGCAAAGTTACAGTTTTTTAGTGAAATAGCGCATCATTGAGGTAACAAATTTACTTAGAAAATGACAAAACTGAGTGTAAACATCAACAAAGTAGCCACTTTACGCAATGCCAGGGGCGGCAACAACCCCGATGTCCTTGCCGTTGCACATGATGTGGAAATGTTCGGCGCAGAGGGTATTACCGTACACCCTCGCCCCGATGAACGTCATATCCGTTATCAGGACGTCCGTGACCTGAAGCCATTGATTACCACGGAATTCAACATTGAAGGGAACCCTATCGACTCTTTCGTCGATCTGGTATTGGAAGTGACTCCCAAGCAGGTGACATTGGTTCCTGACGGACACGATCAAATCACCAGTAACCATGGATGGGATACCATAGAGAACAAGACCTTCCTCACGGACATCTGTAAAACCTTCAGGGATGCTGGCATCCGTACAAGTATCTTTGTCGACCCTGATCCAAAAATGGTGGAAGGGGCAAAGACATGCGGAGCCGACCGAGTGGAACTTTATACCGAACCTTATGCGTCAGAATATCCTACCGACCGTGTTTCGGCCATCGCCCCGTTTATCGCCGCCGCAGAGGAGGCAAGGAGAGTAGGACTGGGACTCAACGCTGGTCACGACCTCTCTTTGGAAAACCTTCACTATTTCCATGAGATGATCCCATGGACGGATGAAGTGAGCATTGGACATGCCCTCATCTGTGATGCCCTCTATATGGGACTTCAAGAGACTATCAAGCATTATCTACAAGCATTAAAATAATCGCAAATGAAAAAAGTATATGTTTTCTTAGCAGACGGCTTCGAGGATGTCGAAGCGCTGATTCCCGTTGACGTATGGCGTCGGGGAGGTATTGACGTGACAACAATCAGTATTATGGGTGACTATATGGTGGAAAGTGCCCACGGAGTACGTATCATGGCAGATACGCTGATAGAGGATGTGGATGTCAGCGACGCAGACCTGCTTTTCCTGCCTGGCGGTATGCCTGGTGCTTCCAACCTCTATAATAACCAATTTGTTTGTAATGCTGTCAAGGCCCAGGCAGAGAAAGGAAAAATGATTGCCGCCATCTGTGCTGCTCCTGCTGTCGTACTAGCCCAACTGGGTATCTTGGACGGCAGACGTGCCACTTGTTATCCTGGCTTCGAGCAGATGCTCAGCAAGGCAACATACACAGGAGGATTGGTTACCGTAGACAACAATATCACTACGGGGGAAGGTCCTGCTGCCGCATTCCCGTTTGCCTATGAACTGTTAGGACAACTCGTTGATCCTCAGACAGCAGGCCAGATTGCAGAGGGGATGCGCTTCAAACACCTGATGGAGGCAAGGTAAAAAGTGAAAATTGAATAATTTACTACCGCTGTGGACTATATCATCATAGTAGCAGGAGGAAAGGGGCTGCGCATGGGAGGCGATATCCCCAAACAGTTCCTTCTTATTGGCGGACGCCCTGTCTTGATGCGTACGCTGGAACGGTTCCGTGAGTATTCCCCTACCCTGCAGATCATCCTCGTCCTGCCCAAAGACCAACAGAACTATTGGTTGCAGTTATGTAAAGAATATGACTTCAAAATTGACTATCAGATGACCGATGGCGGAGAGACACGTTTTCACTCTGTCCAACACGGTCTTGCACTGATTCCTGACGATGCACAAGGGGTCGTCGGTGTCCATGACGGAGTGCGTCCGTTCCCCAGTACTGAGGTCATCCACAACTGCTACGAGACGGCAAGGGAAAAGAAAGCCGTCATCCCCGTTATTGCCGTGGTAGAGACAGTAAGAAAGTTAGTTTCTATAGGGACTATAAGCTCTTTAGATACTATTTTATCTAAAACCGTCCCTCGCAATGACTACCGCCTTGTTCAGACTCCCCAGTGTTTCGACATCCAATTGTTGAAGGCAGCCAACCGCCAGCCGTATAACGACAACTTCACAGACGATGCCTCTGTTGTTGAGAACTACGGACAGGACATTACGTTGGTGGAGGGCAACCGCGAGAACATCAAGATCACTACCCCTTACGATATTGTCATAGCAGAAGCCTTAGTTCAAGACTGACTATGAACTGTGAACTATGAACCATGAACTGCTAAGCCAAGACATCCAATACCTGCCAGGCGTAGGGCCCAATAGGAGGAAGATGCTCAGTCAGGAACTGGGCATCGAGACTTTTGGCGACTTGTTGCAGTATTACCCTTATAAACATATCGACCGCAGTCGCCTTTACAGCATCCATGAAATGAATGGCGACATGCCTTTCGTGCAGGTCAAGGGACATATCCTCAGTTTCGAGACTTTCAAGATGAGTGCCCGTAAGGAACGGGTGGTGGCTCATTTTACAGACGGTAGTGGCAAGGTGATGGACCTCACGTGGTTCAATGGCGGGAAATACGCCAAGCAGCAATATAAGATCGGAACGGAATATGTGGTCTTCGGACGACCGAATGTCTATAACGGACGTATCAACGTGACACATCCTGACATCGATGCTGCAGACAAGCTGGAACTCTCCGCGATGGGCATGCAGCCCTATTACAACACGACGGAAAAGATGAAGAAGAGCGGACTAAACTCCCGTTGTATAGAGCGTCTCGTCAAAACGCTCCTCGATGTACTGAAGGACCCTTTGCCAGAAACCCTTCCCGACTTCATCACCAATCGTCTTCACCTGATGAGCCGTGACGAGTCGTTACGGAAGATTCACTATCCGCAGAATGCCAAGGAACTGGAACGTGCCCGTGTCCGCCTGAAGTTCGAAGAACTCTTCTATATCCAGTTGAACATCCTCAGATATGCCAGTGACCATCTTCGCAAATACAGGGGATATGTCTTCACGAAGATTGGCGACAACTTCAACTCTTTCTATCATAACCACCTGCCCTTCGAACTGACAGGAGCACAGAAGCGCGTCATCCGTGAGATACGCAAGGACACAGGCAGTGGACGACAGATGAACCGTCTGCTTCAGGGAGATGTAGGCTCCGGCAAGACCCTCGTCGCACTCATGTCGATGCTCATCGCTTTGGATAACGGCTACCAGGCATGTATCATGGCACCGACGGAAATCCTTGCAGAACAACATCTGCAAACCATTCGCGACTTCCTGGGCGACATGCCGATACGGGTGGAGCTGTTGACAGGTATTGTCAAAGGAAAGAAGCGACAAGAAGTTATTGACGGACTTCTGGACGGCAGTGTCCAGATACTTGTCGGAACCCATGCTGTCATCGAGGACACAGTACAGTTTGCCCGTCTCGGTATGGTCGTAGTCGACGAGCAACACCGCTTCGGCGTCGCCCAGCGGGCGAAGTTATGGAGCAAGAGTGCTAACCCTCCTCATGTCTTAGTGATGACAGCAACACCCATCCCACGCACCCTTGCCATGACACTCTATGGCGATTTGGACGTGAGTGTCATCGACGAGTTGCCTCCTGGTCGGAAGCCTGTAGTCACCACCCATGTCTTTGACCGCAGTATACCGTCATTGTATGATAGTATACGGAACCAGATATGGCAAGGCAGACAGATCTATATTGTCTTCCCACTCATCGAGGAAAGTGAGAAGATCGACCTCAAAAACCTCGAAAACGGCTTTGAGGTGCTGACGCAGGTCTTCCCTGAGTTTAAGTTGAGCAAGGTACATGGCAAGATGAAGCCCAAGGAGAAAGAAGAAGAGATGCAACGCTTCGTCAAGGGTGAGACGCAGATACTTGTCGCCACTACTGTCATCGAGGTGGGTGTCAATGTTCCCAACGCCTCTGTGATGGTGATTATGGAGGCACAACGTTTCGGACTCAGTCAGTTACACCAGTTACGCGGACGTGTAGGACGTGGTGCCGATCAAAGCTATTGCATTTTAGTTACTAACCATCAACTGAGCGAAGACACTCGGAAACGCATAGATATCATGTGTGAAACCAACGACGGTTTCCGTATTGCCGAGGCTGATCTGAAACTGCGAGGACCTGGCGACTTGGAGGGTACCCAACAGAGCGGTATGGCATTCGACCTGAAAATAGCAGATATTGCCCGTGACGGTCAACTGGTACAGATGGCACGTGATGAGGCACAAATCATCATCGAGGACGATCCGGAATGCATCTCCGACAAGTACATCATGCTGTGGAACAGGCTCAAACAGTTAAGAAAAACAAATATTAACTGGTCGGCGATTTCATAACGTAAAGTGTTAAATAACACACAATTATTGTTAACGCACACTGCATATCCTTTGCTGTTTACAAAATAATTATTACCTTTGCAGCGTTTATTTCCATAAGGAATTATTGCAAACCGAAAATATTTTATCTATGTTTATTAAAAAGCTTAAGACCATTGCAATTCTGACAGTAGCAACGACATTATCTCTCCCGATGATGGGACAAGACCTGTTGGCACGTCAGGCACCTATAGATCGTAAGATGAAAGCCGTCGACAGCATGGCTCTCCATAGACTCATTCAAGCAGAAAGTTATGACTCTCCAGCCGCAGACTTGTATAACGACTGGAATAACAGATATGCCCACAAGGCAAGTGTATTGCCTGATACTTTCCGTATCGACCTAAGAGGTTTCCACATGCCGACTACCAGTCGTGTATTGACTAGCAATTTCGGTGCCCGTTGGGGACGCCAGCACAAGGGCCTGGATATCAAAGTGTATATTGGCGATACCATCCGTGCCGCCTTCAGCGGTAAGGTACGTATCGTAAGATATGAGGGAAAAGGCTATGGCAAATATGTTGTCATCCGCCATTACAACGGTCTGGAGACCATCTACGGTCACATGTCCAAGCAACTCGTCACAGAGGAACAGGAAGTCCGCGCCGGTGATCCTATCGGACTGGGTGGCAATACTGGTCGTAGCACTGGTTCTCACCTGCATTTCGAGACCCGTCTTTGCGGTATCGCATTGAATCCCGCCCTGATGTTCGACTTTAAGAATCAGGACGTCGTAGACGACTACTATGTGTTCCGCAAGTCAACTTACAACCGTGAGTCCGCTGAGGCAACCCGTCTGCGTGGCGTAGGTGGTATCGCTGTCAATGGCGACTTGGATATTCCACAGCAGTCTTATGCTTCTGCACAGCCTGCTGCAAAGACCAAGAATGCCAGAACACATACTACCCGTTTCCACAAGGTATCAAAGGGCGAGACACTTTCTTCTATTGCCCGCAAGCGTGGCATGACGGTGAGTGCTATCTGTAAGCTGAATCACATCAAGTCGAATACTAAGATTCGCCCAGGGCAGATCCTCAGATACAATTAACCAACAACCCCTTCACAGCGTGAGGCTGTTGACCAAAAAAGTCTAAATGAAACAGAAAATAATCTTCTGCATCTTACTGATGCTATTATCCTCTGTGGATGTCGCATTGGCAAAGGGCAAGAAAAAGAAAGCAAAGAAAATCCAACGGACAGAGACCGTTTACGAGGAGATTGACAATTTCGATTTCCTGTATGCTGACGGCTATGACACCAATATCAGTTTCGCCTCGACGGATGATATCCTCAGTCAGGCGACCTCTCTGATTGGTTCACGTTATCGCAGTGGCAGCAAGGGTCCCTACACCTTCGATTGTTCCGGCTTCACCAGTTACGTGTATGGACAGAACAATATCGCTATCGGTTGTTCCTCCCGTGACCAATATGCCCGTAACATCCCCATCCGTCGTGATGAGATGCAGTCTGGCGACCTGGTGTTCTTCACTAGTCCCAACTCTGGTCGTAATGTGGGACATGTGGGTATTGTCATGGACTATGACCCCATCACAGACTCCTTTACGTTTATCCATGCCAGCAGCAAGGGCGGTGTAAAGATCAGCCATTCCACAGACGGTAATTACACACGTCGTTACATCGGTGTACGCCGTGTAGCCAAATAACAAGCAAATGAAAGCAAGAATTTTACTATTGACAATATTAGCAGGTTACACAGTAGCCTGCTTTTCTGTTACCACTGATACCATCACCGTTGCCATGACGGGTGATATCATGATGGGGACGACCTATCCGGGAATCTCATTACCTCCCAAGAACGGCACAGAAATCTTCAAAGATGTAAAGCCCTACCTCCAGCGCGCCACCATCACGGTGGGAAATTTGGAAGGTACTCTTTTGGACGGCGGTAAGAGCACCAAGGGCAGTGGTCCGAACAGTTATTCCTTCCGTACGCCCACCAGTTACTCACACCTGTTAAAGGAGGCTGGCTACGACTTCCTGAGTATGGCAAACAACCATGCCAACGACTTCGGGGCAGAGGGTATCGCTAGTACGGAACAGCAACTCACCCAGCAGGACATCAAGTTTGCAGGCATCAAGGGACATGTGGAATCGGCTGTGGTTGTCCGTAACGGTATCAAGTTCGGCTTATGTGCCTTCGGTCATAACCAATATACGCTGAAGCATCGTGACTTACAGACTGTCAAGCGCATTCTCGACGACTTGAAGAAGAAGTCGGACATCATCATCGTCTCCTTCCACGGCGGTGCCGAGGGACGCACGAAGAACCACTTGCCACAGGGTGCAGAGAGCTTCCTGGGTGAGGATCGCGGTTCCCTTCGTGAGTTTGCCCATTTCTGTATTGACAACGGTGCCGACGTCGTCTATGGTCACGGTCCCCACGTCGTCCGTGCCACCGAGGTCTATAAAGGACGTTTCATCGCCTATAGCCTTGGCAATTTCTGTACCCCCTACGGCATGAGTCTTGCTGGCATCTCCGCTTACTCTCCCGTTGTTGAGATCAAGATTGACAAGCAGGGACGTTTTCTCTGTGGCAAGATCCATTCCTTCCTCCAGCAGAAAGGCATTGGTCCCCGTAAGGATGCCAACCAGAGTGTCGCCCGTGAGATGATGAACCTCACCAATACCGACGTTCCCCATAGCGAAGCCACCATCGACCGCAACGGCAACATCCGGTTGAAATAGCGTTAGATGTTAGCGGAGCATGATGCCCGTGAAAATGCGACCAGAATTGATGCCTAAGCGACGGGCAGAGAAATAATCGGAATGTTGCTGGTAAGTACAGATACCTGAAAAATGGATTTCCTTGACACCAACGGCCTCTAGCTGCAGGCGATTACACATGGGAAGGTCAATGTGCCATTTAGCGTATTTCTTACTAATGGCAGTCATATCGAAGCCTGCCTCGGCAAACTGCTGGTAGACTTCATCGCCTATCTCAAAACTCGCTAAAGAGATACCAGGACCAATGACGGCCTTCAGTTGGGAAGGCTCCGAACCATAGGTATCGTGCATGGCTTGAATGGCAGCATGGACGATACGTTTTACCGTACCCCTCCATCCGGCATGAACGGCACAGACAGCATGATGCGCCTCATCATATAATAAGATCGGTATACAGTCGGCGGTAGAGACACCGATACACAACTGAGGTACATCTGTCATCACAGCATCCACCCCTTCGATGACTTCCTGTTGCGGTCCGTCAATCCGTCGCACCACTGTCTCATGCACCTGATGGGGCATTACAATATGGCTATCATCAATCCCCAGTAAAGTAGCAAGGGAACGACGGTTTTCCGCGATATGTGCAACCTCATCACCGCAATAGCCATTGATGTTAAAAGCAGCATAGTTGCCTGTGCTGCATCCTCCATGACGCGTAGTACTGAATGCCACCACCCGCTCTCCGAAATCATAATAGGTGAGTTGCGGACTATTCATCCTCTTCTGAATCTAGATATTCTAGATCTTCTAGTTCGTCTAGAGACTCTAGATCTATGACTTCTATTTCTTCATCCTCGCCTTCGTCTGCCAGTTCCTGAGCGAAGGCAGCCATATCCTTATCGCGATGTACCAAGGTGTCCTCCGCCATGACAGAAGCCAGTTTATTGCTCTCCGCATTGAGTTCACGCCACAGTACATCCTTCAGTTCGTCAAGTCCCATATTGGCAACAGCCGAGATAAACACTACTGGTAAATCGTCAGGTAATGTCTCTTTCAACATCTCAATGAGTTCCGCATCCAACAGGTCACATTTCGTGACAGCAAGGACGCGATGTTTCTCCAACAGTTCTGGATTAAACTGAGCGAGTTCGTTGAGTAATATCTCGTACTCCCGTTTGATGTCATCCGTATCGCCTGGCACCATAAACAGCAACAGGGAGTTACGTTCGATATGGCGCAGGAAACGGAGTCCCAAGCCTTTGCCCTCACTGGCACCCTCGATAATACCAGGGATGTCTGCCATCACGAACGACTTGTTGTCGCGATAGCC
>CACZCT010000028.1 GCA_902779745.1 uncultured Prevotellaceae bacterium
TCTTATCTTTGCACACAATACGAACTAAAATGCTAAAACGATGAAGAAAAGAGTAATGTGTGTACATACGGCAATGGCTTTAGTGGAGCCGTTGACAGGGATTTTCAAGGAGTATTTGCCAGAGGTGGAGGTCAACCATATCGCTGACTCTTCACTCATTAAAGAGGTGATTGCCAATAATGCAGTGACACCGGCAGTGAGACGCAGGCTGCTGTCATATTACAATGCGGCAGCAGACGCAGGGGCTGATGTGGTGTTCAATACCTGCTCGTCAGTAGGTGACATCGCAGACTATGGGAACACGTATGCCCGTATTCCCGTGTTCCGTATTGACCAGCCCATGGCGGCTGAGGCTGTCAGGAACTACAATCGTATTGGTGTGATATCTACTTTGCCTACGACACTTGATCCCACCTGCAGGTTGTTGCTCAATGAGGCTAAGAAGGCTGGCAGAGAGGTGACGCTGGTAGAAGGACTTGCCGACGGTGCCTTTGCGGCAGGACAGAGTGGGGACGGGGAGACCCATGACCGCTTGATTGCTGAGGCGGCACAGCGTATTGCCTCACAAGTGGATATGTTTGTGCTGGCTCAGGGTTCGATGGCCCGGATGGAGCGGCATCTGTCTGAACTGACGGGGATGCCCGTACTCAGCAGTCCTGTTCTTGGTGTCAAGGGATTGAGAAAATTCCTGGGTCTATAGCTCCTATAGTCCTTATAGCCCCTATCAATCTATGAAAAGAAAGAATGTAATCCTTGCTATGCTCGTCATTCTGGGCATGGTGACCTTTCTGGACCGTATCAATATCAGTGTAGCGGGGTCGAGCATCATGCACGACCTGGAACTGAGTCCGTCGCAATGGGGATGGGTACAGAGTGCTTTTATCCTCAGTTATGGACTGATGCAGATTCCGATGGGTGCACTGGGTGATCATTTTGGACATCGGAAGATACTCGCCGCTATCGTGTTATGGTGGTCTGCATTCACCGCCTTTACAGGTCTGGCAGGAGGATTGGCATCACTGCTGGTAATCCGTTTTATGTTCGGTATCGGTGAGGCTGGTTCGTCACCCTGTTCCACAGGAGTGATTAGTCGCTGGTTTGAGAAGAGCGAGGTAGGCAAGGCACAGGGCTATGTATGGGCGGCCAGTCGTATGGGCGGTGCCCTCACTCCTTTTGTGGTGATACCCGTGATGATGTGGGTAGGCTGGCGTGCTGCCTTCTATCTCTTGGGAGCCTTGGGAGTGGTATGGGCAGTGATATGGTATTGGTATTACAGGGACTCTAGTGACTCTAGTGATTCTAGAGTATCTAGAGAATCTAGAGAAACAAGCCTGAGTTGGAGTCTTCTTTTCGGTAATAGACAGTTCTGGCTTATCTGTGGCATGTATTTCTTCTATGCCTTTGGGTCGTGGTTTTTCTTCTCTTGGTTTCCTACCTTTATGGAACTGGGCAGGGGCTTTGACAAGACAGAACTGACCTATGCTGTCGCCGTTCCCTTTATCATGAGTATGATTGGTAATATTGCCGGAGGACACCTGACAGACAAACTCACACAGAAGTATGGTATCAAGATAGGTCGTAAGGCATTGGGCTCTACCTCGTTGACGGTGTCAGCAGTCTGTATGTTCTTGGCGGCATTCATTCCCGGCAAGATGGCAGTATTTGTGTTTTTATCCCTTTGTTTTGGTATCTTCGATTTAATGTTGCCTTCGGCATGGGCATTATGCAT
The DNA here is from genome assembly GCA_902779745.1 of uncultured Prevotellaceae bacterium. Lineage (GTDB taxonomy): Bacteria > Bacteroidota > Bacteroidia > Bacteroidales > Bacteroidaceae > Prevotella. Next base: position 1,730 of record CACZCT010000028.1, read on the forward strand.
CGACTTAGGTAAGCGTCATGCCGGTACCATCAGTGGGGCTATGAATACGGCAGGTAATATCGGAGGCTTTTGCTGTGGTATCCTTTTCGGTGAACTGGTGCAGCAGTCTGGCAACTATAATCTGCCCCTGTACATGATTGCCGTGATGCTTCTGGTGAGTGCCGTACTTTTTGCTTTTATCAATCCTGAAAAGCCAATCATCAAAACGTAAATCCGTAAATGATCATGATGAATACATGGAAACCGAATCTGGAAGAGACCAAGCGCAGATATGTCGACTGGTGGAATCATAAGGGTATTGTCCTGAATATGTGGGAGCATTTCCAGGAAGGGGTGACTCCTCATGCCGATATACCGGCACCAAAGCCTCCAAAGGACTTGAATCAGAAATGGTTCGACCCCCAGTGGCGTGCAGAATACTTAGACTGGTACGTGGCACATTCCTCCCTGATGGCGGATATGTTGCCGGTAGCCAATACCCAGTTGGGACCTGGTTCTCTGGCTGCTATCCTGGGCGGTGTGTTCGAAGGTGGAGAGGATACGATCTGGATCCATCCCAATCCCAACTATACCGATGATATCGTGTTCGACCCTAACCATCCGAACTATCTCCTGCATAAAGAACTGTTACGGGCTTGCAAAGCGAAGGCTCAGGGACATTATTATGTGGGCATGCCCGACCTGATGGAGGGCCTCGATGTGTTGGCGGCTATAAAGGGTACGGATAAAGTGTTGCTTGACACCGTCATGCAACCTGAGGTACTTGAACGTCAGATGCAACAGATCAACGATATCTATTTCCAGGTGTTCGACGAATTGTATGACATTATCCGTGAGGGTGATGAGATGGCATTCTGTTATTTCTCCAGTTGGGCACCAGGTAAGATGTCGAAACTGCAGAGTGATATCTCGACGATGATCAGTGTAGATGACTACCGTCGTTTTGTACAGCCGTTCATCCGTGAACAGTGTCAGAAGATAGACTATACCTTGTATCATCTTGATGGAGTAGGGGCAATGCACCATCTTGATGCTTTGCTGGAAATCAAGGAACTGAATGCCATCCAGTGGACACCTGGTGTCGGTGAACCTCAGGGTGGCTCTCCCAAGTGGTATGACCTTTACAGGAGGATTCTTGACGCAGGAAAGAGCATCATGGCTTGTTGGGTGACCCTCGACGAATTGAAACCCCTGCTCGATCATATCGGTGGTGATGGCGTACACTTGGAGATGGACTTCCACCATGAACGGGAGGTGGAACAGGCCATGCGTATCATCGAGGAATACCAAAGCAAAGATGAGGCTGACCGTGAAGTGGAGGAAATCATCCGGATAGTGGAGAGTGTAGCGAGTAGGACAGAAGTGGTAGACTCTCCAATTTCTGCTCTCCGTACTCCATTCAAAAGAGTCCTTCTCCTTGATGGTGCCATGGGTACGATGATCCAGCAGTGTCAACTTCGTGAAGAGGATTTTCGTGGGTGTCAGTTTTCCAGACATCCAAACGCCCTCAAAGGCTGTAATGACGTGCTCTCGCTGACCTGTCCGTCTGTAATCCGTGATATCCATCGGAAATACCTCGAGGCAGGTTCTGATATCATTGAGACGAATACATTCAATGCCCAGCGTATCTCCATGGGCGACTATGGCTTGGCAGAATATTGCAGGGAAATCAACCTTGTCGCAGCCCGTCTGGCCCGTGAGTGTGCCGATGAGTTTTCCTCCTTGGACAAGCCACGCTTTGTGGCAGGCAGCATTGGTCCTACTAGTCGCACTTTTATAAGTGAAGAAGGGGGGGAGAAGCGGGAAAAATTTGCTACCGCTCTGAAAGAAGCTTATCAAGAACAGATACAGGCATTGGTTGATGGTGGTGTGGATGCTTTGTTGATTGAGACAATCTTCGATGTTCGCATTGCGGAGATTGCCATAAAGGTTGCCAGGGAGGTGGCTCCTTCTCTGCCCCTCATGCTCAGTTTCTCCGTAGCCACTCCCGATGGACATAACATGCTGGGACAGAGTATCGTCGATTTTATTGCTCACCTCCATAAAGACGACCTTTTTTCTATCGGTATCAACTGTGTGGCAGATGTTCCCAAGATGACACCTCTTGTGTGTCAACTGTCATCAATGGGCCTGAAGGTGAGTCTCTATCCCAATGCAGGCATGCCTGATAGCAACGGACGGTATCAGAAGTCACCCGAGAGTCTGGTGGCTGATCTCTGGCCTCTGCTTGAGAACCATTGCCTGAATATCCTGGGAGGATGTTGTGGCACTACCGATGCTCATATCCGAATGATGGCTCAGGCTATTGAGCCTATTCCCGGACTCTTCCTCTCGCCTCTAACTGCCTCCAAAACTATAACCCCTATAACTCCTATAGTCCCTATCCCTCCTATAGAAACGACAGCTCCCCCCACAAGTCCTGCTGACCGTCTCTTCCAAGCCATCCTCGATGGCAAGAGCGAGGAAGCTTCCTCTGCCACTCGAGAGGCTATTGCCCGAAATATTGCCCCACAGGATCTGATTAATGGTCAGATGATTCGTGCCATGGGGGAGGTAGGGCAACGCTTTCAGGATGGCAAGGCTTTCGTCCCTCAGTTGTTAATGGCAGGACGTGCTATGAAGGCAGCATTAGAACTGTTGAAGCCTATACTTGCCGGTAATACTTCAACTTCGATGGGTAAGGTGGTGATAGGGACTGTGAAAGGTGACCTGCATGATATCGGTAAGAACCTGGTGGCTTCGATGTTGGAGGGTTGTGGCTTTGAAGTGGTGAACATCGGTATTGACGTCTCTGCCGACCGATTTATCGAGGCTGTCAAGGAGAACCAGCCCGACATTCTCTGTATGTCGGCATTGCTCACTACGACAATGGGTTATATGAAAGAAGTCATAACTGCGTTGGAAAAGGCAGGTATCCGTGACCAAGTGAAAGTGATGGTGGGTGGTGCCCCTGTTACCCAGGGCTTTGCCGATGAGATAGGTGCCGATGGCTATAGTGACAATGCTAATACGGCTGTACAAGTGGCCAAACAGCTACTAAATATTAGATAATAGTTATGAACCCTAAAATAACAAAGATTATGAAACAGATTTTTTTTGCAACAACCGTGGCTGTCATCATGTGCAGCCAAAGTGCTTTGGCACAGAGTAATGTAAAGAACATTTACACTGAAAACAAGACACTGAATGTGGAACAGGTGCAGAACATCGAGCACTCCACACAGTTGAACCGCTACCTCATTGCTGGCTATAACACGCTATGCCTTCCCATGTCGCTGAGTAGTGAACAACTTGACGCTAACGGCATCACCGTCGAGCGCCTTGCATCCATCCGTCAGCAGGGCAACACCCTGCAGCTCCTTTTCGTCGATTGTACTGCAGAAGGTACCGAGGCTGGTATGCCCTATCTCATTTTCTCGCCTAAGACACAGTATCTGCGCATCAAAAATACTGAAGTAGAGCATATCTCCGCAGAACTGAAGACTGTTCGTATGAATGACGGTCAGGGCAATCAGGTGGCTTTCTCCAGCAGTTGGGAAACGAAACAGAAGGATGGGGTTTATGGTATTCCTGCCAAGCAGAATGTCACCCCGTTGGAGAGTGTGCTTGTACGTACTAACGCAGAACAGTCTTTCCTCCCTACTCGCTGTGGATTTAGTTGGGAGCAGCAGTCAGCAACTGCCGAAAACATAGAAATTGTTCATGCTAAAATTGCTGACGTGACAGCCATCAAAACAGTCATCCTCAACAACAGTACCGTCGTTGGTGATTCTTATGACTTGCAGGGTCGCAAACATAACACACCCTTCAAAGGCATTAACATCATTAATGGCAACAAGGTCATCGTTCGCTGAATTAAGAGCTTCTGACATTTGTTAGGTGCCGCTTATAGCATTGTTTAAAATCACAGAGTCCGCAGGTATAGTCTAATCTGCGGACTTTTTCACCTATACCGATGATGCCGCTGACACTCTTAATGGGGACCATCAGTGATGAGTCTGTCAGTGTGACACCGCATGTCTTTCCCTCAAACAAAGGAAAGAGTAGTTGCTGTTGGGACACATGCCATCCGCAGTATCCTGGTGAGAAGCGATTGGTATGTTTCCACCCCAGTTTGTCAATCGACTCCTGCAGGCTCTCCTCCATCTTGTCAGCGCATTTCTCGGCAATCACACTGCCTAAGGCATCGGCGATGAATATACGTACCATGTCACCTTCAGTCTTTAACTGCTGTTGGTATTGTTCAAACAACTGACCGGCAGTACAGATAAACAGGGCGTATGCCTCACTGTTCCTCAACTGTTGGAGGATGATTCTCCCCATGTCAAAGGCAGGTAGCTCACGGGCCACGAAGAAACAGAATTGGGGACGGATGATGGTACGTACATGACGGATGATGGCAGCCGCTTCCGCTTGTGTCTTTTCATCAGGCAACAGACCATGATAGCCCATCTGCTCATAGAGGTCGGCATCTGTGATTCCAAGTTCTTCGTATGTCAGTATCTTCTGTGTCACTTGTTAGCTATAGCTTCGAAGAAAGCGTCAATATTGGCGAGAGGCGTATGGGGTGGGGTGTCACAACCGCTGGAGAGGACGAAATTCGGATAGTTCCTCATCTTTTCCAACAGGTTACCTACTGCCTGTCTCATCTCTTCTGGGGTACCATCCTTGAATAGGGAGACGGGGTCGATGTTCCCCATGGCAAGAGCCGTAGGAGGTACCTCCTTGATGACCTCCTCCATCTGGCATTTATTGCCGAAATGGTAGGCTGCGGCACCTGTCGCAACCATCGCCTTGGTACAGTGTCCCGTATTACCGCAATTATGAAGAATGACGATAAAGTTTTCATCTTGCACTTTCTCCACGATACGCTTGACATATTGCGAGGAGAATGTCATACAGTCGTCATTGGACAACAGTCCGGCGGCAGGTTCCGCCATCATCACTCCATTGGCACCGGTTTGCTTCAGTGCCAGACAGTATTTCCCGATAAACTCCGTACATTTTTCTAGTAAGGTATGGGCAGCCTCTGGATGCTCATAGATCAGTACCATGATCTCTGACATGTCATAGAGTCTTCCTGCCAGGGAGAAGGGACCGATGCATCCACTGAATACAGGACGGTCCTGAATGGCTCTTGCAGCCAACAGATTGGCTTTCAGATACTGGGGGATGCGACCAGCCTTGAGGGATGGCACCTGTAGGTCGTGGATGCTCTTGACATCAGTCAGGATATGACCTATAACAGCTGGTACGGCAATATCCGAGAAGGCAATCTCTGCCCCGAAGGCTTCTGCCTCCGTGGTCAGGTCCATGATGGTACAGGCTGCCGCACATTTGTACGTTCTTGCCAGTTTGGTCACTGCCTCGGCATGTACCTTGCCATTACTCACAGCCTCCCTTACCGTATGTCCGTTCAGTTCGATGCCCGGATGGGTCATCACAGGCACTGCTGTTACCTCTTTCTGTTGGATGGTGTCAGCCACCCATTGCTTCATATTCTGCTTCATGCTAACTTCTCATAGACATCTCTGAGCGATCTTTCATTGCCCACATTGCCGGGGAAAATAATATAAGGAAAATCGTGTGCCATCACACAGGGCACACTATTGATAATCTGTCCCAGTACACGAGCCGTTTTGATGCCCAGTCCCTTGGTCAGGATATCGTGGGATGTGATACCTCCCTTCCCAACAAGGTAGGAAGGGGTGAAGGGCAGGTTACGTACGATGTCAACCAGGAAGTCTGAGACTTGCTGTCCTAAATGCTGACGCTGGTTGGCATCGTCCAGTCGGATTTCCTGACGGGAGGTATAGACGACGGGTGTCAGATGGTTCTCCACGATCTGTCGGATGGTGTCTGTCGTCTCTTGGGCCAATGCCTCTGCATCGTCTAGGATACGTTGTACATCCACCTCAATGGCACAGGTGCCTTCAGCTTGTAACAGTTGTTCTAGTTGCAAGGTGGTCTTCTTGACATGACTCCCCACAACAAAACAACCCACACCTGCTTGTTTCAGGATGGAACGGTCAAGTAACGGCTTGTCGGGGATTCCTGCAATAGCCTTGGGGAGTGACGAACTGCTCCGGATAATGACATGTTCAGTGGACTCCTCACAGAGAATCGTCTTGGCAAAGGCTCGTAACTCGTCATAGCCCTGTGCATTCACGATGATATAGTCGTCGGGGTCTGCTCCTTTCTCACGGATATAGTCTGTCAGCACACTGGTGTGATAGGCGAATACGTTATCACGGGCAAACTCGGTATCACTGACGGGAATCAATTTCCCACCGTCTTTCATATAATGGATACCGTCTATTGTAACGCGTCCCGCCTCAATAAAGGCAGGACAGAACGGTGTTTGGTGGAATACGGTCTCCCCATGTTCATGCAGTACAGTACGCATCACATCGGTTTCCAAAGGGAAATGTCCACGCAGACAGGAGTCACTCCTACTGACAATGATGAGACGGTAACCGAAATGCTCGTTGACTCTTACCACGGTCTCCATGGCTTCTCTTGTAACACGGGCAGCCTCTTCACGGGTCATTGCCCGGGTATTGGTCAGGATATAGAAGAAAGGTGCTGCGTCCTCAAAGCCCAGTCGTACATGTTCCTCATCCCATTGGGTGACAAGCAGACATCCATGTACTGTCTGGATTCCTGTGGGGTCGTCGTCTAAGACAACCATCTTCCATCTTACTTCTTCCATCTTACTTGATATGTTGCATTTCCCTTGCTTCTGCAGGGGTGGCTGGTTCACACCCCATCATGCGGATAAGGGCAACGAGTTTCTCCACGAGTTCTGCATTGGTATGGGCGCGTTTGCCTGGTGCATAATAGAAACTGTCCTCAAAACCGACACGTACGACTGATGCTCCCATGCCGATGGCACAGGCAAGGATAGAGAAGTCTTTCATCGAGTCATGGGTGATACCCCAGGAGGTGCCAGGCTCCATCAGACTGGTCAGCATGGCGAGGTTACGTCCGGTGGCGGAAAGGTTCGAGGAGTTGCCGGGTCCCACACAGAAATTATAATGCAGGGGACGGTGGATGACTCCCTCGTCGGCAAGACGAGTGGCGCATTCCACATGACTCAGGTCGAAAAGTTCCATCTCAGGGACGGTATTGGTCTCGTCCAACCGTTTTGCCCAGTAGCGCAGGTCAGGCATGGTATTGACATATACCGTCTCCCCGAAGTTCACACTGCCCATGTTCAGGGAGGCGACCTCTACTTCTGGAACGTCAAGACTGACACACCGCTGGGCAAGGGAAAGGGTTGACAGTCCGCCCGTTGATCCTTGGATGATCATATCTGTCTCCTTACGGATCAGTCCAATGGTTTGGCGGAACACGTCCAGTTCAAAAGTGGGATTACCTTGCAAATCACGGGTATGGAGGTGTACCTCACAGGCTCCTGCTTTGTAACAGTTGATGGTGTCTTCGGCTATCTCCTCTGGCGTGAGCGGGTTTTTGCATTCGGCAGGAATCTCCTTGCCAACGTGACAGACAGGTGCCACGGTCACAATAATTTTTCTCATAGGTATCCTCCTTACTAATATAATAGTGATCCCGTTGGGATTCAAACCCAAGACCTTCAGAACCGGAATCTGACGCTCTATTCAGCTAAGCTACGGGACCAAAACATCTGCAAAGGTAGTGCAAACTGAGCAAAATACAAAGAAAAATCCAATTTTTCTTTCATTTTCGAGGTGCAGCCTACGTTCGACCGAAGGTCAAAGGTAATAAAAAGTTTATAGTTTTATATTCTTTTAATATTGTATTCAGGATGCAAAATGAAAGGAAACGACAAAAAATACTATCATTTTGCAAAATAATTAAGAATTTTGCTTGCGTATTAGTTTTAAAGTAGTACCTTTGCAGTCGCAAAAAGTAAAATCGCAAAGAAATAAGATGAGTCAACTGATTAAACCAATCGACTACCAGCCCCTGCTCGATACGAAACAGACGGAGCAGGGTATCAAACTGATTAAGGAGTTTTTCCAACAGAATATATCGACAGAGTTACGTCTTCGTCGTGTGACGGCACCTTTGTTTGTCCTCAAAGGACTGGGTATCAATGACGACCTGAACGGGGTGGAGCGTGCTGTGACATTCCCTATTAAGGACCTTGGTGATGCCCGTGCAGAGGTCGTTCACTCCCTGGCGAAGTGGAAGCGTCTATCCTTGGCAGAGTACCAGATAGAGCCGGGCTATGGCATCTATACGGATATGAACGCCATCCGTGCGGACGAGGAACTGGATAACCTCCATTCCCTATATGTCGACCAGTGGGACTGGGAAGCTGTCATCACGAAGGAGCAGCGTACTATCGCCTATCTGAAGAATGTGGTGGAGCGTATCTATGCCGCCATCCGTCGTACGGAGTATCTGACCTGTGAGACCTATCCGCAGATTAAGCCCTTCCTTCCGGAGAAGATCACGTTCATCCATGCCGAAGAACTGCTGAAGATGTATCCCGACAAGTCGCCCAAGGAGCGTGAGGATGCTATCTGTGAGGCGTATGGTGCCGTGTTTATCATAGGTATAGGTGGTAAGTTGTCGAATGGCGAGAAGCATGACGGTCGTGCCCCTGACTATGATGACTGGTCGACTGTCGGTGAGAACGGTCTTGCTGGCCTGAATGGTGATATCCTGATTTGGTATCCGGTATTGGGACGCTCGTTTGAGTTGTCATCCATGGGTATCCGTGTCGACAAGGAGTCGCTGTTGCGTCAGTTGAAGCTAGAAGGTCAGGAGGAGCGTGAGGGACTCTATTTCCACCAGAAACTGCTCAGCGGTCAGTTGCCTTTGAGTATCGGTGGTGGTATCGGACAGAGTCGTCTCTGTATGGTGCTCCTGCACAAAGGACATATCGGAGAAATTCAGGCATCAATCTGGCCGGATGATATGCGCTCAGAATGTAAAAAGCTGGGAATGACGCTTATTTAATGGTTAGCGTTACGCTAACTCAAGGTCTAAGAGTTCTCGCAATTTAGCGATTGCGGGATTTTCTTTTTCCATTAGTTCATACTGTTCCCTACGGGTCAGTATGCGGACTTTCCCCTCATGTTCTGTAATCTTGATACCGAGGGTGATGGCATTGTTGTGGAGGTAGATTCTCAGGGTACTGAGGATTTTGCCTTTGATTTCCGTCAACTGGTCGTAAGCGAGTTGGTTGTCTACGCTCACCTCCACATGGGGTATCTCCTTGATGACAGGATTCATGTTCTTCATACGGGTGGCAATACCACTCAGATGCTGGGGCATACGGTTACACATCATCATCCATTGCAGTTCCAGTTCCTGCTGGGTGAAGTCCGATTGCTCATCCTTGACGACGGCATTAGGGTCGTTGGGGGCAAGCGTTCCCGGGATGATCTGCATCTTTCCCTTGGTATTGGCTCTGTTCTTGAGGGCAGTGAAACCCACCGCCCTCTTGAGTTGAGGACGCTGGGAGGGATTATAAATGACAGTCTGAGAACTCTGAGAACTCTGAGAACTCTGAGATGATTCAACCACCTCTGCCGCAGCTACCTGCGGGGCTGCTTTCTTGGGCTGAGGCTGTTGTATCAGTTGTTTAAACAGGGATTTCAATCTTCTGGGCTTACGCCCACTGCTTACTGTGTCATCGGGTTGTGTGATCTGTGCCACCTCAATGAGAGTCAGTTCCACAAGCAGTCGCTTGTTTGACGACTGTCGGTAGTTGATGTCGCATTGGTTCATGAGGCGCAGGGCATCATACAGGAAACGGGTCTCACATTTCTGTGCCTGTTGTTGGTAGCGTTCCCGTTGCTGGTCACTGACCTCCAGCAATGGCAGAGTTTGTGGGTCTTTTGCCATCAGTACGCTCCGTACGTGTTTGGCAAGTCCGCCGATGAGCAGTCCTCCGTCAAATCCCTTATTGATGATCTGGTTGAGCAGTACCATGATATCGCTCACCTTATTCTCTACTGCAAAGTCGATAATCTTAAAATAGTTCTCTGAGTCGAGGACATTCAAGTCCTCAATGACTTTCTGATAGGTGATATTCCCCTGACAGAACGACACGGCCTGATCGAAAATGCTCAGGGCGTCACGCATACCGCCGTCTGCCTTTTCCGCTATGACGGCAAGTGCCTGTTCCTCATATTGCACCCCCTCTTTTTCTGCCACTGCTTTTAGGTGGTCGATAGTGTTGCGTATTGTCATGCGCTCGAAGTCGTAGATCTGGCAACGGCTTAGGATGGTCGGCAGGATTTTGTGCTTCTCCGTGGTGGCAAGGATGAAGATAACATGGGCGGGGGGTTCCTCCAGTGTCTTCAGGAACGCATTGAAGGCTGCTGTTGAGAGCATGTGTACCTCATCAATGATGAATACCTTGTATTTTCCTACCTGCGGTGGAATGCGTGTCTGTTCCATCAGCGTTTTGATGTGCTCCACGGAGTTGTTGGAGGCAGCATCTAACTCGAAGATGTTAAACGACCGTTGCTCGTTGAACGCCTGACAGCTCTCACAATGTCCGCAAGCCTCTCCCTGCTCAGTAGGTGACATACAGTTGATCGCCTTGGCAAAGATACGGGCACAGGTGGTCTTTCCAACCCCCCTGGGACCGCAAAACAAATAGGCGTGAGCGAGTTTCCCGCTAGTCACCGCATTCTTCAGTGTCGTAGTCAGTGCCTGTTGCCCGACCACCGTTTCAAATGAGGTCGGTCTGTATTTCCGCGCCGAAACAATATATTCTTCCATCATTCTCAAATTTTAAGGGCAAAATTACAAAAAAAATGAGAATTGAGAATGGAGAATTGATATTTTTTAGTAATTTTGCCCACATATTATGGATCGACTGAAGAAAATACTTGGAAAACTCTATCGCTCTCCCTGGTTGAAATATGGGATAGTGACGTTATTGGCGGTGTTGCTGATAGGTTTCATCGACGAGAACAGTGTATGGCATCATTTCAAGAACCAGGAACTCATCGAGGAACTGGAACAAGACATCCAGCGGCAGAAAGACCAGTATAATCAGGACAATGCTAAGATAAAGAAGTTGAGCAGTGATCCCAAGGCGATAGAGAAGATAGCCCGTGAGCGTTATTTCATGAAAACGGACGATGAGGATATCTTCGTTTTCAGTGGTGAACAACCCTCGACAACATCCGGTCATGAGACAGTTGAGTAAAACAGAAACCCTTCTTATGCTATTAGGGGGCACGTTGATGGTGATAGGATCGGGAGCCAGTCTTTTCCTCCAGTCGTGGGCACCTTATATTTTTGCACCGGGAGCCTTGTTATTCGCAGCCATGCAGATGCGTCAGACCTATGAGGGGACGAATTTCACAATCCGCCGTCTTCGGCGTATCATGCTCATCAGTGATGTCCTTTTCCTGATAGCCGCCCTGATGATGTTTGCCAACCAGGCGAATTTCTTCGGTCTAGACTTCCTGCTATATATTAAATATGTACATAACAACTGGATTGTCATTCTGTTAGTGGCAGCCATCCTTCAACTTTATACCAGCCATCGGATAGCTAATGAATTGGAAAAAGAAGCAAAGTAGGCAAAAAAACGCTAATTAATGCACAAATGTATTAAATTGCGCAAATATATTTCTTCTTTTCAAACCATCGTTGTACATTTGCACATGAAAACAAAAAATAAGATGAAGAAGTTTTTCGTTTTGCCCGTCATCATTGTATTCCTTGCGTCGTGTGCCAGTTCATACAACGTAGAGGGATCTTCCTCTATTTCAGCATTGGATGGCAGCAAACTCTATCTGAAGGCGATTAAGAATAACGAATTCAAGAATATAGATTCCTGTGATGTCGTCCATGGAGAGTTCCATTTCACAGGATTGCTCGACACCGTCCGTATGGTTAGTCTTTTCATGGACGATGAAAGCATCATGCCTATCGTTCTGGAAAAGGGCGAGATTACCGTGAAGATAGATAATGTACGCCAGTTGGTTGGCGGTACCCCTATGAATGACTCCCTCTATTTGTTTATCGACCGGCACAACCAGTTGACCAGTCAGATGAACGAACTCTCCCACAAACAGAGTCAGATGTTGTTGGAAGGTATTGATGAGGAGGTTATCAACCGGCAGCTCTCTGCAGAGGCGGCAAGAATTGCTGCGGAGGAGGATCGGTTGGTGATGAGGTTCATTGAGTCGAATTTCGACAATGTACTGGGACCGGGTGTCTTCATGATGATTACCAGCCAGTACCGTTATCCTATTCTGACTCCTCAGATTGAGGACATCATGTCGAAGGCAACGAATAAATTTAAGGAAGATCCTTATGTCAAGGATTACTATCAGACGGCTCAGGAGAACGAGAAACGGATGAATGGACTGGGCGACCAGTCGATTATGGAGAATTCTGAGACGGCTTCTCCTGCTCCTTTGACCAACATCCCTCAGAAATAATTGCGAATGAGAACTGTCATCGAAGGTGGAACGATTGTCAATGAAGGTCGTATCTCCGACGGTACCATCCTCATTGAGGATGGTAGTATTGTTGCTATAGTCCCTATAGGTACAATAGTTCCTATAGCCCCTATAGATACCGTTATCTCTGCCCATGGCTGTTACATCCTCCCGGGCATCATCGATGACCATGTCCATTTCAGGGAACCAGGACTCACGGAAAAAGCGGATATGGACAGTGAGTCTCGGGCAGCGGCAGCAGGTGGTGTGACCTCTTTTTTCGATATGCCGAATACCATTCCCCAGACGACCACCTTGGAGGCGTTGGAGGAAAAATTCACGCTGGCTCGACAGAAGAGTCATGTCAATTACAGTTTTTTCTATGGTGCCACCAATGACAATACCGATACTTTCAGCCAGTTGGATATCCACCGTATTCCGGGTATCAAACTCTTCATGGGTTCTTCTACAGGGAATATGTTGGTAGACCGCAGGGAGTCTCTGGAGCGTATATTCAGTACAACTCCGCTGCCTTTGATGGCACATTGTGAGGATACCGGTATCATCAATTGTAATATGGCTGTCGCCAAGAAACAGTATGGAGATGACCCGAAAATGGCGCACCATCCGGAGATACGTAGTGAGGAGGCTTGTTATGAGAGTACGAAACTGGCGGTGGAACTGGCTAGGAAGCATCATGCACGACTGCATGTCGCGCATCTCACCACTGCCAAAGAGCTCGAGTTCTTTGCTCCGAGTTCTCTGAGTTCTCCGAGTACTCTGAGCTCTCGTATTACCGCCGAGGCAGTGATTTCCCACCTCTATTTCTCTGACCGTGACTATAACCGCTTGGGAACCCGTATCAAGTGCAACCCGGCCATCAAGACAGAACGAGACAGGGAGGCCTTGCAACAAGCCCTGACAGACGGACGGATTACCGTGATAGGTACCGACCATGCCCCTCACCTGTTGTCCCAGAAGGAGGGTGGATGTGTTAAGGCAGCAAGTGGCATGCCGATGATTCAGTTCTCATTGGTCACCATGTTGGAATTGGTTGATCAGGGGGTATTAACCCTGGAGAGGTTGGTGGAACTGATGTGTCATAACCCTGCCCGACTTTTTGAGGTACGTGACCGTGGTTTTATCCGTCCAGGGTATCGTGCCGACTTGGTACTGGTACGTCCTAATGTAGGATGGACTGTCACATCGGCTTGTATCCAGAGCAAGTGCGGATGGAGCCCTATGGAGGGACATACCTATCTCTGGCGTGTTGAGCGTACCCTCTGTAATGGACATACCGTCTATGTGGGTGGCAATGTGGATACAGACTATATTGGAGAAGAGATAGCCTTCAGATGAAACGTACCTACGAGATACACGACCTGCAGCCTTATGTCAACTGGGCATATTTCTATCATGCGTGGCAGTTGCATACTCCTGAACAACAACAGAAGTGCAGGGGAGAGGCAGAGGACACCCTCCGCCAACTCGATGGCAACTACCATGTTTATGCCCTCTTCCAACTTTTTGACTGCCACGCTGACGGTGACGATATCGTCATTACGCTAACCGTTAACCGCTCACCAATCACCTTGTCCCTATTACGTCAGCAACAGGCAGGCAGCAGTCACCTCTGCCTCTCTGACTTCATCCATCCGGATCACGATCAGATGGGCATCTTTGCTACCAGTGTCGACCACGGTTTGGAGTGTGATTTCGACCATGACCCCTATCAGAAGATGATGGTACAGTTGTTGGCAGACCGTCTGGCAGAGGCTGCGGCAGAGAAGCTCCATGAGGAGGTGCGTCGCAAAGACTGGGGCTATGCCCCTGATGAACACCTGTCGATGGAGGAGTTGCATGCCGAGCGATTCCAAGGCATCCGTCCGGCAGTGGGTTATCCCTCCCTCCCGGACACCAGCCTGAACTTTGTATTGGACGAACTCCTGCACTTCAGACAGATAGGTATTCGTCTCACGGAGAGTGGGGCGATGAAACCCCATGCCAGTGTCAGTGGCTTGATGATAGCCCTGCCTGAGGCCCGTTATTTCTCTGTCGGTAGGATAGGTGAAGACCAGCTATGTGACTATGCCCGTCGCCGTGGACTTCCCGTCGAAACCCTCCGTAAATTCCTCTCAACGCTCCTCGCTAACCGCTAAACTTTAAACTTTATAATTTTTACATTTTTAAAATTTTACATTTTACATGATTGCCCGTTACGCTGTACCCTTTTTCCTGTTGATGGTCTTTGTGGTCGCCCCGTTGGTTGTATTCTTCCTCTGTCGTTGGCTATGCCCCAAACGATGGGGTAGGAAAGTTGGTATTACTGCCGCCTTGCTCATCATGCTCTTTGCTGCCTATGGTATGTTCGTGGGCTACCAGGAGATGGAAATTCGTCAGGTGGAGTATGTCAGTAAGGACCTGCCAAAATCCTTTGACGGCTATCGCATCGCATTGTTCTCTGATGCCCATGTCGGTACGATGACAGGCAATAGGGAATGGTTGCTCCAGCGTGCTGTGGATTGTATCCTTGCCCTGAAACCTGATATGATTGTGTTTACGGGCGACCTTCAGAATGTATATCCCGATGAGATTATTGCACATCTTCCTCAGCTGCAGCGGTTGAAAGCCCCTGACGGGGTCTATTCCGTATTGGGCAATCATGATTATGCCACCTATCAGCCTTGTGATTCTTTGGAAAAGGAATCCAATTGCGCCAAGACGCGGTTCTTGGAGCGTCAGGCAGGATGGACCCTGTTGTTGAATGAGCATCGTGTCATCCATCGCGACAGTGACTCTATTGTTATTGCAGGTATGGAGAACTGGGGCACGGTTAAGCGTATGCCCCGTCGTGGTGATGTGAAGAAGACCCTCGCTACTCCCAATCCTATAACCAATAACCCATTTATCATCATGCTCCAGCATGATCCCACAGCTTGGCGGGAGCTCATTCTTCCCCAATGTCAGGCACAACTCACGTTGAGTGGTCATACGCATGGAGGACAGGCTGATATCTTTGGTTTTTCTCCAGCCTCCTTAAGTTATAAGGAATGGGGTGGTATGACTTATGAGGGCTCCCGTGCCCTCTATGTCTCCACAGGATTAGGAGCCCTCATTCCCTTCCGCTTGGGTCTTCCTGGCGAAATTGTCGTCATAACCTTGCATAAACAAAAATAAAATCGTACCTTTGTCCCCAAATACGAGAAGTGATGAAGAGTGACAGCGTCGTTATTATCCCAACCTATAACGAGAAAGAGAATATCGAGAAGATTATTCGGGCGGTATTCTCGTTGGAGAAATGTTTCCATATCCTCGTGATTGATGACGGCTCCCCTGACGGGACTGCAGCCATTGTCAAAGGACTGATGGAACAGGAGTTCTCCGACCGCCTGTTCCTTTTGGAACGTAGTGGAAAACTCGGTCTGGGTACCGCCTATATCATGGGCTTTAAATGGGCATTGGAACACGACTATGGCTACGTCTTCGAGATGGATGCCGATTTCAGTCACGACCCAGATGACCTTCCCCGCCTCTATGCCGCCTGTGCAGAGGAGGGAAACGACCTCGCCATCGGCAGTCGTTATGTCAGTGGCGTGAATGTCGTCAACTGGCCCATGGGACGGGTGCTGATGAGTTATTTTGCCTCGAAATACGTGCGCTTCGTTACTGGTTTTAAGGTGCACGATACCACGGCAGGTTTTAAATGCTATAAGCGTCGGGTATTGGAGACCATTGAACTCGATAAAATCCGTTTCAAGGGCTATGCCTTCCAGATAGAGATGAAGTTCACCGCCTACAAAATTGGCTTTAAGATCAAGGAGGTTCCTGTCATCTTCGTCAACCGCAGGGAGGGTACTTCTAAGATGTCCGGTGGGATTTTTGGAGAGGCTTTCTTCGGTGTCATGCGTCTCCGTTGGGACGGGTGGACTCGGAAATACCCGAAGGTAGGTAAATTGATAGTTTAGAGTTGAGAGTTGTGAAGACATTTTTCTATAGGGTTTATCAGGTATTTGTCGCTTTTCCAGTCACGATATTGATGACGATATGGACGGCTACTGTCGTGGGAATTGGCTGTACCATTGGTAACGGTCATTATTGGGGCTATTATCCCGGTCGTTGGTGGGCACGGGTGATTGCCCGTGTGTTCCTGTTACCGGTGAAGGTGGAGGGACGTGAGCACTTGACGGAGAACCAGTCGTATGTCTTTGTGGCAAACCATCAGGGTGCCTTTGACATCTTTCTGATATACGGTTTTCTGGGACGTAACTTCAAGTGGATGATGAAATACCAATTGAAGAAAATACCGTTTGTCGGTTATGCCTGTGCCAAGTCACATCAAATATTTGTGGATCGGAGAGGTACGGCGAAGGTAAGGGCGACCTATAAGGCAGCCCGTCATATCCTGGAAACAGGGAATTGCAGTGTCGTGGTGTTCCCGGAGGGTGCCCGCAGTTTTACTGGTCACATGGGTGCCTTTAAGAAGGGTGCTTTTGCCTTGGCGGATGAGTTGCAGTTGCCGGTTGTCCCCATGACAATCAACGGCTCATTTAACGTGATGCCTAGGACCCGCGACTGGCATTTCATCAATTGGCATCCGTTGACGCTCACCATCCATCAGCCTATTCCTCCTGTCTCCCAAGGTGCTGACAATGTCCAGTCCACTCTCCAACAGTCTTATGACGTCATCATGTCAGCACTCACTCCCGAATATCAGGGCTTCATCGAGAATCCCGACCAGTAATGACGATACAGGAACTCTTACAACTGTATGGCAAGGCTCCGGAGACGATAGCCGTGGAGAAGGAGATAGAGGAAAAAGGGGCAAGGACGGTTTTCCTCCAGGGACTCATCGGCTCCTCCGCCCCCATGCTTTTCGCCTCTACTCTTACCTCCAACCTTTTACCTCTTACCTCTTTATTCATTCTTCCAGACGAGGAAGAGGCAGCCTATTTCTATCATGACCTCAAGCAGATGTTGGGAACGGAGCAAGTCCTTTTCTTCCCATCCTCCTATCGTCGTGCCATCAAATATGCTCAGCGTGACCCTGCCAATGAGATCCTCCGCACCGATGTCTTGACCAAGCTGTCAACTGTCAATTGTCAACTCTCCATCGTCACCTACCCTGAAGCTCTTGCCGAGCAGGTGATTGCCAAGGAACAGTTGAATGAGCGGACACTGGTTCTGAAACAGGGACAGGTCGTGGATGTTGATGACTTGTCGGGAACCCTGCGTGATTTCGGTTTTCAGGAAGTCGACTATGTCTATGAACCCGGTCAGTTTGCCCTGCGTGGTTCTATTCTCGATGTTTACAGTTTTAGTAGTGAGTATCCCTTCCGGGTGGATTTCTTCGGTGACGACATCGACTCCATCCGTACCTTTGAAGTGGATGACCAACTCTCCCGTGACCGCAAGGACCAGGTGAGCATCGTCCCTGAATTAGCAGCTAACAGCCAACAGCTAACAGCCAACAGCCTGTCTTTCTTTCCGAAAGATACCTTATTGATTGCCAAGGATTTCCAATATGTCCATGACATCATAGACCGTATGAGTCAGGAGGTATCAGATGTCCCGTTGATGAATGGAGAGCAGTTCCTCTCGGCAATAGGGACGTTTCGTCTGATAGAGTGGGGGCATCATTCCATGTGGAAACCGGATGTCACCCTGACCTTCCATATCGCTCCGCAACCCCTGTTTCACAAGAAATTCGACCTGCTCCGCCAGTCTTTTGCCGATTTCAAATCGCAGGGCTACCATATTTATGTTCTGGCGGACAGTCCCAAGCAACTCCAGCGTCTCGAGGATATTCTCTCTGAGAACTCTGAGAACTCTGAGAACTCCGAGTTCTCAGAGATTAACTACGTAGATACCGCTCTTCATGCCGGTTTCGTCAATCATGACCTGAAACTCTGTGTCTTCACTGACCATGAGATTTTCGACCGTTTCCATAAATACAGCCTTCGCTCTGACAAGGCACGTAGTGGAAAAGCGGCACTGACCCTGAAAGAAATCCGACAGTTTGAAATTGGCGACTACGTGGTGCATGTCGATCATGGTATTGGTAAGTTTGGGGGGTTGGTCAGAATGCCGATTACTCCGAGTCCTCAGAATACTCCGAGTTCTCAGAGTACTCCGAGCTATCAGGAAATGATCAAAATTATCTACCAGGGCGGTGGCTCTATATACGTATCCATTCATTCCCTCTATAAAGTCAGCAAATACAAGGCTCAAGACAATGGTGAGCCTCCCCGTCTCTCCCATCTGGGTACGGGGCAGTGGGAACGCTTGAAAGAACGTACGAAGTCCAGACTCAAGGACATCGCCCGTGACCTCATCAAACTCTATGCGGCACGAAAACGGGAGAGGGGTTTTGCCTTCAGTGCTGATAGTTTCCTGCAACAGGAACTGGAAGCATCCTTCCTCTATGAGGACACGCCCGACCAGTTGAAGGCGACCAATGAGGTAAAGGCGGATATGGAACAGGCTCGTCCGATGGACCGCTTGGTATGTGGCGATGTGGGCTTCGGTAAGACGGAGGTGTCTATCCGTGCTGCCTTCAAGGCGGCATGTGACTCCAAACAGGTGGCGGTATTGGTACCCACCACCGTCCTTGCCTATCAGCACTACCAGACATTCAAAGGTCGCCTGAAAGACTTTCCCGTGCGGATCGACTACCTCACCAGGGCTCGTTCTGCCAAACAGACGAAGGAGATTCTCCAGGACTTGGCGGACGGCAAGATTGATATCATTATCGGAACCCATAAACTCATCGGTAAGACGGTGAAGTTCAAGGATCTTGGTCTCCTCATTATCGACGAGGAACAGAAATTTGGAGTGGCTACCAAAGAGAAACTGCGTCAGAAAAAGGCTACTGTCGACACATTGACCTTGACGGCAACGCCTATCCCCCGCACCCTCCAGTTCTCCCTCTTGGGAGCCCGTGACTTGAGCATTATCCAGACACCGCCACCAAATCGCTATCCCATTCATACCGAGATACATACGTTAACTCCTGAAGTCATTGAAGAGGCAATACAGTTTGAGATGTCACGTAATGGACAGGTGTATTTCGTCAATCCCCGTATCAACGACCTGCAACGGATTGCAGATATGATCCATACCTATGTCCCGGAAGCCCGTGTTGCTATCGGTCATGGACAGATGAAACCCGACGAACTGGAACAGATAGTCTATGATTTTATTAATTACGACTATGATGTGCTGCTTTCCACGACCATCATCGAGAACGGTATCGATATCCCCAATGCCAATACCATCATCATCAACGGAGCGCATCATTTCGGGCTCTCTGACCTGCACCAGATGCGGGGTAGGGTTGGACGCAGCAACCGCAAGGCGTTCTGTTATCTCCTCGCTCCTCCGCTTGCCGACCTCCCTCAGGAGAGCCGTCGTCGTTTGGAGGCACTGGAGACGTTCAGTGAACTGGGCAGCGGTATCCAGATAGCCATGCAGGACCTGGACATCCGGGGAGCCGGCAATCTCTTGGGTGCTGAACAGTCAGGCTTCATCGCCGACCTCGGCTACGAGACGTACCAGAAGATCCTGAATGAGGCGATGAAGGAGATTGCTTCCGAATACTCTGAGTACTCCGAGAACTCTGAGTACTCCGATTACTCTAAGCAATTCGTCTCCGACACTACCGTTGACACCGACCTTGAACTCTACTTCCCCGATCAGTATGTGCCCTCCGACAGTGAGCGCATGCTGCTGTACCGTGAATTGGACAATCTGCACACGGATGAGCAACTTGCCGCCTATCGTACTCGGTTGATTGACCGTTTCGGTCCTGTGCCACATGTCGGTGAGGAACTCATGCGTGTGGTGCCTTTGCGTCGGTTGGGTCAGCAGTTGGGGTGTGAGAAACTGGTGTTGAAACAGGGGCGGATGACACTCTTCTTCGTCTCCAACCCAGACAGTCCGTTCTATCAGAGTTCTTCTTTCGATGCCATCCTCGATTTTGTAGCCCGTGAGCCCCGTCGCTGTCAGCTCCGTGATACTTCTGGCAAACGTTCCCTGTTGGTATCCAATGTCCCTACCGTCGAATCCGCCCTCTCCCTCCTCCAGTCAATAATCCCAATATAACAAAATTTTTCACTTTTCATTTTTCACTTTTCACTTTTTTTACTATCTTTGCATCCGAAATAGAGAAGACCACGATGGACAACAGTTGGGTGGTGATCCGGACCTTCAATCGTCGGGAAATGGAAGTGGGGGCATTCCTGAAGGAAAATAAGCTCCCTTGTTTCATTCCCATGACCTACAAGGAAAAGGTTATCGGAGACGACCCCAAGCCCCGGAAGGTACTGGTTCCTGTGGTGCATGGCTACGTCTTCTTGCAGAAAATCATGGAGGAGGATGACTTGCGGAAAGTGCTGACGAGGTGTCAGGTGCCCCTTCAGTTGATGAAGAATAAGGGTGATGACAGCGTCAGTGAGATTTCCGACCATGAGATGACGGACTTTCGTCTGCTCTGCGACCCTGACTACGTGAAGACTCCTGTGGAGTTCTTGGATGCAGCGGAGGCAGAACTGAAACCAGGTACCGAGGTGGAGGTCGTCCACGGTCAGTTTACTGGAATCCGTGGCAAGCTCTACAAGAACAACAGAAAATACTGGTTCATCAAGACGGTAGGCGGCATCAGCGTCATGCTCCGTATCTCCAGATGGTACTGTAAGAGAGTTGACAATTGAAAGTTGACAAGCAATAAAAACAAAGATATGAAAAGAATTCTTTTTTTTGCGATGATGATAGTCTTCTCCCTGGGTATGATGGCTCAGGGTATGACAGACAGTCAGGTGATGGATTTCATTAAGCGTGAGACACAGGCGGGAACCACGCAGTCACAAATCGTGACGAAACTGGTTCAGCGGGGAGTGAAGATTGACCAGATTCGTCGTATCCGCAATTTATACAACAAGCAGATTACGGAAAATGGTATGAATGCTGCGGCTGATGGAGCCGTCAACTATGCCGAAGACCGT
>CACZCT010000029.1 GCA_902779745.1 uncultured Prevotellaceae bacterium
CATCCAGTCGTCAGAGGCACGTGCCCAGATGAACGAGTTCGATACGGAATTGGCAATTTCCTATGCCGAGAACGAGACGAAGGAGCAGGAACTGGAGAAAGAACATATTTTGATTTGGGCGATTGTCATCATCGCTGCTATCATCATCGCCTTCTTCTCCATCTATATCTATCGTCATAGGAAACACATGAAAAACTTGAAGATTGTTCATGGTCAGTTACAGAAAGACCCTGTTTATATATACCGACGGTATCAACGAGGCAGAGCCTAGCGACGATCTCACCAAGATGTGTATTATCATGAAATAACCTTATTTCGGTTCTACATGGACGGCGATATGGGTCTCCTCCCCATAGCGTTCTTTCAACAGGTCTTCCACCTCTGAAGCCTTGTCGTGGGCTTCGCGTAAGGTGATGTCACCGTCCATCAAAATATGCAGTTCGATGGCATAGTGATTACCGATACGACGAGTACGCAACTCATGGGGCTCTGCTACGCCAGGCACAGTAGCCGCTAATCGTAGTATTTCTTCCTCTACGGCATCGGGCAACGACTGCTCCATCAGGTCACCGATACCGTTCCGCAATCCATCGCTGTCCTAAGAAGATGGCACCGCCGATACCCACTGCCGTTCCGATAGATGACAAGGCATCGCTGCGGTGATGCCAGGCATTCGCCTCTACCGCTTGGGAGTTCAGTTGTCGTGCCTTTACCATCGAATAGTGATAGACCCCCTCTTTTAAGACGATGGATACGAGGGCAGCCCATAGGGCAAGCATTCCAGGCGCCTTTAACTGTTCGCCATTTGCCCAGATGGAAATCTTAACAGCACCACTATAGATAATGCCGATGGCGACAAAGAGTAATGCCGCACCTATCAAGGTCATCGCCAGAGTCTCATATTTCCCGTGTCCGTAGTCGTGCGACTTGTCCTGAGGCTTGCCGCTGATACGGATAAACACCAGTACGATGACATCCGTTACGAAGTCAGACAACGAATGGACGGCATCAGCGACCATAGCGGCACTGTGTCCAAGGATGCCTGCTATGAACTTGAATAATAACAAAATGACATTGATGGCTCCTCCCACCAATGTCACTTTATATATTTCCCGATTTCTTTCCAAAAGCAACTATTTTATGCGTCGATATTCGCGTAGGTGGCATTCTTCTCGATGAACTCACGACGTGGCTCTACATCGTCACCCATGAGCATGGAGAAAATTTCGTCAGCCTCGGCGGCATTCTCGATAGTCACCTGCTTCAACAGGCGGTTCTCGGGATTCATGGTCGTCTCCCACAACTGCTCAGGATTCATCTCACCCAAACCTTTGTAACGCTGGGTATGCAGTGCCTTGTCGTCGTCACGTCCCTCCACGTACTTGTCGATGAATGCCTGACGCTGCTGTTCGGTGTAGCAGTACTCAGAGAACTTCTTGTACGTACATTTGTAGAGGGGTGGGGTAGCGATATAGAGGTGACCGCCCTGGATGACCTGTGGCATGAAGCGGTAGAAGAGTGTCATGATAAGGGTGTCGATGTGTGAGCCATCGACGTCGGCATCGGTCATGATGATGATCTTGTTGTAACGCAGTTTGTCGACATTGGCTTCACGGTCACCTTCTCCGTCAACACCAAAGCGGACACCGATGGACTGGATGATGTTCATGACGGACTCAGACTCGAAGACACGGTGCCACTGTACCTTCTCCACATTCAGGATCTTACCACGCAGTGGAAGGATAGCCTGGAAATGACGGTCACGACCAGACTTGGCAGAACCGCCTGCAGAGTCACCCTCGACGAGGAAGATCTCACAGACGTTCGGGTCTTTCTCCGAGCAGTCGGCGAGTTTGCCGGGCAGACCACCTCCTGTCATCGGGTTCTTGCGCTGTACACTCTCACGTGCCTTGCGGGCTGCAATACGTGCTGTGGCGGCGAGAACGACCTTGTCGCAGATCATCTTAGCCTCTTTTGGGTGTTCCTCCAGATAGTAGGTAAGAGCCTCACCTACGGCCTGCTGGACAGCTCCGGCAACCTCAGAGTTACCGAGTTTTGTCTTGGTCTGTCCTTCGAACTGCGGCTCAGCCACTTTAATGCTGATGACTGCCGTGAGACCCTCGCGGAAGTCCTCCGGGGCAATCTCAATCTTCGCCTTCTCAATCTGCTTGGATATCTGTGGGTCGTTATCAGCGTATTTCTTCAATGTACGCGTGAGGGCGGCACGGAAACCTGCAAGATGAGTACCTCCTTCAATGGTATTGATATTATTGACGTAGGAGTGGATATTCTCGCTATAGTCGGTATTGTACATCACGGCAACCTCAATGGGCACACCCTGCTTCTCTGTCTTCAGGTAGATGACATCATCCACAAGGTGGGTACGATGGCGGTCTACGTAACGGACGAACTCCTTCAGACCCTCCTTGGCATGGAACACCTCAGGCTCCTTGAGCTTACCATCCTCGTCGGGACGAAGGTCGGTGAGCGTAATGGTGATACCTGCGTTCAGGTATGCCAGTTCACGCATACGACGGGCAATGATGTCGTATTTGTATTCCGTTGTGGTGAAGATGGTACCATCGGGCCAGAACTGCTGACGAGTACCTGTCTTGTCGGTATCGCCAACAATCTTTACGTCGTAAAGAGGCTTTCCCTTCTCGTATTCCTGCTGGTAGATATGTCCGTTGCGGAATACCTGTGACATCATGTGGGTTGACAGGGCATTGACACAACTCACACCCACACCGTGGAGACCGCCGGACACTTTATAGGAGCCCTTGTCGAACTTACCACCGGCATGAAGCACGGTCATGACGACCTCCAGTGCCGACTTATGCATCTTCTCATGCTCGTCGACGGGAATGCCTCGTCCGTTATCTAGTACTGTAATGGAATTGTCTTCGTTGATAGTTACCTCGATGTGGGTACAGTAGCCTGCCATCGCCTCGTCAATAGAGTTGTCGACAGTCTCGTTCACCAAATGGTGCAAACCCTTTTCGCTGATATCACCGATATACATTGCCGGACGCTTGCGAACAGCCTCCAGACCCTCGAGTACCTGAATATTACTCGCGGAATAATTACTTTCTTTGTTCAGTTCTTCTGCCATTGTTTCAAATAGTCCTTAATAGGTTGCAAAGTTACAAAAAAGACTGGACTTAAACGAAGATTTTATGTGTAAAAATATTAATATTTTTAAGTCTTATCGAATATGGAAAAAAGAAAGGCTGCACTTTTCAGGTGCAGCCTCTTGAATATGCTTGGTTTTGATTATCCGAGCTTATTGATGTGTGCAGCAAGGCTTGACTTCAAGTTGGCAGCCTTGTTCTTGTGGATGATATTGGTCTTAGCCAGTTTATCCAGCATCTTCTGTACACTAGGATAGAGCTTCTCAGCCTCTTCTTTGTTAGTCATTGCGCGGAGCTTGCGAACAGCATTACGCATGGTCTTTGCATAGTAGTGGTTGTGCTCTGCCTTTTTCTTGTCCTGACGAATTCTCTTCAGGGATGATTTGTGATTTGCCATTTTTTTAATAATTTTGATGTTAATATAAAGCTTATGGGTCTTGCGTCCTGCGGACAGCCCTGGGCGGGTTGTGAAACCCTCCGCCACCGTTCCCCTTACGGGTAGCATCTGGCTGTGCAGATGGCGGATTTAAAGTAGTCCCTAGGAGAGTCGAACTCCTCTTTAGAGAATGAAAATCTCTCGTCCTAACCGATAGACGAAGGGACCATAGGTGCTCAAAATGCGGCGCAAAGGTACTGCTATTTTTTCATCTAACAAAATTTTCTTTCGTAAAAATGCACTTTTTTCGTCTTTTTTGTGTAATTTCGCCCTCGATGATAGTAAAAACAGAGGCGATTGTATTACATACCATCAAGTATGGGGAGTCTAAGGTCATTGTGGATATGTTCACAAGGGAGTTGGGTAGGCTTTCCTTTATTGTGACATTGTCCAAGACAGCAAAAGGACGGTTGAAGAAGCAATATTTTCAACCACTGACCTTATTGGAGATTACCACAGATGTCCGTCAGCGTGTGCAATTGCAGAAACTGTCAGAGGCTCGTCTGTTGACTCCCTATGTGTCCATATTTACTTCACCGGAGAAACTCGCCATTGCTTTATTTGTGGCAGAGTTCCTCTATCATAGTCTTCGTTCAGAGCAACATAACGAACCGTTGTTTGACTATATTGCCGACTCTGTCCAATGGTTGGATGCCTCCACGGAGGGCTATGCCAATTTCCACCTGACCTTCCTGATCCGTCTCTCCCGTTTTTTGGGTTTTTATCCAAATTTGGAAGGGTATGAAGAACAAGCTATCTTCGACTTGCGGAGTGGTTGTTTTTCCATGCAGGTTCCTACCCATTCAGACTTCCTCCAACCGTCGGAGGCGCGTCTGATCCATCTGATGATGCGTATGGACTTCCCTACGATGCATCTCTACCGTCTGTCCCGTTACGACCGTCACCGTATCTTGGATGTACTGATGCAGTACTATCAACAACATCTGCCAGACTTCCCGGAAATGAAAAGTCTGGCAGTGCTTCAGGATTTATGGAAGTGATACCTTCTCTATGAGAATACAATAGTGCCTTGGATAGGCTCTTGTGCCGCCTCATTGGGCTGCTGCAGTTCTTCACCGCTTGCCTGGCTGTAGATGCTGTCCAGTATCTCACGGGTGCGCCGGTACGTCGGAGTCTGCTCTACGGCAGAGATGACATCGTCGTTGTCGAGGTCGTCAGGACGGAACAGGTAGATGTTGGGACGACGCTTGTAACGCTTGGTAGCTCCATCACCGCCATAGTAGCGGTTACGACGGTCTTGCTTCTGCGCTGCTTTCTCCTGCTCCTCTGCGATGCGGTTGATGTCTGCCTGACTATGCTTCTTCAGGTGTCCGTCCATGCCGTCGACATTCTCGATGCCAAAGCCTGTGGCAAGGATGGTGACCTTGACTTTCTTACCCAGATCAGGATCTGTGGCGAGTCCCCATTTGATCTCGAAATCGCCGAACTTCGCCATGAATTCGTTGACATCGTTCATCTCCTCCATCATCAGGGAGTCCTTGCCGTCCTTGCTGCCAGCAAATGAGATGCTCAGCAGGATCTTCTTGGAGTTAAAGACATCATTGTCGTTCAGTAACGGAGAATTCAGGGCATCGTCAATGGCTTTCTTGACACGTCCTTCGCCCTCACCGTAACCAGTGGACATGATGGCGACGCCACCGTCCTTCAGAACAGTCTTTACATCATTGAAGTCAAGGTTGATTAGTCCGTGAACGGTGATGATCTCCGCAATAGACTTGGCGGCGACAGAAAGGGTGTCGTCCGCCTTGCCGAAGGCATCGAGTACAGATAGCTCCGGATAAATCTCGCGCAGGCGTTCATTATTGATAACCAAGAGGGCATCGACATGTTTTGCCATCTCTTCCACACCGTCCAGTGCCTGGTCGATTTTACGGTCACCCTCGAAACGGAAGGGAATAGTCACGATACCGACTGTCAGGATGCCCATCTCCTTGGAGACACGGGCAATGACAGGAGCGGCACCTGTGCCGGTACCACCGCCCATACCTGCCGTGATGAACGCCATGCGTGTGCCGTCGCTTAGCATCTGTTTGATATCCTCCAGACTCTCCTCTGCTGCTGCACGTGCCTTTTCTGGTTTGTTACCGGCACCCAAGCCTTCCTTGCCTAGTTGCAGGTGAACAGGGACAGGTGAGTCGTTCAATGCCTGATTGTCCGTGTTACAGAGTACGAAGGTCACATCGTGGATACCCTCGCGATACATGTGGTTGACGGCATTGCCGCCTCCGCCACCAACACCGATTACTTTGATGATACTGTCTTCTTTTTCGGGCTTGCCGAAATCCAGTAATATGTTGTCTGCCATAATATATTCTTTTTAGTCTTCTTCTTTGATAATCTCTTGTCCGAATTTCTTCAGTCCCTTGAAAGCCTTGTTCCAGAAACTGTTCTCCTTGCGTCGCTCAGCCTCGATGCGAGCCTCTTCCTCTGCTTTCTCGCGGGCGATACGTTCTTCTTCCTCCCGTTTCAGTCGGGCTTCTTCCTCTGCACGACGGATTTCCTCTGCCGTACGTACCACACCGGCAGGTGTCTCTGTTGCCTGACGTGCCTTACGGTCTGCAAGTGTCTCCTGCTGAGGCTGTTTCACTGCGAATAGGTCACCGTTCGGGTTCACTTCTTGTCCGGCACAGTTGATGTCACCCTTGGCAAGCAGTCCGAGGACAGTGTTCATCCGTCCGTCTTTGGCATTGACATCAGGAAGGCTGGAGACGATGGTTTGAGTGACAAATTTTGAGATACGGATTTTGTCGATATGGGTATAGTTTGAGAAAGCCTTCTCGATACCCTTTAGGTTGGAGCCTCCGCCCGTCAGGACGATACCGCCTAACAGCTTGTCATAGTACTCCTCTGGAACCTGGCACCATACATTGGCGATGATTTCTTCCAGTCGTCCTTCCACTATCTCAATAAATTTCCGGCTTTCCACCTGACGGTCCGGGTCGATAGAGTATTTCAGGTTATTGTCAATCTCGTTATTCTCTGTGAAAGCACAGGCGTATTTCAGTTTCATCTTCTCGGCATCCTGTTCTTCCATTTGTAGGGAGGCGATGTCCTTGGTGATGTTATTACCGCCCAAAGGAATGACGGCGAGATGGCGGAGGACATTCTTGTAATAGACGCTCACCGTAGTGGTGTCGGCACCCATGTCCACCAAGACACAGCCAGAGCGTTTCTCCGTCTCTGTCAGTACGCTGTCGGCAAGGGCTAGCGGGGCGAGGTACATTTCCGCCACATTGATTCCTGCAGCCTCAAAACACATGTTGAGGTTCTTGTAGAATGCTTTCCGTTGCAGGATATTGAGGAAATTACCCTCAATATGACTGCACTGGATACCTACCGGGTCCAGTTGGTACTGAGAGTCTACCTTATATTCCTGTACGGCAGCGTCCAGAATTTCCTGATCAGGATATTTCATGTTACGGTTGGCATCCATCAGTTCAATCACCATGTCTTGGGTGACAACTGTGTCGGTAGGCAGTTCCTTGGAGATCACATTACGAATAGAGCGTATAGACTGCCCCCCCACACCGACATAGACTTGTGTGATAGTCGTCTTGAGTTGTTTCTCCAGTTTGCTGACAATGGTTGTCAGACATTGGGCGGTCTTGTCGATATTGTACACATAACCCTTGCGGATGAATGAGGAAGACTCCTCTTTCACCACCGCCAGTACCTGAATACTGCCGTCAAGGTTTTTCTTTCCTGCGATACCTGTCATCTTGGATGACCCCAGTTCGATAGCAACGATAAATTCTTTTGGCATCTTTTGTTATATTTTATTTTTTCTTTTCTTGCAAATAATCTGATTGTCAAACTCCAGGTTAATGTAGGAATACTTATTCCATCCTGCCACACTCAGGCCATAACGGTAGAATTTCTCCAGGCGGTCCAGTTTCTGCTGGAGATTAGAGGCATTTCCCAGATAGACGATATGGTCTCCGATACGTGGTACCATCTCGATTGTTCCGTCGTGGAGGATATTAAGCTGTTCTATCTGACTATGCCAGAAAGCGTCCTGCATGATAAAGGTCCCTATACGGGAAAGTTTCTTCTGGGCATACGCATGACTGATATGTCCTGTGGCGACGACCAAGTCGCTGGTATACCGTGTGTTAGGCATCATCTCGCCATGGGCATCCACATAGTAGTCTTCTCCGTTGTCTGCCTTGACACGTACGACAGGCAGGCGCTGGGTGAGGTTGATCTTGATATGACCGCCTTGTGTCTTGAAACACTCTGCGGTCTCGACAAAAGGATTTTTAAGGATGGTCTCCTCTATCTTGCGGACGTCAATCTGTTTCATGGGTTGTCCCTGTGGATAGACCTTGGCGCGCTTTAACTGTTCTTGGAGTTCCGTACTTCCCAGGAAGCCCTCAACTTTTCCATCCTCGATATTGATATCCACCTGTGTGCATACCGCCTTCTGGTCGTCAGGCTTGTTGAGAGCCGTGACGGCAAGGAACAGATAGCATGCCAGTGCGATGTCTATCAGGATGAATGCTGATTTCTTCCAGGGATATTTCATTTTTTCTCTTGTAGTATCTTGGTGATTTGTGCCACCTGGTTATCCAAGTCTCCGGCTCCTAAAACGATGAGCACCTCGAAGGAATGCTCCTTGACGAACTGGAGTACGTCGTCCTTGCGGATGATCTGTTTCTCAATACCAGGGCGCAGGTTGTTATAGATGAGTTCGGAAGTGACTCCTTCTATAGGCAGCTCACGGGCAGGGTATATCTCTGTCAGGATGACCTCGTCAAGCTGGCTCAGCGCATCGGCAAAGTCTTTGTAGAAGTCACGGGTACGGGTATAGAGGTGCGGTTGGAAGATAGCGGTGATCTTCCTGTTGCGATAGAGTTCCCGAATGCTCTTGGCACTCTGGTAGATCTCCTTGGGGTGATGGGCATAGTCGCTGAGGAACACCATCTTGTCGTTCTTGATTTTGAAGTCGAAGCGGCGGTCAACGCCTCCGAAAGTCTTCATCCCCTGACGTAACTCATCAGCCGTACATCCTGCAAGTTGTGCCATCGCCATGGCAGCGATGCCATTCTCAATATTGATGGGGATAGGCTGTCCCAGTTCAATGTGGGTAACAGACTCAATGGGCGAGATGAAGTCGAAGGTAATCTCTCCGTTCTCGATATGGATGTTCTCCGCATGGAAATCCCCTTCGTTAAGCGCATAGTCGTAACGAAGAACACCCTCCTGCAGGTTTTCCTTCATCTCCAGACCACGATGGATAATCAAGGCCCCACCAGGTTGGATCAATTCAGTATAATGGCGGAAGCTCTCCAAATAAGCATCCTTCGTACCGTAGATATCCAGATGGTCAGGGTCTGTAGAGGTGATGACGGTCATCCAGGGACGGAGCCAGTGGAAGGAGCGATCAAACTCATCGGCTTCGATGACGACGTAGTCTGACTCCGAGAGGATGTAGTTGGTGCCGTAGTTCTTGGAGATACCTCCGAGGAAAGCATTGCAGTCCAGATGGCTCTGGTGCATGATATGGGCGCACATCGTCGACGTGGTGGTCTTGCCATGTGTACCAGCCACACAGAGGCCTTTGTGCTGACGGGTCAGTGTTCCCAATACCTGGGCACGCTTCTGTATCTCAAAACCGTTCTGGCGGAAATACTGTAGTTCCTGATGCTCGGCAGGGATGGCAGGGGTAAAGATAACCAGACAGGAAGAGGGTTCCTTGCAGGCTTCCGGAATCATTTCCACGTTTTCCTCATAATGAATCAGCATGCCTTCCTTCTCCAGTTGCCGGGTCAGGTCGCTGGGTGTCTTGTCATAGCCGCCCACTATCAGTCCACGACTGAGGAAGTAGCGGGCGATGGCACTCATCCCGATACCACCGGCACCGACGAAATAGACAGCTTTGATATCTTTGATATTCATTGCGGTAGCAAATTGTTCACGATTCACTTCTCACTTAACTTGATGACTTCCTTGGCTATGATCTCTGCAGAATCAGGCAAGGCCAGTTTGAGGATGTGTTCCTTCAGGGATGCCAGTTTCTCCTCATCCTTCACGGTGTCGACGGCAAGAGGCATCAGTATTTTAGAAGCCTCGCTGTCTTTCACATAGATGGCTGCCTTCACATTGACGAGAGCCATAGCATTCTTCGTCTGGTGGTCTTCTGCCACATTGGGACTGGGCACTAGGATGACTGGTTTGCCGATCAGACAGAACTCGGAGATACTGCTGGCACCGGCTCGGCTGATGACCAGGTCGGCAGCTTGATAGGCAGCTCCCATGTCACTGATAAAGTCGGTGACGACCAGATTGTCCGGTTTCCCCTCTTTCTGGAGCTGCTCCATGATCTGTGCATGGTAGTATTTACCTGTCTGCCAGATAAATTGAACACCGCTATTACGTATCAGGTCCAGATGTTGTAGGACACTTTCGTTAATGGTTCTGGCTCCCAGACTACCACCTACCAGCAAGATGGTATTCTTGGTCGTGTCAAGTCCAAAGGAGCGAACGGCATCCTCATGGGAAATAGTCGTCTCTAATAACGACTGACGGACGGGGTTACCCGTTTTGATAATCTTGTCGGCAGGGAAGAAACGCTCCATGCCGTCATAGGCGACACAGATCTTTTCCGCCTTCTTTGCCAACAACTTGTTGGTGACACCTGCGTATGAGTTCTGTTCCTGTATCAGACAGGGGATGCCCATGGCAGCGGCTTTGTTAAGGGTCGGACCGCTGGCATAACCGCCTACGCCTATGGCAACCTGTGGCTGGAAGTCCTTGATAATCTTCTTCGCCATCCGCTGGCTCTTCCAGATCTTATAGAGCACTTTGATATTCTTGAGCAGGTTTTTTCTGTCGAAGCCGCAGATCGGTAGTCCCTTGATATCGTAACCGGCAGCAGGTACACGTTGCATCTCCATACGTCCCAGTGCACCGACAAACAATATCTTCGCGTCAGGGCGCAATGCCTTGACGGCATTGGCTATGGAAATGGCAGGGAAGATATGTCCACCCGTGCCGCCACCACTGATAATTACCCTTAAATCGTCTTTCATATACCTTATATATATAGAACCTTGCAAAATTACGAATTAAATTTCTTTTAGACGAATGTTACCCGATATTTTTTACGTCAACGGGCTCTTTCTTCATTTTTGCCGAACGGCTGATGCTCAGGATAGCACCCACATAGGCGCAATTGATAATCGTGGAGGTACCGCCTTTTGAGATGAGGGGCAGCGGCTGTCCTGTCACGGGGGCAAGTCCTACCGCCACCATCATATTGAAGGCTGCCTGGACGACAAGTAACAGGGCGAGTCCCATGACCAGGAAGGCAGGGAAGTTGTTCTCACAGCGACTGGCGATGCGTGCCGCACGATAGAGCAGTACGATATACAGGAAGGCTACTGCGAAAGCTCCTAATAATCCCAGTTCCTCAATGACGATCGCATAGATGAAGTCGGAGAATGCCTGGGAGAGGAAGTCACGCTCGACAGACTGTCCCGGTCCTTTTCCGATGATGTTACTCGTCACGATGGCGATGTTGGCATGGGCTACCTGGGCGTCTTTGTCGAGGTCGTAGTCTTGTGGTGAGACATCCTCTTTGCCGAATTTGAGGATACGTCCCTTCCAGGTATCGGCACGGTGGAGCATCTTCTCCAATTTACTCTTTTGCTTAGGTTGCTCCGTCTGTTCTGTCTTGGCGACTTCCTGTCCTGTTGTGTCATGTCCCACCAGCATCACCATGGAGATGGCAAGGAAAGCGAACAGACCCAGGATGCCGACCAGTTTGCCCAGTTGTTTCATAGGCACGAGTCCGATGAACATCATCAGGATGACGACGGCAAAAAGCAGTGCCGCCGTGGAGAGATTCTCAAGGCCTATCAGGAAACAGGTAGGAATGGTAATCCAAAGGATCCACTTAAAGGCTTTCTTGTCGGCACCGTTCTCCCGTTGCATAGCACTGAGAATCTGTGCTGTGGCAAGGACGATAGTCCCCTTGGCTATCTCTGAGGGCTGGAAAGTGAATCCCATCAATGAGATGACACGATTGGCACCGTTGATCGTCTGACCGCCGACCAGTACCCAAAGCAGGGTGATGGCGGTGATAAGTAACAGGAAGGGAGTCATGAGTTTGAAGAACCTGCAGGGGATGTTCAGGGTGATGATGGCGACCACCACGCCGAAGATAATCGTTCCTGTATGATAGACTATCGGTCCGATGTAGTTATGACTTTTATAGGTCAGGTTACTGGAGGCAGAGAACACCTCCACGATACTGATCATACAAAGAAAGAAGAACACCATCCAGATGACCTTGTCTCCCTTGAAAATATTACCTATCTTTTTGTTCATTGTTTTTATGTCTAGATTACCTAGAGACTCTAGAATTTCTAGAGGTTTCTAGCCAGTTCCTTGAATTGTTCGCCGCGGTCCTCCATGTTCTTGAAGAGGTCGAATGAGGCGCAGCACGGACTCAAAAGGACGGTCATGCCCGGCTCTGCCATTTCGTAGCATGCCTCTATGCATTCTTTCATCGAATGGGTGTCGCGGACGGGGATGCCCAATGCGTCGAAGTTGTCGTGCAGTTTCTGGTTGTCGGCACCGAGGTATACCAGTCCGGCACATTTTTCCTTGACCAGTGGTTTGATGGGGTCGTAATCGTTGCCCTTGTCCTTGCCGCCGATAATCAGGATGGTCTTGGTCTTCATCGACTCTAGGGCATACCAGCAGGCATCGACGTTGGTGGCTTTCGAGTCGTTGACATACTGTACGCCGCGCACGGTGCATACCTTCTCCAAACGGTGCTCCACACCCGGGAAGTCGCTTAGCGACTTGCGGATGACCTCTTTCTTGATTCCTGCGATATTGGCAGCGATACCGGCTGCCAGGGAGTTGTAGATGTTATGCTTACCCGTCAGACTGAGTGCCTCCTGTTCCATGTTGAACGGTTCCGGTTGCTCAATCTTGTATTGTCCTTCCTCGATATAACCGATACTGCCTTTCTCCTTCAGTTCGGAGAAGGGGTATTGGATAGAGAGGATGTTGTATTTCTCCAGCTCCTTTTTGATAACCGGGTCGTCGTTCCAGTAGATGAAGGCATCCTGTGGCGTCTGGTTCTGGATGATGCGCATCTTCGCATCCACATAGTTCTGCATCTTGAAGTCATAACGGTCCAGATGGTCTGGTGTGATATTCAACAGGATGGCGATATTGGCACGGAAATCGTACATATTGTCCAACTGGAAGGAACTCAGTTCGATGATGTAGTATTCATGGGGCTCCTCTGCCACCTGTAGGGCCAGTGAGTTACCGATATTGCCGGCCAGTCCGGCATCGTAGCCCGCCTCCTTGAAGATGTGGTAGATGAGGCTCGTTGTTGTTGTCTTACCATTGGAGCCGGTGATACAGATCATCTTGGAGTTGGTATAGCGTCCTGCAAACTCTATCTCGCTGATGATAGGAATACCCTTTTCCTTGATCTTGACAATCATGGGAGCCGTGTCGGGAATACCGGGACTCTTGATAATCTCATCGGCATTCAGGATTTTCTCTTCCGAATGTTGACCCTCTTCCCATGCGATATGATGGTCGTCCATCAGTTTCTTGTATTTCTCGTTGATCTTCGACATGTCACTGACAAACACGTCGAAACCCTCTTTCTGGGCGAGGACGGCAGCACCTGCACCGCTCTCTCCTGCTCCTAATATGACGATTCTGCTCATCTTACCTTTAATGTTATGATTGTTAATGCTACTAATATGATGGTGGTAATCCAGAAACGGACCGTGATTTTCGACTCATGGAAGGGACGGTGGGGCCATCCTTTCAGGATATACGTACTGGTCTGGTCGAGTTGGGAGTCCAGTCGGCGGAAGGTATCGTGGATAGGGGTGGCGCGGAAGACGCGGATGCGCTTGCCCTTGCGTTTCTGAATCTTAAACCACTGCGTCTGTATGATGACGCTCAGGCTCTCGATGAAGAAGATACCGCAGAGGATTGGCAACAGCAACTCCTTGTGGACGATGATGGCACAGACACCGATGATACCGCCTATGGTCAGGGAACCCGTGTCGCCCATGAATATCTGGGCAGGGTAGGCGTTATACCATAGGAAACCGATCATCGCACCGACGAAAGCACTGAGGAATACTACCAACTCCTGTGAGCCCGGGATATACATGATGTCAAAATAGGCTGCATAAACGATGTGGCTGCTGACATAGGCAAAGATGATGAGTGCCACACCGATAATCGCGGAGTTTCCTGCACACATACCGTCCATGCCGTCGTTGAGGTTAGCTCCGTTGCTGACGGCCGTGACGACGAAGATCGTCATCAGGACAAAGAGAATCCAGCCTGCCGCCACCTTGTAGTCGCCGCAGAAAGACATGATGTCCGAGTAGTTCAGGTTGTGGTTCTTGATGAATGGGATGGTGGTCTGCAGCGACTTGACCGCCTCCGTCTTATGCTTGACGACAATCTCCTGTTTGTTTTTGTTCTGCTGTTCTATCGATACGTTTTCCCGCATCACCGCGTCGGGACTGAGCCAGAGCACCAGTCCGACGATAAAGCCGATGGAGACCTGTCCGATAATCTTGTATTTCCCTTTCAGTCCGTCCTTGTTTTTCCTGAAGATTTTGATATAGTCGTCCATGAAGCCCAGGAAACCAAGCCATACTGTGGTGACTATCATCAAAAGAAGATAGGTGTTACGCATACGTCCCAACAACAGGACAGGAACGAGGATGGAGACGATAATGATGATGCCTCCCATGGTAGGCACTCCCTTTTTCTCCACACCAAAGGGGTCGATGCTCACGTCACGTGCCGTCTCGGAGATGTTACGGCGTTTCATCCACTTGATGAAATACTCACCGAACCAGGCGGAGATAATCAGCGACAGGATGAGCGCCAGCAAGGCACGGAAGGAGATATACGACCAGATATGTGCTCCTGGGATGTTGAACTGTTCTAAGAATCTGAAAAGGTAGTATAGCATAATTTCTTCTTTTTCGTTATTACGTTATGACGTGATCACGTTATTACGATAGACCAAAGATCTCCCTTACCACTTCACGGTCGTCAAAGTGGTGCTTGACACCCTTGATTTCCTGATAGTCCTCATGTCCTTTTCCTGCAATGAGGATGACATCGCCTTTCTGTGCCATCATACAGGCGGTACGGATGGCTTCCTTACGGTCAGTGATACTGACAGTCTTCTTCATCTGCTGGGCATTCAGTCCTGCCAGCATGTCGTTGATGATGTCCTGCGGTTCCTCGAAACGGGGATTGTCACTGGTGATGATGACACGGTCGCTCTGTTTGGCAGCCTCCTGAGCCATCAGCGGACGCTTGCCTTTGTCCCGGTTTCCGCCGGCACCGCATACTGTGATGATCTGTCCGCTCTTTCCTTCCATGACTTCATGGATGGCATTGAGGACATTCTCCAAGGCATCGGGGGTGTGTGCATAGTCGACAATGGCGGTGACACCCTCTTGGGAACGGATGGGCTCCAGGCGTCCTGCCACACTCTTAAGGGTACTCAATATCACCAAGATGTCCTCGGGTTTCTTGCCTAGCATGACGGCAGCCCCATAGACCGCCAGCAGGTTGCTGACATTGAATTTCCCGATAAACTGTACGCCGACCTCATGACCGTCTATCTCCAAATACATACCTTCGAAATGACACTCGATGATACGGGCGCGGAAGTCAGCCATCGTCCGGGTAGAGTAGGTCTTGACCTTTGCCTTGCAGTTCTGCACCATCACACTGCCGTTCTTGTCGTCGGCATTGGTGATGGCAAAGGCATCCTTCGGCAGACCGTCGAAGAACGCCTTCTTCGCATCCCGGTAGTTCTCGAAGGTCTTATGATAGTCCAAATGGTCACGGGTCAGGTTCGTAAAGAGTCCTCCCGTGAACTTCAGTCCGCCGATACGCTGTTGGGCGATGGCATGACTGGAACATTCCATGAAGGCATATTCGCATCCTGCCTCCACCATCTTGCTCAGCAGACGGTTCAGCTCGATGGGGTCTGGCGTGGTATGGTCGGCAGGAATCGCCTCGTCCTCGATATAGTTGCAGACCGTAGAGAGCAGTCCGCATTTGTGTCCGAACTTACGGAACATATTATATAATAAGGTGGCAATGGTTGTCTTGCCGTTTGTTCCTGTGACACCCACCAGTCTCAGTTTCTGGGAAGGTTCCCCGAAGAACATGGTGGCAACGGGTCCCACGGCACTCTCCGTGGAGGCAACCTGGATATAGGTCACCCCTTCGGTCTTCTCTTCGGGAAGGTCCTCGCACAACACGGCAGCGGCACCCAGTTCCAGTGCCTTGGGAATGAACTTGTGCCCGTCGGTCTGTGTTCCTTTCATGGCAACGAACAGATGTCCCTTCTCAATCTTCTGGGAGTCGATGTTCACACCGGTGATGTCGATATCCTCATCACCGATGATACAGAGCGGTTTGACGTATTTAAGCAGTTCTGTTAATCTCATAGATTATGTTGTTTAAAGTTTTATTCCAGACTCAAGATACACTCACTTCCTTCTACAATCTGTTTGCCGGCAGGATAACTCTGGCTCCTGACCTTTCCCCTGCCGTGCAGTTTTACTTTCAGTCCCTGACTTTCCATCAGGAAGACGGCATCTCTCGCTCCCATGCCAGTCACATCTGGCGTGATACCCTTGCTGATCTGACTCTGTTCCAAGGCGACCTGGTCCCTCTGACGCTCTGCTTTGCCCCAGACGGGATTGCCATTGGCATACGAGCCGCTCCATGACTGGTTGGTTTTGATGCCTAAGTGGTTTAGCACATAGTTGGCATCCAGGATGTTTCCGTTTTTCACATCCGGGATCGCCACAGAGGTGGTGTCATGGGCATCCTTGATGCTCAGTTTCAGGTTACGTGCCATCACACCCTCGGCAATCTGATGGAACACGACACCGCTCATACCACCGCCGGAGGCAGGTAGTCCTGTCTTCTTCAGACAGACGATACAGGTGTAGCGGGGGTTGTCGGCAGGGAAGAATCCTGCGAATGACAGCCAGTATTTGACGACACCGGTCTTATAGCCACCGCCTTCCGCAATCTGTGCCGTACCCGTCTTTCCAGCCACCTTGAACATCTTTGAGCCAGCCTTTCTTCCCAGTCCTTGACTGACCACATGCTCTAGGATGGTCTGCATGGTCTTGATAGTCTGTAGTTTGGCAATGCGTCGCTCCATGACCTTCTCGGGCGGTATCTCTGCGATGACCTTCCCGTCTTTCATTATACACTTGACGAAACGGGGTCTCATCATGATGCCGTCATTGGCTATCGCGTTATAGAACGTCACCGTTGAAATCGGTGGAATCTGTGTCTCGTAGCCGATGGACATCCAGGGCAGTGCCGTCATGCTCCAGTTCGTCCAATGTCCGTATTTGTCTTTCTCCGGCATACGGATATGGGGGCGCGCATAGCCTTTGATGGGAAGTTTGAGGTCTGCGGCAATACCCGTGCGGTAGATGCCCTCAATATACTTCTCGGGATGACTGCCGTATTTCTCGTCGATGATGCGGCTGACACCGATATTGGAACTGACCTCCAGGATACGGGGGAGGGAGATGTTGCCATAGCCGCCGCGCCGCCAGTTGTGGTCTTTCATCTCACGACCATGCATGGGCCAGATACCGCAGCCTGTCTCCACCCGGTAGGTCGTGTCGACGACGCCGTCGTCAAGGGCCACGAGGATGGAGGCAGTCTTGAAGACGGAACCAGGCTCGCGCAGGTCGGAGACGGCATTATTCTTCACCTCACGGTACTCACCGTCCGCACAACGTGTCATGTTCACAATGGCCTTGATATCACCTGTCTTCACCTCCATGAGGATTGCCACGCCGAGGTCGCCGCCGATCAGTTTCAACTCGTCGATGACGGCACGTTCGGCAAGGTCCTGCATGTTCACGTCAATGGTGGTGACGATGTCACAGCCGTCGACAGGCAGTGTGACAGGGATATTCATGTATTTGTTGAGGATCTTACGGCGGTTGGTAAGTCCCGACGTACCGCGCAGCGTGGAGTCATATGCAAGTTCCAGACCCTGGCGGGCACTGTCCTTGGCACCATACATGGAACCGATGGTACGGACGGCTAACGAACCGAAAGGACGGCGACGGGCATTGAACTCCTCCTCATGGAAGCCGCTTTTATACTTCGACAGGCGGAAGAGGGGCAGTTGCTTGACTTCCGTATAGGTGTTATAGTCGATGCGGCTGGGCCAGATGGGCCAGTGCTGGGACATCTTCTGGTGACCTTCTTCGAGATGCTTCTTGAACTCCTCGGCACTCTTTTCGGGGAATATTTCGTGGAGGCCCATGCAGATAGAGTCAATTTTGACATTCCAGAGAGAGTCTTTCTCCTCTCCGCCAGCCTTGAAATCCATGTATATCTTGTATTCCGGGATGGAACTTGCCATCAACTGACCGTCACTGCTGAGGATGTTTCCGCGCTTGGGCTTCACGCTGACACTGTCTTTTTTCAGGCGGTCTGCCACCTCCGTCCAGTACTGTTTCTTGGCCGTCATGATATAGAATGCCTTGCCGATGACGGCAAGACCTACCAGTGTGAGCACTACGGCAATCGCCATATAGCGCGGCATTACTTTATCGTTGTCGAATTTACTCATGACGGTCTCTTATTCTGGCAGTTGTATGATATAAGGAGGCTGGTCTGCGATGTGCAACAGCGAGTCCTTGTTTTGTTTCAAGATATCGAGGACATGGCTCTCGCGGCATTTCTCCGTCAGCGTACTGGAGGCGGCAAGTGCCTTGTTCTTGGCATCCTTCAGTTCCG
This sequence comes from uncultured Prevotellaceae bacterium, assembly GCA_902779745.1. Taxonomy (GTDB): domain Bacteria; phylum Bacteroidota; class Bacteroidia; order Bacteroidales; family Bacteroidaceae; genus Prevotella. Next base: position 18,403 of record CACZCT010000029.1, read on the forward strand.
TCTCCAACTTGTCGATGGTCTGCATGTCCTGCTGGCACTGATAGCGGAAAGCCACATAGACGATGGTGAAGGCGACGATGAGGACGAATAGCCAGAGTTGTGAACGTACCATCTCTGCCGTCAGGATGTCACCGCCGAGGATGGTACGGAGGTTGACCTGCTGGGAAGGCCTGGGGTCTTCCTCGCTGGCTGTCTCCTTGATCTTCTTGATGGTCTCCTGCAGCACCTCTTCGGCACGGGTGTCTTTCCCGCTGTCCTGTTCTTCTTCCGGCTCTACATCTATAGGAAGTTCAATTTCTTGCAGTTCTTCTTGTATGTCGTCTTTTTTCATGTGTTTCTATATCTTTTCTGCGATTCTGAGTTTGGCACTGCGGCTTCTGGGGTTTGCCTGCAATTCCTCCTCTGTTGGGGTGATGACCTTGTTGTTGACCAGTCGGAAGGGACTGGAGATGCGTCCGAAGAAATCCTGTTCCACTTTCCCCTCTGCATTACCTGCCTTCATGACATTCTTCACGATACGGTCTTCCAGGGAGTGGTAGGTGATGACGCTGAGCCGTCCGCTTTTTTCTAATAACTGGGTGGCTCCCAAGAGCATGTCGCGCAAGGCATCCATCTCGTGGTTGACCTCAATGCGCAGTGCCTGGAACATCTTTGCCAGGTCTTTCTTTAATTGAGAATTGAGAATTGAGAATTGAGCATTCTCTTCTGTCGTTTCTATGCCCAGCGCTTTCAGCAGCTGACTGGTTGTCTCGATACGCTCCTGCTGACGTGCCTTACAGATGTCCTTGGTTATCCGTCGTGCGCTCTTCAGCTCTCCATAGAGGTAGAACACGTCCGCCAGTGCTTCCTCGCTGTATTCGTTGAGGATGTCGGCAGCCGTTTTGCCTGCGCGCTTATTCATCCGCATATCCAAAGGTGCGTCAAAACGGAAGGAGAAGCCCCTGGTCTCGTCGTCGAAATGGTGGGATGATACCCCTAAGTCGGCCAACAGTCCGTCAATATGCTCCACACCGTAATAGCGCATCCAGTTACGGAGGTATCTGAAATTGCTGCGTACGAAGGTGAACCGGTCGTCGTTGACGATGTTCTGTTCGGCATCTGCATCCTGGTCAAAACTATAGAGATGTCCTTTCTTGCCTAAACGGGACAAGATCTCACGACTGTGACCGCCACCGCCGAAGGTGACATCCACATAAATGCCGTCGGACTTGATGTCAAGTCCGTCAACACTCTCCTTCAGGAGAACAGGTACGTGGTATGTCTCAGCGGTTACAATCATTATTTTTTAACTCTTAACTCTCAACTGTCAACTCTCTCAACTCCCATCAACTCTTCCAAGGCGGCTCCGAAGTCTTCGGGCGTCATCTGCTGCTCCTCGGCTTTTTGGACACTCCATATCTCGATGGTGTCCCCCATGCCGACGAACTTGATGTCCTGTTCGATGGCTGCCATGCGCTGGTAGCGTTTGGGAATCAGGAAGCGCCCGTTGCCGTCCAAAGAAATCAACTCCACCTCGCTGACGAACTGGCGGAACACCTGTTGTTGCTGCTTGCTCCAACGGTTCAGTCGCTGCCGCATCAGGTCCATCTGCTCGTTCCATACGGACTCGGGATAGAGCACCAAGCATGCTTGGAATACGTCTTTCCTCAGTACCAGCCGTTCTTCTCCGCCCGTCTGCAAAACCTTGCGGAAAACGGCAGGAAGGAAGGCCCGTCCCTTGGTGTCTATTTTTGCTTCTATATTACCTAAAAATCGCATGCGTACTTCTTTTAATGATATATCGGTTGCAAAATTAATCAATTCCCTCCACAATTCCCCACAATTCCCCACAATATTTTAATGAACAAACTTTTAAATTTTCTTAAATCTTAATAATAGACTGATTATAAGTGGTTTAAACGATTGAATATTGGTGGGGGACTTCTGCTCTGAACCTTTTTGTTTATTCTAATGCCTTCTATCACTTGTCCCAGTATCTCCCTTTCCTCATTCTAAAAGCTGTTATGCCTGATACTAAAGTCTGTTATACCCCCATAGGAGATACTGGAACACCCCTTAAACAGATACTGGAAAGATGTCTGATGGCTGAAGTCTGATGGCTAATGTGTCATGAGTGTCACGTGTCATGAAGGTCATTAAGGATTTTGGATGCGATTTCCGCCATAATATAATATATATTAATATATATTTATTATTATGAGACTTTTTGGAGTTCCGAAATCCTTAATGACCAATGACCTTCATGACCTTCATGACCACCATCAAATTATTTTTTGTGAAAAAGTTGCACATTTTTTTGAGAAAGTGCAGATTTCTCAAACTTATTTATTATTTTTGCAGACTGTTAGTGTGAACACGTGAGAGTAATGGAGAAGATCACGGAGAAAACGATTGATATCGAGAAGATTCTCAAGGGCAAGATGGGAGCCAAAGCAAAATGGGTTCCTGGCTTTCTGGTGTCTTGGTTGAAACGCATCGTCCATCAGGATCAGGTGAATGCTTTCCTCTGGGAGAGTCGTGACAAGTTGGGCACAGAATGGTTGGAGGCTTGTGTGGAGTACCTGCAGATGACCCTCGTCATCAAGGGTAAGGAGAACCTGCCCGACAAGAACGACGGTCGTTTGTACACCTTCGTGTCGAACCACCCGTTAGGTGGGGAGGACGGTGTAGCGTTAGGTGCCATCATCGGACGGCACTATGACAGTCGTTTCCGTTATCTGGTGAACGACCTGTTGATGAATCTCCCAGGACTGGCTCCCTTGTGTATTCCCATTAACAAGACAGGCAAGCAGAGTCGTAACTTCCCGGCGATGGTGAAGGCCGGTTTCGAGAGTGACAACCACATGCTGATGTATCCGGCAGGCATCTGTTCACGTAAGCAAAGTGACGGTACCATCCGTGACATCCCCTGGTCGAAGACCTTTATCACCAAGAGTGTGGAGTACCAGCGTGATGTCGTCCCCATCCACTTCAGTGGTGAGAACTCCAAGTTCTTCTACCGTCTGGCCAATTTCAGCGATAAACACCTGAAGTTCAACCTCGCCATGCTCTTTTTGGTCGACGAGATGTATAAGAACGTCGGCAAGACCTTCGAGGTGAAGATCGGAAAACCTATTCCCTGGCAGACCTTCGATAAGAGTAAGACACCGTTGGAATGGGCGCAATTCGTACAAGATAAAGTATATTCCCTATAGACCCTACAACCAAGACAAACAGCCAAAAAACTATGGAACAAGAGATTATCCAGCCGATTGACAAAGAAGTGCTCAAGAGCGAACTGACCCCCGACAAGCAGTTGCGTCTGACTAACAAGAGCAATAATGAAATATATATTGTCACTGTGCATAATGCTCCTAACGTGCTGAAGGAGATCGGCCGTCTGCGTGAGATCGTGTTCCGTGAGGCTGGCGGTGGCACGGGTAAGGCGATGGATCTTGATGAATTTGACCTTTGTGACAATTGCTACAAACAGTTGATTGTCTGGAACCCGGAGGCGGAGGAGATCATCGGCGGCTACCGTTATCTGTTGGGTACCGACTGGGAATATGATGAGAAGGGACAGCCCATCCTCGCCACCAGTCACATGTTCCATTTCTCGGAGAAGTTCCTGAAGGAGTATGCTCCTTATACGGCGGAACTGGGACGCTCCTTCGTGTCCTTGCCCTACCAGTCGTCGCGTATGGGTGCCAAGAGCCTGTTTGCCCTCGACAACCTGTGGGACGGATTAGGTGCCATCACGGTGATTCGTCCTAACGTACGTTATTACTTCGGCAAGATGACCATGTATCCCTCCTATATCCGTAAGGGACGTGACATGATTCTCTATTTCCTGAAGAAATACTTTGACGACAAGGAGAAGTTGATTATCCCGATGAAACCGCTGGAATTGGAAAGTGACCCGAAAGAGTTAGAGGCTCTTTTCTGTGGCAACAGCTTCAAGGAGGACTATCTCGTCCTGAATCGTGAAATCCGGAATATGGGCTATAACATCCCTCCGCTGGTCAATGCCTATATGGGCTTGTCTCCTACGATGAAACTCTTCGGTACCGCCATCAACTATGGTTTCGGTGATGTGGAGGAGACAGGTATCCTGATTGCCATTGACGAGATCTTCGAGGAGAAGCGGAAACGTCATATCGATACCTTCATGGTAGAGCATCGTGACGAGATAGCCATCACCTCTGGTGCCAACAAGGTGATTTACAAAGAGGGGAAAGACTAACTCCTAAATAATCGGCAACGAGATTCCGTTGATTTTCTGGTAGACTTCCAACGCATAGACATCCGTCATGCCGGCGATATAGTCGATGACGGCCATGAGACGTGCCTCTAAGTCTGGTGCGTTGATGTCGTATTGGCTGGAGACACGGTCGATGAGTTGCATGGAGTAGAAACGGTCAGGGTGCATCACCGCCTCGACCATCTGTTCCATGAGTGTCGCCATGATCTTGTAACCCGACAGCTCCACGTCCAGTACGGGACGGCTGCGGTAGATGCGCTTGACGGACAGTTCCGCACATTTCTTGTAGGCTCGGGCTTGGAGGTCGTTGATATGTTCTATCAGACTGCCCTGGAAGGTGCCGGCAAGAATTTCCTCCTCATGTTCGATAAAGGTGCTGACACACTCGTTCTCCAGTTTGCCGATGACACTGGCGCGCATATACACCACTTTCTCGTTGGGGTCCAGCAAGCCCTCGTCGGCAATGCGCTTTCGTATCTTTTGCTGGTTCTCTTCGTCAAAGAAACTCAATAACAGCGCTTCCGTCTCCTCGTAGGAGAGAATCTTCAGTTTGTGGGCATCCTCGATGTCCATGATCTCATAGCAGATATCGTCGGCAGCCTCTACCAGATAGACCAACGGGTGACGGGTATAGCGTAACGGTTCACCCTCTTTGGAGATGCGAATAATCCCCATTAAACCGAACTTCCCTTTTTGGCCTGCCGCCGAGGAGGCGAAGGGGTATTTCACGATACTGGCCAGTGTGCTGTAGGTCATCACGAAACCGCCTGGGCGGCGGCCTTTGAATTGATGGGTCAACAGGCGGAAGGCATTGGCATTTCCCTCGAAATGTGTAATGTCGTCCCAGAAGACAGGACTGACTACCTCCTTGATGCCATGTCCCTTCCCTTCCGTGAAAAAGGTCTGTATCGCTTTCTCACCACTATGTCCGAACGGGGGATTTCCTAAATCGTGGGCAAGGCATGCCGTACTGACAATCTGTCCGATCTGCTCGAACATGGTGTCTTTCAGTTCTGGGTATTTGTTGCGAATCAGGTATTGGGCGACATCATTGCCCAGTGACATACCTACGCTGGCCACTTCTAAGGAGTGTGTCAGGCGGTTGTGGACGAAGATGCTGCCTGGCAGGGGGAATACCTGTGTCTTGTTCTGCAGTCGGCGGAAAGGTGCCGAGAAGATCAGACGGTCGTAGTCACGCTTGAACTCGGTACGCATCCCCGAGTCTAGTGACTCCCCAGCCCGCAGTCTTTCGTCATGCCGTTCCGTATGGCGGTATTCCTGTCCTAACCGCTTGTTTGAAATAAGTTGTTTCCAGTCCATCATAGTGCAAAGGTAGTGCAAACCGAGTGAAATGCAAAATAATTATATAAAAAACAACATTTTTCTTTGAAAAATATGGCTATTTGGAGAGAAATGAGTACTTTTGCACATTAATAATAGAAACATTTCGAAATGATTCAGATAAAAGTAGTCAACAAAGGGCACCAGCAGTTGCCCGCTTATGCCACGCCACAGAGTGCGGGCATGGACCTTCGTGCGAATATCGACGAACCGATCACACTGCATCCGTTGGAGCGTCGCCTGATACCTACGGGACTGCATATCGCCCTGCCCGAGGGCTATGAGGCACAGGTGCGTCCCCGTAGTGGTTTGGCCCTGAAACACGGATTGACGGTGTTGAATACGCCGGGGACGATTGATGCGGACTATCGTGGAGAGATAGGGGTCGTGCTTGTCAACCTCTCGAAGGAAGACTTTGTCATCAATGACGGCGAGCGTATCGCCCAGATGGTCATTGCCCGTCATGAACAGGCGGACTTTGTCGTGGTGGAGGAACTGGACCAGACAGAGCGCGGCGAAGGAGGATACGGACATACAGGAGTGAAATAAGGGATGATGAACAGGCGGCACATATTGACGTTGGTAATCATTGGTTGGGCCATGACAAGTCTCGCCCAGTCTGTGGTATCTCCGTCCCGTCGCTATGATGCCTTCTTCCTGGAAGCGATCTGTGAGCGTGCCAAAGGCAATAACGATGCTGCCTTCGACTTGTTACGCCGTTGTTTGGAGATAGACTCCACCAAATCCGAGGCGTATTATTTTCTCGCCCAGTATTATGGCGCCCTGAAAGAGAAAGACCGTGCGATAGCATGTATAGAAAAAGCCGTCGCCCTGGAGCCGTCGAACTCCACATACCAGGAGACGCTGGCGAATGCGTATATCAATATGCGCCAGTACGACAAGGCCGTTGAGGTCCTTGAGGATCTCTACGACAAGCACAAGGATCGTGATGATGTCTTGGGAGTCCTGATACAGCTGTATGAGGAACAGCATGACTATGAGGCGGCCATCAAGGCACTCTCCAAGTTGGAGACCATGGAGGGCAAAAGTGAACGCCTCTCCTATGCGAAGAGTAATTTCTATACCCAGTTGGGTGATAAGAAAGCTGCTATTGCGGAGATGAAGAATCTGGCGGACCAGTATCCCAATGACCAGAACTACCGCGGACTCTATGCCAATACGCTGTTTGTGAACGGACAGAAGAAAAAGGCCCTTGAGATTTATGATGATATCCTTAGGATAGAGCCGGAGAACCGTAACGCGCTGATGGCACTGCTAGCCTATGAGAGGGACGAGGGTGACCCTGACAAGGCGGATGCATTAACGGAGCGGGTACTGCTGAGTAAGAATATCACCTCTCAGGATCGTGTCATGCTGATGCGCCAGGAAATCGGACAGAGTGAACAGGAGGGGGGAGACTCCACCCGGATTCTCTACCTTTTCCGCAAGATGCTGGAACAGCCGCAGATGGATGCCGATGTCGCCATACTCTGTGCGACGTATATGAACCTCAAGAAGATGCCTAACGATACCATCAGCGGTGTGTTGGAACAGGTGCTGAAAGTCGCTCCCGACAATGCGGCGGCTCGCCTGCAGTTGGTCAGCTATGCCTGGCAGGCGGATGACATGCCCCGTATCATCTCGCTGTGTCAAGATGCCCGGCAGTATAACCCTGATGAAATGGCATTTTATTACTATCAGGGCATCGCCTACTATAAGGAGGAGAAACTGGATGAGGCACTGAACGCCTTCCAGAACGGCATCAGTGTCATCAACCAGCAGAGCGACCCGGATATCGTCAGCGACTTCTATGCGGTGATGGGCGACGTGCTGCACCAGAAAGGACTGGACAAGGAGGCGTTTGCCGCCTATGACTCCTGTCTGCAATGGAAGGACGACAACTACGGCTGTCTGAACAACTACGCCTATTATCTGAGTGAGAAAGAGATTCTTCTGGACAAGGCGGAGCAGATGTCGTATCGTGCCATCAAGGCGGAGCCCAAGAATGCCACTTATTTGGATACTTATGCTTGGATACTCTTCAAACAGAAGCGCTATGCAGAGGCAAAGATATATATTGACCAGACCCTGCAGTGTGACTCCGACACGTCGGCAGTATTGCTTGAACACGCAGGTGATATTTACTATCATAATGGGGATCGTGAACAAGCCCTCTCCTATTGGCAGCAGGCGCTGGCTAAAGCATCGCCTAAGTCGGAGGTGGGTGCGGACGACCGTCGGCAGATATTAACAAGAAAGATAAAACTCAAAAAATACCTAAAAGAATGAAACCATTACGTATGATGAAACTTGCCGCACTGGCCTTGCCGTTGATGTTGATGGCTTGCGGCACAAAGAAGAAGGTTGTGAATGAGACCACGACGACAACGCCTGTCATGATGAAGGCGCAGCAGTTCTTGCAGAAAGTGAATGACAATGCCCAGTATGCTAAATTCATCACTTCCAAGGTGAAATTCTCGGTAGAGGTGGGCAACCAGCAGTTGACACTGACAGGAAACCTGAAGATGAAGCGTGACGATGTGATTCGTCTGCAACTGATGGCATTCGGTTTTGTGGAGGCAGGACGACTGGAGTTCACCAAGGATTACGTCCTGATCATGGACCGTATCAACAAGCAGTTCATCAAGGCAAGTTATAACCAGTTGGATTTCATGCGTAACAGCGGTTTGAACTTCTATTCCCTCCAGGCTTTGTTCTGGAATGAACTGTTCCAGCCTGGTAAGACGAAAGTGTCGGACGAGTTGCTGAACAACTACCAGACCGACCTGATCGGGGAGGATGCCATCATCTCCCTGGAGAACGACAAACTCTCCTACCGTTGGCTGGCCGACAAGGAAGGTGCCCTGATCAAGATGGCGAATATCATGTATGAGGACAAAATCCGTGGTAACTATCAGTTGAACTGGGATTATGAGAACTTTAAGTCAAATGGCAGGAAGAAGTTCCCCTTTACTCATAACATCCTCTTCAACAGTCCGTCAAAAACCGTGAAGATGGGTATGACACTCAACTACCTGGGCAATGAGGATGACTGGGAGACACGTACCGAGATTTCCGGTAAGTACCGCGAAGTGAGCGTTGACGAAATTCTTCGTCGTTTTATGGCTTTGTAATAACGGATGAGGCAAATAGCGATTATCCTATTGCTGCTGCTCTTTTCCTTGAGTCCGTATGCCCAACAGAAGCATACGACGTCTAAGGGAAAGAGTAAGACTACCGTGGTCACGAAAAAGAAGACGACCAAGACTTCGGCGAAGAAGACGACGGCGAAGAAAAAGCAGCCGGCAAGTCAGCCGGTCTCGGTGCAGAGCCTTCAGAACCAGCGACAGAAACTCCAGCAGCAGATCAAGGAACAGGAGCAACGTCTGCGCTCTAATGAGCGGGATGTCAAGAAGCGACTGGAGAACCTGATGATACTTAATACGGAGATTGCCGTCAAGCGTCGTACGATAGATACCATCCGTAAGGACCTGTCATCCTTGGAGGTGGAGATAGAGGTGCTTAATACCGAACTGAGCCAGTTGAAGTCGGAACTGGAGGAATGTAAGCAGAGATACGTCAAGTCGATGCGTTACATGCACCGGAACCAGTCGGTCCAGAGTAAGTTGATGTTTATCTTCAGTGCCAACAGTTTCACCCAGATGTACCGTCGGATGCGTTTTATGCGTGAGTATGCCTCCTATCAGCGTTCTCAGGGTGAGGACGTGAAGGTGAAACAGGCAGAGGTGAATGCCAAGCAGGTGGAACTGCTGGCAGCCCGTGACAACAAGTCGCAACTGTTGGCGCGTGGTGAGAGTGAACGCCGTTCCTTGGAGGGTAAGCAGACCGAACAGAAGAATGTTGTCTCTGGATTACAGAAGCAACAGAAGGAAATCCAGACGGTCATCGCCCAGCAGAAGAAGAAAGACGCTGCGTTGAATGCACAGATCGACCGTCTGATTGCCGAGGAGGTGGCTCGTCAGAAGGCACGTGCTGCCGCAGAGGCAAAGCGGAAGGCGGAAGCGGAGGCTGCGAAGAAACGGGCAGCGGAACTGGCGCGTAAGAAAGCAGCGGCAGAGGCGGCGGCAAAGGAGAATGCCCGTCGTATCGCCGAGGCAAAGGCAAAGGAGGAGAAGGCCAAGGCTGAGGCCCGTGCCGCCCGTAATAAAAAAGCCCGTGAACAGGCTGAGCGTCAGGCAAAGGAGGCTGAGGAGGCCCGTCTTGCCGCTGAGCGTCGTGCAGCGACAGAGGCCCGCGAACATGCCAGGGAAGTGGCTGAGGCAAAGAAGAATACGGAAACCTTGGATTATTCCATGAGTTCCGAGGACCGTCGTCTCAGTGGCAACTTCGAGAGCAACCGTGGCAGACTGCCCATGCCGATTACTGGACCCTATCGCATCGTGAGCCATTTCGGACAGTATAACGTGGAGGGACTGCATAATGTCACCCTGGACAACAAAGGTATCAACATCAAGGGACAGCCTGGTGCCCAGGCCCGTTCCATCTATGATGGTGAGGTGAGTGCCGTATTCAGTTTCGGCGGCACGATGGTGGTGATGGTCCGTCACGGCAGTTATATCTCCGTGTATTGTAACCTTGCCTCTGTCAATGTACATCGTGGACAGAAGGTCAGCACCCGTCAGACATTAGGACGGGTAGGACAGGACGATATCCTGCAGTTCCAACTGCGCCGTGAGACGGCGAAACTGAATCCGGAATCGTGGCTGGGAAGATAAGATAAAAGAGAAAGAGCAGGTAGTTATCTGCTCTTTCTTATTAGATTGACATACGTCTTAATCGCTTGTTGGATCTCGCTGATGCAGATGAACTCATCCGCCGAATGACTGCGACTGGATGCTCCCGGTCCTAACTTAAAGGAGGGGAAAGGCATCAAGGCTTGGTCGGAGAGGGTCGGTGAGCCAAAGGGCTTCATCTTCTTTCGGATGCATTTTTTGATGAGGGGATGATCCTGTGGGATGGAGGAGGAATGCAGACGGAACGAACGTGCCTTCAACTCACTCTTCATGTGTTTCTGCAGGAAGGCGAAGAGATACTCGTTTTGGTAGTATTCATTGGTGCGTACGTCGATGACAAACTCCACTCTGTCGGGAATGACATTATGTTGGGTACCGGCATGGACCACTGTGACGGTCGCCTTTGTCTCTCCCAACAGCGGACTGACCTTCCGGAACTTGTAGTCACGCAGCCATTGCAGGTCGTCCAATACCTCGTAGATGGCATTGACTCCCTCGTTGCGGGCGGCATGACCGCTCTTCCCGTGGGCGATGCCGTCAATCACCATCAGTCCCTTCTCGGCAATGGCGGGCTGCATCTCTGTAGGCTCGCCCACGATGGCAACGTTAATCTCTGGCAGATGGGGCAATACGGCAGAGAAACCGTTGGCTCCGCTGACCTCCTCCTCACATGAGGCAACATATATAATATTGTAAGGTAGGTCTTTTTCCTGTATGAGGATACGGTAGGCCTGCAGCAGACTGACCAGTCCGCCTCCGCAGTCGTTGGCACCCAGTCCGTAGAGTCTGTCGTCCTCGATGACGGGCTCGAAGGGGTCACGCGTCCATGTCGCCACAGGTTTCACCGTGTCGATATGGGCATTGAGCAACAGAGTCGGCTTTTTCTTACTGAGTCTTTTGGCCACGATGAGGTTGTTGCCGATGCGTCTGCAGGGTAGTCCCCATGCCTTGATCTGTCGTTGCAGCACGTCAGCCGCTGCCGCTTCGTCACGACTGACGGACGGGGTGCTGATGAGTGCCTTCAGAAGTTCCACCGCCTCTTTAGTATATTGCTTATAGGTCATATCTGTTGCAAAGTTACAAAAAATTATCAATTATCAATGGTCAATTGTCAATTATTTCGTACCTTTGCACCTAAATAAAATAGGAGTGCTTATGCAGATTAACAGTCACATGTCGGTATTGATCCACGACCTTGCCAAACAGTATGGCGACCGTGAGATGCTGATCTATCAGGATTTCGGCGGTAAGGAGTGGAAGTCATTGTCATGGAATCAGGTGTCACAGACCGCCATGCAGGTCAGTAATGCCCTGTTGAACCTCGGTGTAAAGGTGCAGGAGAGCATCGGAATATTCTCCCAGAACTCCGTGCAGTATCTGGAGTGTGACTTCGGTGCATGGGGCATCCGTGCCGTCACCATTCCTTTCTATGCCACCAGTTCGGAACAGCAGATCCAGTTTATGATCAACGACGCGAAGATCCGCTTCCTGTTCGTCGGTGAACAGGAACAGTATGACCGTGCCCGCAGGGTGGTGTCGCTCTGTCCCACACTGGAGCGTATCATCGTCTTCGACCCGTTGGTGCATATCTCCTCACATGATCCTAATGCCCTCTATTTCTCTGACTTCCTGAAACTTGGGGAGAACCTTCCCCGTCAGACGGAGGTGGAGACACGACAGAAGGAGGCTTCCTTCGACGATATCGCCAACATCCTTTATACCAGTGGTACGACGGGTGACTCCAAGGGTGTCATCCTTCCTCATTCCCAGTTCCATGCTGCCTTTGAGGCGAATAACAAGTGTGTGCCTGTGAATGAGAAAGACCGTGTGATGAACTTCCTGCCCTATACACATATCTTTGAGCGTGGATGGGCACTCCTCTCGTTGACGAAGGGTGCCACGATGATTGTGAACACCCATCCGCAGGAAGTGCAGCAGTCGATGCGTGAGACACATCCTACCTGTATGTCGTCCGTCCCCCGTTTCTGGGAGAAGGTATATATGGGTGTGATGGATAAGATCGAACACTCCAGTGCCGTCCAGCGTAAACTCTTTAAACATGCCCTCGCAGTAGGACGTAAACATAACATCGAGTATCTGAGTCTGGGTAAGAAACCGCCGATGGCACTCCACTTGGAGTATGAGATGCTCAACCGCACCGTCTTCTCCCTCGTCCGTAAGGAACTGGGTTTGGAGAACGCCCATTTCTTCCCCACGGCAGGTGCCGCAGTGAGTCCCTATGTGGAAGAATTCGTCCATTCCATCGGCATCAACATGATAGTCGGCTATGGCTTGACGGAGTCTCTGGCCACCGTCTCCTGCGACCATCTGGGAGAGCCTTATACGGTAGGCTCGGTAGGACAGCCCATCGAGGGCATTGATATCAAGGTCAGCGAGGAGGGCGAGATCCTCCTGAAGGGTCCGACGATTACGCCTGGCTATTACAACCGTGAGGACCTGACGAAAGCCGCCTTTACGGAGGACGGTTATTTCAAGACAGGTGATGCCGGTTATCTGAAGGATGGTGAACTGTTCCTGACAGAGCGTATCAAGGACCTCTTCAAGACCAGTAACGGCAAGTATATCGCTCCGCAGATGATTGAGTCGAAACTGCTGGTGGACAAGTATATCGACCAGATTTGTATCGTTGCCGACCAGCGTAAGTTCGTCTCTGCCTTGATCGTACCGGTCTATGCCCTCCTGGAGGAGTATGCCCGTGCCCATAACATCCCGTTTGAGAGCCGGGAGCAACTCTGTGCCGATCCTCAGATCTTGGAGATGATGAAGGAGCGTATTGACACGTTACAGCAGCAACTCGCCCATTATGAACAGGTGAAGCGCTTCACCCTGTTGCCCCATCACCTCTCCATGGAGAAAGGCGAACTGACGAACACCCTCAAAATCCGCCGCCGTGTACTTTATGACAACTATAAGGCGGAAATTGATAAGATGTACGAAGAATCATGATTACACAAGACCAACTAAAGGATGTCTTGGATAGGACAGACAAACTTTGTCACTATCTGAAGATTGACGAGAAGAAGATAGAATTCGAGGAGGAGGACCTTCGTACGCAGGCTCCTGACTTCTGGGAAGACCAGAAGCGTGCCGAGGCGCAGATGAAGAAGGTGAAAGCCATCAAGAAATGGATTGATGACTATAACGAGGTGCGCAGTGCCGCTGACGAGCTCCAGCTCGCCTTCGACTTCTACAAAGAGGAGATGGTCACCGAGGAAGAGGTGGACCACGATTATCTAGTGGTTCTAGAGCTTCTAGAAAATCTAGAGATGAAGAACATGCTGCGCCAGAAGGAGGATCCGATGGAGTGTGTGCTGAAGATCAACTCCGGTGCCGGCGGCACAGAGAGTCAGGACTGGGCTTCGATGTTGATGCGTATGTATCAGCGGTGGGCGGAGGCGCATGGCTATAAGGTCAGCATCTCCAACCTGCAGGATGGTGACGAGGCGGGCATCAAGAGCGTCACCATGCAGATAGAGGGTGGTGAGTATGCCTATGGCTATCTGAAGAGTGAGAACGGAGTACACCGTCTGGTGCGTGTCTCTCCCTTCAATGCCCAGGGCAAACGCATGACCTCCTTCGCCTCTGTCTTTGTCACACCGTTAGTCGACGATACCATCGAGGTGTATGTCGATCCCGCCAAACTCTCGTGGGATACTTTCCGTTCCAGTGGTGCCGGCGGCCAGAATGTCAATAAGGTGGAGTCGGGTGTCCGGCTGCGTTATTGGTATACCGACCCTGATACGGGCGAGGAAGAGGAAATCCTCATCGAGAATACGGAGACGCGTGACCAGCCCAAGAACAAGGAACGTGCGATGGCACTGCTCCGCTCCCAGCTCTATGACCGTGCTATGAAGAAACGCTTAGAGGCACAGGCGAAGATCGAGGCTGGCAAGAAGAAGATAGAGTGGGGCTCCCAGATCCGCTCCTATGTCTTTGACGACCGTCGTGTGAAAGACCATCGCACCAACTACCAGACATCGGATGTCGATGGGGTAATGAATGGAAAAATCGACGATTTCATCAAGGCATACCTCATGGAATTCCCTGTTACCGATGAACAATAATTGAATTTAAAACTAAAATATTATGAGCAAGAAAAATCAGTCAAAACGTGAGGCTTACGCCAAGAAACAGGAAGAGAAGGGTAAGAAAGTTGTAGGATGGATTTTCGGTGGACTCA
>CACZCT010000030.1 GCA_902779745.1 uncultured Prevotellaceae bacterium
ATCTGGAATACTATGGCAAAGTGATTGAGGACAGTACCCGCTTCATCACTGTTATCCTCCGCTATGACCCTCGCCACACTGAAGCCGTGGAACCGCTTCGTCAACTCGTCCACGACTATAAGCCCTAAGCTTTGAGACAAGCCTCGAAAGTACTTTCGTTCGAGAAAACTCAAATAAAATTTGGTTTTCTTCTCACTTATTCGTACTTTTGCACGATGATAGCGAGAACGTTAGTATGAGTGAGCATAAGAACCCATTTTTTGAACCTTATGGAACACCGCATGACACGGTGCCGTTTGACCGTATCCGACTGGAAGACTTCGAGGAGGCTTTCATGGAGGGAATACGCAGGGATAACGAGTATCTGGACAAGACTATCCATAATGCGGAGAAGCCGACGTTTGACAATACCATCCTGAATCCTTTTGATAAGGGTGACGGCTATTACGACTTGTTGGACAGGGTATCAACGGTGTTCTTCAACCTGCTCAGTGCGGAGACGAATGACGAGATGGATGCCCTTGCCCAGAAGATGCAACCCATCCTGACGAAGCATGCCAATGACATGCGCCTCAACCCATTGTTGTTTGAGCGCATCAAGCGGGTACATCTGCACCATCGCCGACTGACTCCCGAGGAGCAAAGGCTGTTGGACAACTGCTATGAGGGATTCGTACGCAGTGGTGCATTGCTTGACGAGACAGGCAAGGAGAAACTTCGCGAACTGACGGAGGAGGCATCGATGCTCTCGTTACAGTTCTCACAGAACCTGTTGAAGGAGAACAAGGCGTTCACGCTTGAGATTACAGACGAGGCACAACTCGACGGATTGCCTGAGACAGCCCGTGAGGCTGCCGCAATGACTGCCAAGGAGATGGGCAAGGACGGTTGGGTATTCACCCTCGACATGCCGAGCTATTCTCCCTTTATGACCTACTCCACTCAAAGGGAGTTGCGTAAACAGATGTACATGGCCCGCAATATGGTATGTACCCATGACAATAGCGAGAACAATATTGAGATATGCAAGCGACTCATCAACCTCCGCAGGGAGATTGCACAGTTGTTAGGTTTCAAGACCTATGCCGACTACGTTCTCAAACACCGTATGGCATCGAACGTCCGCAATGTCTATCGACTGCTCGACGATCTCATCAATGCCTATAAGCCCACCGCCATCAAAGAGCGTGAGGAGTTGAGGAAGATATTTGGGAAGGAGACATCAGCCATCAGACATCAGCCATCAGACATCAAAATGATGCCATGGGATAGTGGATTCTATTCCCATCAGCTCCAGATGAAGAAATACAATCTGGATGCAGAGATGCTGCGTCCTTATTTCGAACTGTCGAAGGTCATCGAGGGTGTCTTCGGACTTGCCAACAAGCTCTATGGCATCACCTTCAAGGAGAACAAGGACATCCCTGTATACCATCCCGACGTGAAAGCCTATGAGGTTTTCGACAAGGACGGCAGCTATCTTGCCGTGTTCTATGCCGACTTCCATCCCCGTAAGGGCAAACAGGGCGGTGCGTGGATGACAGAATACCAGGGACAGTGGATTACCAAGAAAGGAGAGAACATCCGTCCGCATGTCTCTGTGGTGATGAATCTCACCAAGCCCACCGATGAAAAACCTGCCCTGTTGACTCTCGGAGAAGTCGAGACATTCCTGCACGAGTTCGGACATTCCCTGCACGGGATGTTTGCCAACACCCGTTTCGAGAGTCTTAGTGGTACGAACGTATGGTGGGACTTCGTGGAACTGCCCTCGCAGTTCATGGAGAATTTCGCCATCGAGAAGGACTTCCTGCGCACCTTCGCCTTCCACTACCAGACAGGAGAACCTTTACCAGACAAGTTGATACGCCGTATCGTGAAGAGTCGCAACTTCATGGTGGCAACCGCTTGTCTGCGACAAGTGTCGTTCGGACTCCTTGATATGGCCTACTATACCAAGAAGGATGCGTTTACGGACGATATCATCCCCTTCGAGAAGAAAGCATGGAAGAAGGCAATCTTAGGAGAACAGTTGCCTGACACTTGCATGACGGTACAGTTCTCACATATCATGGCTGGCGGCTATGCTGCCGGCTATTACAGCTATAAATGGGCGGAAGTGCTGGACGCAGATGCCTTTGCCGTTTTCAAGCGGCATGGTATCTTCGATCAGAAGACAGCACAAAACTTCCGAGATAATATCCTCTCCAAAGGCGGAACGGAGCATCCGATGACGCTCTACAAGCGATTCCGTGGTGGAGAACCGACAATAGACGCATTATTAAAGCGAAATGGAATCAAACGAGAAACAAAGAAGATTTGACCTGCGCTACCTGCAAATGGCAAAGATATGGGCGCAGAACTCATACTGTCAACGTCGACAGGTGGGTGCACTGGTCGTGAAGGACGGTATGATCATCAGCGATGGCTATAACGGTACACCCAGTGGCTTCGAGAATATCTGTGAGGACGAGAATAACGTGACGAAGCCTTATGTGCTGCATGCCGAGGCAAATGCCATCACGAAACTCGCCCGTTCCAACAACAATAGTGACGGCTCAACCATCTATATCACTGCCTCACCCTGTATCGAGTGTGCCAAACTGATTATCCAGGCTGGCATCAAACGGGTCGTCTATGGTGAGCAGTATCGTCTGACAGACGGCATCGACCTGTTGAAGCGTGCCGGTATTGAAACCATCTATATTAACCCTGACGAAAAATGAACGAGAAAAGGAACAATCGTTATATGCCCATCCTGATGGCTGTCAGCGTAGTCATCGGTATCCTGATAGGAACCTTCTACGCCAACCATTTCTCGGGCAACAGACTGAGCATCATCAATTCCGGTAGTAACAAGCTGAATAACCTGTTGCGACTGGTAGACGACCAGTATGTGGATACCGTGAATGTAAACGACCTCGTCGAGAAGGCGATGCCCCAGATTCTATCTGAACTGGACCCTCACTCTGTCTATATCGGAGCGAAAGACATGCAAATTGCCAACGACGACCTGAAGGGTTCCTTCTCTGGAGTAGGTATTGAGTTCACCATCCGCCAAGACACACTGCATGTCCAGCAGGTCATCAGTAACGGACCGGCAGAACGGGCCGGTGTCCTTGCAGGCGATATGATTGTGATGGTGGATGACAAGCCTTTCACAGGAAAGACATTGACCAACGAAGAGGCGATGCACCGTCTCAAAGGTCCGAAGGATACCAAGGTAAAACTGGGTATCAAGCGTAGGGGCGACAAGAATATCCGTAATATCGTGGTGACACGTAGTGATATTCCTACCAAGAGTGTCACAGCCACTTATATGTTAGACGACAAGACAGGATATATCCGTCTAAAGAACTTTGGTGAGAACACCTATCCGGAACTGCTTATTGCTTTGGCAAAACTGTCACAACAGGGATTTGAGAACCTGACCATCGACTTGCGTGGAAATACAGGCGGCTATTTAGAGTCTGCCGTCCAGATTGCCAATGAGTTCCTGCCAAAGGGCAATCTTATCGTCTATACCCAGGGACGCAGGTCACCACGACAGGAATATCGCAGTGACGGGCGCGGCTCTTATCAGCAGATACCACTGGTTATACTCATCGACGAAGGCTCTGCCTCCGCCAGTGAGATTCTTGCCGGTGCCATCCAGGATAATGACCGCGGCACGATTATCGGACGACGTTCTTTTGGTAAGGGACTCGTACAGAAGCCCATGGTTTTCAATGACGGTTCGATGATCCGTCTGACCATTGCTCGTTATTACTCTCCCTCGGGTCGCTGTATCCAGAAACCCTATGTCTCCGGTGATAACAAAGACTATGAAGAAGACCTGTTGGAACGCTACCAACATGGTGAGTTCTTCTCGCAAGACAGTATCAAGCATACGGGACCTGCCTATAAGACACGTATCGGACGTGAGGTATTCGGCGGCGGCGGCATTACCCCTGATATCTTTGTAGCCGAAGACACCACCGATGTCACTTCCTACTATAAGCAGGCCTCGATGAGCGGACTAATCCTCCAGTTTGCCTTTGACTATACGGATGAGAACCGCCAGAAGTTGAGTGAGTTCAAAGATGAAAAGGAGTTGGAAAAATACCTGCTCAAACAGAATACGGTAGAGAAGTTTGCTACTTATGCCGAGAAAAAGGGACTGAAGCGTCGTAACCTCATGATCCAACGGTCGCACAAACTATTAGAGCGTTATATCAACAGTCGTATCATCTACAACATGATGAGCGAGCAGGCATGGGTTGAATACCTGAACGAGGACGACCCTGCCATCAAGGAGACATTGAGAGTCTTCAAGAGCAACAGTGCCTTCCCTGCTCCACCAGCCAAGACTGAACCCGTCAAGAAAGCGGCATGATGACGAAGCAAGAGCTACGCAGATACATCCGAAATCAAAGGGACAGGTTACATGATTCTGTCCAGAATCAGAAACCTGTCCCCCTAATTCCTCGCCTTGCTAACGCTGACACCTTATTAATATATAGTGCACTGCCCGACGAAGTTCCCACCCAGTCGCTGATAGATGAACTGGTGGCACAAGGCAAGACAGTTCTCCTGCCCCGTGTCGTCAATGACACAGACATGGAACTGCGACAGTATACGGGTACGCAAGACTTACAAGTTGGGGCTTTCGGTATTTTGGAGCCAACGGGAGAACTCTTCACCGATTATGAGAAGATAGATGTTGCCGTCATCCCTGGTATGGCATTCGACAAGGAAGGACATCGCCTTGGAAGAGGGAAAGGCTATTATGACCGTTTCCTTCGCTTACTCTCTAACACCTATAAGATAGGTATCTGTTTCTCTTGGCAGTTGGTTGACGAAGTACCTACTGACGAGCATGACATCCTCATGGATCAAATCATGACGGTAGACGTTCCATGAACATCAGTTAAAACGGATATCCGTAATCACCTGTTCACCCACCACTGCATTCAGTTTCTTTACCAGTTCCTGCCGCATCATCGACAAGTCGGAACGCAAGGCTGGATTTGACAAGCGGACAAACAATGTCTGGTTATAGATATAGGTATTCAGCGTATATCGGGTAATCACAGGACCAGCAATCTCCGGCCACGCCTCCACCAGCCGTTTCTGTTTCAACGGTGTCTCCAGTCCTTGTTCACGCAGGTTACGCAACAGGATATCCTTAAGTGATTCTATATTCCGCTTAAACATCCTTTTCTGTAATTTCACCGTTATCTACATAAAATATCTTGTAGTCGAGAGCACTGCTCTGAAGTATCTGGTCCAGATGGTCACGATTGGTGTCCGTAATGAAGATCTGTCCGAAGGCATCGCCCGATACCAGCCGTACTATCTGCTCCACGCGTTCCGCATCTAACTTGTCGAAGATATCATCCAATAACAGCAATGGAGTTGTTTGGGAGGCAGTGCGTTTCAAAAAATCAAATTGGGCGAGTTTCAAGGCAATGGCATAGGTCTTGTTCTGTCCTTGCGACCCTTCCCGTTTCATCAGATGGCCCCCCAGCGTAAACTCCAGGTCATCCCGATGAATGCCATGCAAAGAATAACCAACGGCAAGGTCTTTGGCGCGGTCACGCTGGATGACCTCCAACAACGGTCCGCGCTGACAATGAGAGAGATAGTTCAAACCTACCGTCTCACGACCAGAGGATATCTGATCATAATATTGCTGGAACACAGGCACCAGTTCCTTCACAAAGGCATCGCGCTTACGGTATATCTCCTCACCAGCCTCCGCCATCTGTTCCTCCCATATCTGCAACACCATCGGATCAGGAGCAGGCTCTTCTTGTTTCAACAATATGTTACGTTGCTGATGCGCATTATTATATCGGGCAAGCGCATCAATATACGAACGGTCATATTGGGAAATCACCATGTCCATCAGGCGGCGACGTTCCTCATTGCTTCCTTCTATCAATAGCGTATCAGAGGGAGCAACGACAACCAAAGGAATGAGTCCGATATGCTCAGACAACCGCTTATACTCCTTCTTATTGCGCTTGAAGTGTTTCTTCTGTCCCCGCTTCATACCAACGGAGATTAGCTCGGAGTTCTCAGAGTGCTCGGAGTACTCTCCTTCTATCATGCAGAACGGTTCGTCATGACGGATGACCTGCGAGTCTATCGGGTTCGAGGCCGAGCGACAGAACGACAGATAATATACCGCATCCAGCACATTCGTCTTTCCAACTCCGTTATGTCCAATGAAACAATTCATCTTCGGAGACAACAACAGTGTTGCCTCACGAATGTTCTTATAGTTGAGTATAGAGAGTTTTCTGAGTATCATTTGACTGCAAAGGTACAAAAAAAAACTTGTTTTTATTTCTTATTTATTATTTATTTCGTACCTTTGAATAAATTCGAAAGTACTCCCGTTCGAAAAAACTCGAATAAATTTGGTTTTTTTCTCACTTATTCGTACCTTTGCACCCGATTTATATCCGAATAACAAAAAATTACATTATAATGGCAAACAAAAAGCAACAAGCCGCCCCTGAATTACAGGAGCAGGTCAACAAAGCAGAAGCATTCTTCGAGAAGTACAAGAAGGCAATTATCATCGGTGTTATCGCAGTTATCGTCATCATTGTAGGTGCGATTCTCCTTAACAACTACTATTTCGCTCCTCGTGCCAATGAGGCAAGTACAGAACTCGCCAAGAGTCAGGAGTTGTTTAATAACGAGCAATATGACAAGGCACTCGCAGGTTTCCAGAAGGTGGCAAGCGACTACAGTTCTACTGACGCAGGCAATCTCGCCCAGTTGTATATCGGTCTCTGTCAGGCTAACCTCGGAAAATGGCAGGAGGCTGTCAATGCCTTGGAGAGTTTCAGTGGCAAGGACGATGCTATGATTTCCCCCGCTGCAGAAGGTGCTTTGGGCAATGCCTATGCCAACCTCAATCAACTCGATAAGGCTGTGGAGCACCTGAAGAAGGCTGCCAAGATGGCTGATAACAACGCCCTCTCTCCCACATTCCTCATTCAGGCTGGTGAGATTCTGGAGAGCCAGGGCAAGAAGGACGAGGCACTGAAACTGTACCAGGAAGTGAAGGAGAAGTACTTCAACTCCATGCAGTACCAGACCATCGACGAGTATATCGAACGCGCATCTGCTAAATAATGGCAACCAAGAACCTGTCAGAGTACAACATTGAGAATGTACCCGATGCCTCGAACATGATTTTCGGCATCGTCGTTTCTGAATGGAACCCTGAGATTACAGGGGCATTGTTGGAGGGCTGTCGCAACACATTGGAGAAGCACGGCGCATTACCGGAGAATATTCATGTGAAAACCGTCCCTGGCTCTTTTGAATTGATTTATGGTGCCCGTCAGATGACCCTTAACGACGGCTATGACGCTGTCATCATACTTGGTTGTGTCATCCGTGGTGAGACACCCCATTTCGACTATATCTGTCAGGGAGTCACCCAGGGTATTGCCCGTCTCAATGCCACTAACAACATTCCCGTTGTCTTTGGTTTGCTGACCACAGAGAATATGCAACAGGCTATTGACCGTGCAGGCGGACGTTTGGGCAACAAAGGCGATGAATGTGCTGTAGTAGCCATCAAGATGGCGAAATTCTAGGCGACACCATTGTTTCGAAATACAAACTGCATCATCCCCAAGGTTGATGCAGTTTTTTGTTAATAACATCGAGACTTTGGGACTCTACAGCGTTGGACAAAAAGAAGTCATATACTTTTTGTGGTTTTATTTGGTAGTTTACTCACTTTTTTGTAACTTCGCAAACGAGAATGATAAATTACATTTATTAATCATAAAAACGAAAGACTATGAAACTAACCTCAAAGAAAATGATGGCCGTCATCGGGCTCATGGCTGCCATGTTGATGACTCCGGTATTGGAGGCAAGTGCACAGGATGTTCCCTCTATCCCCCGTCAGACAGCCAAGACGGTGGAAACCGAGGAATACAGCGAGAATGTGGCATGGGGAACGCAGTACGACTATCTCTCCACCCGTTATATCAACTACGATGACATCAGCGAGTATGACCGCGGACAGATCCGTGTATTAAAGAACTCCATCTATGCCCGTCACGGTCGTATCTTCAAGGATCCCGCCCTGCGTGAGTATTTCGAGCAGCAGAGTTGGTACCAAGGAACACGAAAGGAGATTCCTGCAAAAGAGTTTAACAAATACGAGAATGCGAACATCGCCTTCCTTTTGAAATACGAGTAATGAAGAGATTCCTGAAAATGACAGCCGCACTGACAGGTATAGTCTGTGTGGCTGTTATCTTATGTGCAGCAAGTCCCCGGCAGGACTATGAGGGACAAGACATACCTAAGGGAGCACAAATCCTGATAAAGTCCTATCCCGACTTCATCAAGGGCTACCAGGACGGTTTCCTACTGATGAAAGACGGTACAAAGATGCAGTATGACGACGGACGGGAGAAGACGTTCGAGCAGAAACTGGATGATGCCGACCCCGAGGATATGTTTGCCTTCAAGTACGACCGCCGCTCATGGACACCTGAGTATCTGCAAGATGCAGGGCGCAGCCGTTGTGAACAGCTCTTCAAGAAGATGTATGGTAATTCGGCAGTGGAAGTCAGGAAGCACCTTGTCAGCGTCCCCTGGTTTGGTGAGAAAGTACTGTTCACGACTGTCAACGGAGCAGCAGACAGTCTGCGTGCTGTCGCTAAGGAACTGGAAAAGCATCCCGAACTGCACCAATACCTGAAGTCGTCGGGTTCTTTCTACTGGCGTAAGGTCAGAGGTGCCAACCGCCAGAGTGCCCATTCCTATGGGATGACTATCGACATTGCTGTTGCCAAGAGTGACTATTGGTTGTGGAAGAATCCCGGCAAGAAAGAGACGGAAAAGATTGTCTATGCCAACAAGTTTCCCAAGGAACTGGTGCTGATTTTCGAGAAGCACGGTTTTATCTGGGGCGGCCGCTGGTATCACTACGACACCATGCACTTCGAGTTCCGCCCGGAGATCCTGGCAGCCAATCCGTAAAAAAGGAGTTAAGAAGTTAAGGAGTTAAGGAGTTAAGATATATGAAACTGATTAGTTGGAACGTTAACGGACTGAGGGCTTGCGAGGGCAAGGGCTTCAGTGATATCTTTAAGGAGTTGGATGCCGACTTCTTCTGCCTGCAGGAAACGAAGATGCAGGCAGGACAGCTTGACCTCGATTTTGAGGGCTATGAGTCCTATTGGAACTATGCGGAGAAGAAAGGCTATTCGGGTACCGCCATCTTCACCAAGCACAAGCCCCTGAACGTGGAATACGGTATCGGTATCGACGTGCATGATCACGAGGGACGTGTCATCACCTTGGAAATGGAGGACTTCTTCCTTGTCTGCTGCTATACCCCCAACTCGCAGGACGGACTGAAACGCCTCGAATACCGTATGTCGTGGGAAGATGCTTTCCGTGCCTACCTGAAACGCCTCGACCAGCAAAAGCCTGTCATCCTCTGCGGTGACCTGAATGTCGCCCATGAGGAGATAGACCTGAAAAATCCGAAGACCAACCGCATGAATGCCGGCTTTACGGACGAGGAGCGTGAGAAGTTCAGCGACCTGCTCGCCTGCGGCTTCATCGACACCTTCCGTACCCTCTATCCTGAACAGGTCACTTACTCATGGTGGTCATACCGTTTCCAGGCCCGTCAGAAGAACGCTGGGTGGCGCATCGACTACTTCGTGACCTCGGAGCGTTTGCTTTCGCAGATTGCCGATTCGAAGATACATACGGAGATATACGGCTCTGACCACTGTCCGGTGGAACTTGTGTTAAAAGAATTAAAAGAAAGTAACTACCTAACGAAATAGTTTGTATCTTTGTCGCGTTATAGAGAGAAACAACAAAACATGTTTAATTAAAATTGAAAAGGAGAAAGAAAAACTATGAAGAAGATTCTATTTGCAGTGATGGCTATGGTTGCCATTGGATTCACAGCATGTAACAACAAGACACAACAAGGTGAAGGTAATGACAGTACAGCCATTGCTATCAACACCGCAGACGAGGAGGCAGACGCTGCCGTCGCCATGTTGGCTTCTAACCTTGAAACCAACGATGCCAACAAGTTCCAGAATGCACTTAACATCGTCAAGGAGAAGATTGCAGAACTCATTAAGACGGATCCTGAGGCTGCCAAGCAATATGTGGCAAGAATCCAAGACTTCCTGAAGGAGAATGCCGACAAAGTAAAAGCTGTCGTAGGTGACAATGCCGCTATCGCTTCTGCCGTTGCTGCTATCACAGAGGTAGAGCCTGCTGCTGTCGTCAACGGTCTGTTGGAGCAGGTTAGCGATGCCGCTACCGGTGCCAAGGACGCTGCTGTTGACGCTGTCAATGAGAAAGTTGACGAGGCTAAGCAAGCTGCTGAAGACAAGGCCAACGAGGTCAAGGACGCTGCCAAGCAGAAGGCTAACGATGCCATTGACGATGCCGCTAAGGATGTCAAGAAAGGACTTGGACTGTAAGAGTGAAGAATCTCTTCTCTTGATTCGTTGAAGAAATGAGCCGGTTCGCTGAATATTTTTGGCGAACCGGTTCTTTTTGTCTACATTTGCATCATCTAATCTAAGTAATAATCAAAAAGTGAATAAGATGAAAAAGAAGATGATGCCCGTCATGTTCATGGCAACCATGACGATGATGACAATGACGACAGCCTGTTCGTCGGACGACCCGCTGGACAACAATAACGGTTATGTCGTCAACAATGATGACGACAACAGCGGAGGCGATAACACAGGAGGAACCACTTCGGGTTCCTATAGTGAGATGAAAACCTTCACCATCGCCCTCGACAAGGAGACGGCAGAACCTACTTCTGCTGCCACCGCTCAGTATCCAGAGGATGGTGATGCGCTTAGTACCAAGACCTTTGGGACAATGGTGAACATCGACATATCAAATCCTGTCGACCCTGCCGTAGAGGGTGTGACCATGACGATTGATGGTCATGACGTAACGCTCAATCACGGCAATACGGAGGGTGTCTGCTATGTCGTGACAGGAACGACGACAGACGGTTCACTGACCATTGACGGCAAGACAGATTTCGAGTTGAACCTCAACAATGCCAGTATCACCAGTGCCACTACCACTGCCCTTGACTTGGAAAGCAAAGGCAATGCCTACCTTGTTGTCAGTGGTACCAACAAGTTGACTGACGGAACTACGGAAGACCATAAAGGCGCTCTCTTCAGCAAGGGAAAGCTCCTGATCAGCGGTGACGGTTCTCTGGACGTTTACGGAACGTATAAGAATGGAATCCACGGCAAGAGCAACATCGTCATCGACAAAGGTGTCAACCTCTATGTCAAATCCACTGAAAATAACGGTATCAAAGCAGGTGACAACATGTTCATCAATGGCGGCATCATCAATGTAGAGGTTTCTGCAGACGGTGGTAAAGCGATCAATGGAGATGCAAACATCACCATCAATGGCGGGCGTACAACAGTGATTGCTACTGGTAATGGTACATGGGAAGTAGACGAGACCCTTACCTACGGTGGAGACACAAAGGCAGCAGCAGGTATTGGCAGTGACGGTATCTTCTACATGAATGGCGGAGAACTGTATGCCAAGGCTACCGGCAGTGGTGGCAAAGGTGTCAAGGCAGACTTGGAAGGATATATCACAGGTGGTAAAATCCGTATCATCACGGAGGGCGGTCTTTATTATAGCAACGGCTCTACCGAGAATCATAACTATACGGGGAATACCGACAACCTGCCAGCAGCCTATACATCCTCACCAAAGGGTATGAAGATTGGGACAAAAGAGGAGGACGGCACTACGACGACGACCTACGGTGTCTTACAAATCTCAGGTGGTGACATCATGATACGAACCAGCGGTAATAATGCCGAGGGTATCGAGAGTAAGGGAACCTTTGAGGTGAATGGTGGCACGATCTTGGTCTATGCTCATGACGATGGACTCAACTCTACAGGAGACATGACGTTCACAGGTGGTACGGTAGTTGCCGTTGGAACGAACAACGATGCCATTGATGCCAATGGGAATATGTATATCAAGGGGGGTACCATTATCGCCTGCGGAGCGAATGGTGCAGAAGCCGGCATCGACATCAATGAGCAAAAGAAACTCTATATCACCGGTGGTTATCTCTTCGCTATCGGAGGACGTGTAGACGGCAATTTAGGAAGCACCACACAGGGTATCATCACCACGACAGGTTCCATCTCTGCCAACAATACCGTCAGCATCAGCAACAGCAGCAAGACACTTTATACCTTCACGATGCCCCCAGTATCCTATAGCGCCAGCAATACCATCATCATCAGTACACCTGAACTGGTCAGTGGCAGCAGCTACACACTGAAAGCGAACAGCAGCTCAGCAACGGTGACAGCCTCCAACACCATCAGCAACAGCGGTATGGGAGGCGGTATGCCTGGAGGCGGAGGCCCTAGCGGTCCCGGAGGCTTTCCCGGTGGCTGGTAACATACAATAATCATCCTAGCAATACGTTATATGAAATGGATGAAAGAACAGAAGAAACATGAGAATCTGACTTATCTGGCACTGTGGGGTATGCTCTTCGCAGTGCCAGTGCTCAGTCTCTACATGCGCTCTGTCAGCAACCCCGTCATAGACTTCGAGTGGAGAGAGGTGTTCATGATCTGGAAACAGTTCAGCATCTTCCTTGTCATCTTCCTCATCCATAACTTCCTCCTCGCCCCCCTGTTGGTATACAAGCAACGCCGTGCCCTGTACTTCGGCATCGTTGCCGTGATGATCGGAGGATTCATTGTCTACCAATGCACGAACCGTCCCACGGAACGCAGGGCGTTCAACCACGAGCCGCCACCTATGGAACAGATGGAGGAGCCATACCGAGAACAGATGGAGCCGGCGCACAGGGAACGTTCTCCCCGTCCCCGCGACTTCAAGGAGCACAGAGGGCACAGACCTCCTATGATAGTGGGACAGCATGATGTCATCGCCCTCATCATCCTCATACTGATGCTGGGCATGAATATCGGCATCAAACTCTATTTCAAGTCGCGCCATGATGCCAAGCAACTCATGGCACTGGAGAAGGAGAACCTGGAACAGCAACTGGAATACCTGCGGTACCAGATCAATCCGCATTTCTTCATGAACACGCTCAACAATATCCATGCGTTGGTGGACATCGACCCTGAGAAAGCGAAGGACACCATCCTGGAACTGTCGAAGATGATGCGTTTCGTCCTCTATGAGGGTGACAAGAAGGGAGTACCCCTGAGTCGCGAGTTCGACTTCATCCGCCATTACATCACTCTGATGCGACTACGCTATACGGACAAGGTGGACGTACAGGTCGACCTGCCCACGGAGGTGCCCGACTATCAGGTGCCACCCCTCATGCTCATCACGTTTATCGAGAATGCCTTCAAACACGGCATCAGTTATCAGCATGACTCATTCGTCCATGTCAAGGCAGATATCATTTTCAATTCTCAATTTTCAATTCTCAATTTTACTTGTCGTAATAGCAAAGCAGAGAAACCGAATGAAATAAAAGGCGGCGTGGGACTTGCGAATGTCAGACAACGGTTAAACTTACTTTATGGAGAAAACTATACACTGAATATACAGGACGATCCTGACACCTATAATGTTGAACTTCAAATACCACTCACATGATCAGATGTCTGGCTATTGACGATGAACCGCTGGCGTTGCAGCAACTGGTAACCTATATCGGTAAGATTCCCTTCCTCGAACTGGCTGCCCAGTGTCAGAGTGCCCTGGAGGCCAGGAAGTTTCTGGAACAGGAGACGGTAGATGCCATCTTCTGCGACATCAACATGCCCGACCTCAACGGGATGGACTTCATCAAGTCATTACAAGCTCCGCCACTGGTAGTCTTTACCACTGCCTATAGCGAGTATGCCGTCGAGGGCTTTAAAGTCAATGCCGTCGACTATCTCCTGAAGCCTTTCGGTCTGCAGGACTTCCAAAGGGCGGCAAACAAAATAAAGGAGTTCATGGAGTTAAAGGAGTTAAGGAGTTATGACAATACTTCTTCATCTCCAAAAGACGACGACACTCTCTTCGTCAAGACCGAATACCGCATTGTCAAGATCACTATTGCCGACATCCGTTATATTGAGGGCATGAGCGAGTATCTGAAGATCTACATAGAAGGAGAGTCAAAGCCCATCATCACCCTCCTCTCCATGAAGAAGATGGAAGAAAGGCTACCAGAGTTTTTCATGCGCATCCATCGCTCGTATATCGTCAATCTGACAAAGATTCAGGAGGTCAATAAAAACCGCATTATCATGGACGCTGACACCTATCTGCCCATCGGTGACAACTATAAAGAAGCGTTCCAACGTTATCTTGACACGAAATTTCTTGGCAAATAAAAATAAAGTGTGTATCTTTGTACCCTAATGAGAAGATTATACACCTTATTGATATTATGGCTGTCTGTGCTGACGATGAGTGCACAGATGGTTGACCCCGTTCATTTCACGTCTCAACTGAAAGAACTCCCAAACGGTGAGGCGGAGATTATCTTCTCTGCCAAGATTGACGCAGGATGGCATGTCTATTCGACGGACCTGAAGGATGGTCCTATTGCCGCCAGTTTCAACGTCGTCAAGATGGAGGGAGCAGAAAAGGTAGGGAAACTGAAACCACGGGGCAATGAACAGAAGGTGTTCGACAAACTCTTCGACATGGAGGTACGCTACTTCGAGCATAACGCCACCTTCGTACAGAAAATCAAGTTCACCAAGGAGAAATACGCCATCGACTGCTACCTGGAATATGGGGCCTGCAATGATGAGATGTGTATGCCACCTTCCTCCGTCACATTCAAGAAGGAAGGAACAGCAAAACTGCCTGAGTCTGAAAAAGCAGAAGAGAAGAAAGAAGAGAAAGTGGAGCAACCCAAAGATACGGCAACAACCGACACTATCTCCAACGCTCAACGCTCAACACTCAACACTCAACTCCCAACAGACCTCTGGCAACCTGTCACCAAGGAACTGCAAGGCTTTAGCGATACACCCACAGACCATTCTCTTTGGTATATCTTCCTCGCAGGACTCTTAGGCGGTTTCCTCGCCCTGTTGACTCCCTGTGTGTGGCCCATCATCCCCATGACGGTGTCGTTCTTCCTGAAGCGCAATAAGGAACGCTCAAAAGCCATCCGTGAGGCATTCACCTATGGACTGAGCATCATCATTATCTACGTGGCATTAGGACTGTTGGTGACGGCCCTCTTTGGAGCCAATGCCCTGAATGCCCTCAGCACCAATGCATGGTTTAACATCTTCTTCGCACTGTTGCTCATCGTCTTCGCCGCCTCTTTCTTCGGAGCCTTCGAACTGACACTACCCTCCTCATGGTCAAATAAGATAGACCAGAAGAGTGATCGGACGACGGGGTTACTTTCCATCTTCCTCATGGCATTCACCCTTGTACTGGTATCCTTCTCCTGTACGGGACCCATCATCGGTTTCCTGCTGGTGGCGGTATCCACGCAGGGCAATATCCTCGGACCGACCCTTGGTATGTTAGGCTTCTCCATCGGACTCGCCATCCCCTTTGCCTTCTTTGCCCTCTTCCCGTCGCTGTTGAAGACCATGCCGAAGTCTGGCGGATGGATGAATACCATCAAGGTGGTGTTGGGATTCATCGAACTCGCCTTCGCCCTGAAGTTCCTGAGTGTGGCAGACCTTGCCTATGGTTGGCGATTGTTAGACAGAGAGGTGTTCCTGTCGATATGGATAGCCCTCTTCGGACTGCTGGGTGCCTACCTCATGGGATGGCTCCGTTTCCCCCATGACGAGCCGGAGCATCGCACCAACGTACCCCTGTTCTTCCTCGGACTCCTCTCCTTTGCCTTTACCATCTATATGATACCTGGACTATGGGGAGCACCCCTCAAGGCTATCAGTGCCTTTACACCACCGATGTATACGCAGGACTATAAGATTGTGCAGACTACCGTGGTAGAGGCACCTTTCAAGGACTATGAACAAGGTATGGCGTTTGCCCGTGAACAGCAGAAGCCTGTCATCATCGACTTCACCGGCTTCGGTTGTGTGAACTGCCGTAAGATGGAGGCTGCCGTATGGACCGATGAGGAGGTGGCTCGCCGACTCACCCAGGACTATGTGCTCATCTCCCTGTATGTCGACGACAAGACTCCCCTCCCCCAGCCTATGGAGGTGGAGGTGAACGGCCAGAAGCGTACGCTGCGTACCATTGGTGACAAGTGGAGTCATCTGCAAGCCACTAAGTTCGGAGCCAATACCCAACCCTTCTATGTCCTGCTCGATGCGCAGGGCAAACCGCTGGGGCCCTCCCGTTCCTATAACGAGGATATCCAGGAGTATCTCCAGTGGTTGGACAACGGATTGAACCAAAGTAAAACATCTACTAATAATCACTAAAACTACACAAGTATGAAAGACTTAAGAATGTACATTGACGGCCAGTTCTGCGAGAGCAGCAACGGCCAGTGGATCGACGTGTTAAACCCCTCCACGGAGGAAGTCATCTCCCGTCAGCCGGAAGGCACCATCGAGGATGTCAACCGCGCATTGGATGCCGCCAAGGCAGCCCAGAAGGCATGGGCAAAGACTCCTGCCATCGAACGTGCCGGTTGGTTGAAGAAACTCGCCAATGGCATCCGTGAGCGTCGTGAGGAGTTTATAGATATCATCATGCGTGAACAGGGCAAGACCATCACATGGGCTACCATCGAGGTCGACGTGACAGCCGAGTACTTCGACTATATGGCATCGTTTGCCCGTCATATCGAGGGTGAGATCATCCCCAGCGACCGTCCTAACGAGACCATCTTCCTGACCAAGAAACCCATTGGTGTCGTCGCAGGTATCCTCCCCTGGAACTTCCCATTCTTCCTCATTGCCCGCAAGGCTGGTGCTGCCCTCATTGCCGGCTGTACCATCGTCATCAAGCCCTCACAACTGACGCCTGAGAACTGTACCGTCTTCGGCGAGGTCGTCGACAAGGTAGGACTGCCGAAGGGTGTCATCAATATCGTGACGGGTAAGGGAAGTGTCATCGGCAATGAGATGGCTGGCTCTCCCAAGATTGACATTGTCAGTGTGACAGGCTCCGTAGGTGCTGGCGAGAGTATCATGGCTGCTGCCTCGAAGAATATCACGAAGGTCAGTCTTGAGTTGGGCGGTAAGGCTCCTGCCATCGTCTGCAAGGATGCCGACCTGGAGAAGGCTGCCCAGTGGATTGTCGACAGCCGTATCGGCAACAACGGCCAGATCTGCAACAATGCCGAGCGCGTCTACGTCGACAAGGCGGTGAAGAAGGCATTTACCGATATCCTCGTCAAGAAGATGGAGGCTGTCAAGGTGGGCGATGTCTGCAAGGACCACACCGTCGACATGGGTCCATTGGTAGAGGCTCGTGCCCTGGAGAGCGTCACCGAGAAGGTGGAGCGCGCCATCAAACAGGGTGCCAAACTGCTCTGCGGCGGTCATCGCGTGGGCGACAAGGGCTATTTCTATGCCGCCACCGTCCTCGACAACTGTACCCAGGATATGGACATCATCCATGAGGAGACCTTCGGTCCCGTCATCCCGTTGGTGGAGTTCGACGGCATCGACCAGGCTATCCAGTGGGCCAACGACTGCGAATACGGTCTTGCCTCCTCTGTATTCACCAAGGATATCGACACAGCCACCCGTGTGGCACGTGAACTGGAGTTCGGTGAGACTTACATCAACCGCGAGCACTTCGAGGCGATGCAGGGTTTCCACGCCGGTGTGAAGAAGAGCGGTATCGGCGGTGCTGACGGCAAGCACGGTATCGAGGAGTATCTCGTCACCCACGTCACCTACCTCGATACCCATTACGAATAAATAAACATAATAAGAATGACGTTATATCCCCAGATGATTGTTGATGCCTTGCAGACAGTGACGTATGCAGGCACGAAGAAGAATATTATAGAGAGCGGCATGCTGGCTGACCAGCCGGTCGTCGCAGCCCCTCAGAAAGAAGGAGAACCTTGGAAGGTGAGTGTCGTGCTGGAGTTTCCACGCGACACCGACCCTTTCCTGAAGTCGACCGTCAAGGCTGCCGAGGCTGCCATTAAATATCATTGCGGCAAAGATGTCGAAGTCACCATTCAGACAGAGTTCAAGTCGAAGCCTCGCCCTGAAGTCGGCAAGATGTTGCCGCAGGTGAAGAATGTCGTTGCCGTCAGCAGCGGTAAGGGCGGCGTGGGCAAGAGTACCGTGTCTGCCAACCTCGCCATCGCACTGGCTCGCTTAGGCTATAAGGTGGGCTTGTTGGATGCCGATATCTTCGGACCTTCGATGCCGAAGATGTTCAAGGCAGAGGATGCACGTCCCTATGCCGTCAATGTCGACGGACGCGACCTCATCGAGCCCATCGAGGCGTATGGGGTCAAACTGCTCTCCATCGGTTTCTTCGTCAGTCCTGAGACGGCAACGCTCTGGCGTGGCGGTATGGCATCGAATGCACTGAAACAACTCATTGCCGATGCCGACTGGGGGGAACTCGACTACCTGATCCTCGACACACCGCCTGGCACTTCCGACATCCATCTGACACTCTTGCAGACCCTTGCCATCACAGGTGCCATCATCGTCTCCACCCCTCAGCAGGTGGCCCTTGCCGATGCCCGTAAGGGTATTGACATGTACCGCAACGAGAAGGTCAACGTCCCCATCCTCGGACTCGTGGAGAACATGGCGTGGTTTACGCCTGCCGAACTGCCTGAGAACCGTTACTATATCTTCGGCAAGGAGGGTTGTAAACAACTCGCTGAGGAGATGAACGTCCCCCTACTCGCCCAGATACCCCTTGTACAGGGCATCTGCGACAGCGGTGACCAAGGCACACCTGCCGCCCTCAACAGCGACACAGCAACGGGCATCGCCTTCATCAACCTCGCTCAGTCCGTCGTCACGGTGGTCAACAAACGCAACCGCGAACTGCCCAAAACCAAGATTGTGGGCGTGAAATAAAATTAAGAATCCGCAAGACCTCTCAGCCTTGCGGACTCTTTTGTTTACAGCGGTCCGTGCCCCATGCAGCTGGTGGTGGTGATGGCGGTCAAAAAGGCGGTGAGAGCAGCTACTAAAACTTTCACTGCAACCTCAATAAGACCCTTCTTCTTCATAACTCTAAACTCTCAACTTTCAACTCTTAACTAAGGCTTTAGCCGTTGCCTTCTCCTCCCTGCTCATCGTTGGAAGTCTCAAAGCCTTCATACTCCTTGGCCTCCTCGAAGGTCACATCCTTCACAAGCTGCTTGGCAACTGCGTACTTCTGTACGACGGTGCCATTGGCACGACGGGTGTAGCCGGTGACGATGCGGACGGTCTCAGGAGAGAACAGCACTCGACGGGTAGTGATGTTCTGGGCTCCACAATCCTCAGGAGTGTTGCCTCCGATACTGGAGAAACCCACCTTGAAGATGCCGATGCCCTCCAGTTTTACCTTCTGTCCCATCTCGAAGAAGTGCTTCATGGCTCCGCCAAGCTCGTCGAGGACGGCGATGACATCACTTCGCTTCACCGATGCCTGTGTCTGGATGAAGTCCGCCAGTGCCTTAGTCCCTACGAAAGCCTTGTCGTAGATAGCCTTAGCGAAGTACTTGCCATAGGCAGTGGAACGCGTGTTCTTGTTTTGCATTTTAATAAATTTCTGACTCATAGTTTTTGTGTGTTTTTAAAAAGGTTAATTAATTTAGTTTAGTTTTTGCGTTGATTCAGATCTGCAGCTCTTCTTCATTGCAATGGACAATTGTGGTGCAAGGTGAATGCAGAGCCGAGTTTGCTCGAGCTATGCTGAGCCGCAGCCCACAATCGCACTTGACCTCATTGTCAAGTGCAAAGATACTACTATTTTCACCATCCACCAAATTTTGGCACCCCAAACGTGCACGTTTTCAACATCAAAATTTTCAATTTAACATTTCAATAGGATATTGACCTA
>CACZCT010000031.1 GCA_902779745.1 uncultured Prevotellaceae bacterium
CGCATCAGCGCCTTCGATCCTGTAATTCTGTCTCTCATAATCTCAATCTATAATTCTTACTCCTCCCTTGTCGGCTGAGCTGACGCTTTGTGCATAAGCCCTCAATGCCTTGCTGATCTCACGCTGGCGCTTCAATGGCTGTTGCGGGCGGGCAGCAAGTTCCTCGTCAGAGAGTTTCACATTGATACTACGGTTGGGAATATCTATCACGATGATGTCACCGTCCTTGATCTTACCGATGTTACCACCTGCAGCAGCCTCCGGAGAGATATGTCCGATAGAGAGTCCACTGGTACCACCGGAGAAACGTCCGTCGGTAATCAAGGCACACTCCTTGCCCATGTGCATCGACTTGATATAACTGGTAGGATACAGCATCTCCTGCATGCCAGGACCGCCCTTCGGGCCCTCGTGGGTGATGACAACACAGTCGCCTTTCTTCACCTTGCCGCCAAGGATTCCCTCACAGGCATCCTCCTGGGAGTCAAAGCAGACAGCAGGTCCCTCGAAGTGCCACAGTTCCTCATCCACACCGGCAGTCTTGACGACGCAGCCGTCCTGTGCGATATTACCAAAGAGTACAGCAAGGCCGCCGTCTTTCGTATAGGCATGTTCCATATCACGGATACAACCGTTGGCACGGTCGGTATCAAGGGTCCCCCACTCTTCGCTCTGACTACCCATCTTCGTAGAGAAACGGTTGCCAGGAGCACTCTGATAGATGCGGTTGGCATCGTAGTCCACACGTCCGTCGGTGATACAATACTTATCCATAGCCTCACCTACCGTCATACCGTCGACACGGGGAGCCGATTTCTCGATGAGTCCACCCTTCGACAACTCATACATGATACCAAGGATACCACCTGCACGGTTACATTCCTGAACACTGTACTTCTGTGTATTAGGAGCCAGTTTGCAGAGACACGGCGTCTTACGACTCAGCGCATCGATATCGTTGATGGTAAAGTCAGCACCAGCCTCCTGAGCGACAGCCAGCAGATGGAGTACCGTATTGGTACTTCCACCCATGGCAATATCCAGTGTCATGGCATTCAGGAATGCCTGACGGGTGGCAATGCAACGAGGCAATACACTCTCGTCACCGTCCTGATAATAGGCAAAGGCATTCTTCACGATCTGACGGGCTGCCTGCTTGAAGAGTTCGATACGATTGGTATGGGTGGCAAGGATGGTACCGTTACCAGGCAGAGAGAGACCAATAGCCTCTGTCAGTGAGTTCATGGAGTTGGCAGTAAACATACCCGAGCAACTGCCGCAACCAGGACAGGCACAGCCTTCCAGTTCTTTCATTTCCTCATCCGTCACAGAAGGATCGGCACCCTTAATCATAGCTGTAATCAGGTCGGCATTCTCACCACGCCACTTACCAGCCTCCATCGGACCGCCTGAGCAGAACACGGTGGGGATATTCAGGCGCATCGATGCCATCAGCATACCTGGTGTCACCTTGTCGCAGTTGGAGATACAGATCATCGCATCTGCCTTATGGGCATTCACCATATACTCCACGGAGTCGGCGATGATATCACGGCTGGGCAGTGAATAGAGCATACCGTCATGACCCATGGCGATACCGTCGTCAATAGCGATAGTATTGAACTCTGCGGCATAGCAACCCATCTTCTCTATCTCCTCACGGACAATCTGTCCTATCTCATGCAGATGCGTATGTCCCGGCACAAACTGGGTGAAGGAATTGACGACAGCGATAATCGGTTTACCGAACTGTTCGTGTTTCATACCTGTGGCAACCCAGAGCGCACGCGCTCCTGCCATTCTTCTTCCCTCCGTGCATACCGCACTGCGTAGTGGATGCTTGTATTCCATATCTGTTTAGTTATCTTTTCTGTTATAAGGCGCAAAATTACGCATTTTCCCTTTAAACACCAACGAAAAAGCAGATATTTTTCGTATCTGCTTTTAATTCGTAACTTAAAACAAGGGAATACTCTCTTATTGACATTTTCCTACCTCCGTAAAAGCATCCATAATAGCAGTGGGACGATTGTTCTGGAAAGCACCAAGAGGATAGTAGCGGTCGGCTTCCGGAGCCCAGTAGAAAACACCCTCGCAATGTCCATGAGTATGATTCTTAGAGGCTTCTATGATGGCTGCAAGAATCTCCTTACCTTCTACAGGCTTGGCAGATTCCACACCTGTCTCAACCACCATCAGCGGTTTATGGTATTTGTCCCATAACCGATTGATGTTTTCCGTAAATTTCCCTATTGTCTCCTGCCACGATGCCGTGAGGCTTGCCTTCATGTCCCAATAGGGATAGACACTCAAGCCTATCATATCATAACGTGCCTTGTACTTACGAAGTCCGTCGAAGATAAAGTCATAGCGCTTGGGGTCACAGCCTCCATCAAGATGGATAATGACGACTGCATTGGGGAACACCTGTTTAACAGCCTGATAACCTGCATCTGTCAGACCCGCATACTGACGCATATTCTCCTCTGCACGTCCGACAGGCCAGAGAAAACCATGAGTCGTCTCATTGCCCACTTGTACCCACTGGACATCTACCCCAGCCTGCTTGACGGCTCTAAGCACCTCACGGGTATGACTGGCAAGTGCCTGTTTCATCTCTTCGTATGTCATTGATTTCCATTGGGCCGGAATGTTCTGCTGTCCAGGGTCTGCCCACCAGTCACTATAATGGAAATCTATCATTACAGCCATTCCCCAGTCTTTGGCTCGCAGAGCCATGCGCACCACATCATCCTTTGCGCAGAAGCCCCCATGCTCCACTGGATTAACCCAAACACGCAAACGAACAGCATTCAGTCCCAGTTCACGCATCAAAGCGGTATTCTCACGAGGCTCGCCCTTCACATTATAGAGTTGTACACCACGAGCCTCCAATTCCGTTGTCCCACTGATATCAGCGCCCAACCAGAATGTTTGCGCCTGCATGACAATACATGCAAACACCGATAATAATACAGAAAGAATTCGCATAAATCAGATATTTTCTGCAAATATAAGCAATTATTATGAAAAACAGGTCTCTCATCACGAGAAACCTGTTTTTTTCCTTATAACAATCTTCTTACCTTAAAAGTCATATTCTGCTTTATAGCCGTCTCTTATTAAGAGACTCAAAATCTACTGCAAAATTACGTCAATTAACCTTTCCTTCTTCATCTGTCATCGGAAAAATAGATCCCAAAGGCTTATTTTTGACCTGCATCAATCTTACATGGCGACTCGTCCATGAAGAGATAAGAAGGCTGATAGCCTCCAGCATCAACCACAATCTTCTCAAAGACGATGGCAGGATCATTCGGCTGAATCTCAAGTGTATGCACATCGCCTGTTCCCATAGGGAGTTCCACGATACTCTCTATGACACGACGGGCAATAGTAGGATAATAAATGGAATAGATATTCTCCTTGTCCTCATTAAGATTCTTATTGAAATTAACCGTCACAGGAGTACCGCCATCAAGAGAAACCTGATAGGTCAGGCCACCTTTATTAAGATAGTCAAGTGTGGATTTCACCACCACATGCACTTTCACTTTGTCTACCGCATTACCATCTGACTTGAAACTGTATCTCAGATAACCACCGTCCGGTGACTGGGTATACGGCATCAACACCACTCCACTGCGAGTACGTCCCATATCAGGAATAACTGTCCATTGTGTCGATGCATTACTCTGTGCTTCCAAGAAATGCTCTGCCTCCATGGATACCACCCCATTCTTCA
The DNA here is from genome assembly GCA_902779745.1 of uncultured Prevotellaceae bacterium. Taxonomy (GTDB): domain Bacteria; phylum Bacteroidota; class Bacteroidia; order Bacteroidales; family Bacteroidaceae; genus Prevotella. The sequence goes on from CACZCT010000031.1 coordinate 3,746, forward strand.
TCGTAAAAACATAACCGCCTGTCTTTGACGTCTCCAGACGCTTTACCCTAGGCATACGGTCGGCTGGGAAATTATCATTCCATGAGGTATAACCGATGTGTTTCTGTGTCATCATACCATTCCACTTGCCATTGGCTATCTTGTGGTTATAGTCGGCACATAACATAGAGTCACGACGGAAAGTCTGCTCAACCTTGTCTGCCCACAGGTTACAGTCGGGATTACCCTCCGAGGAGAGTTTCAGGTTCATCGCCTGAGCATAATACATCTGATAAATGTTACACATCGCCTGAACAGGGAACAGAATCAACTGCTGATAGGCATCACGATAACGCTCATCAAGAGTCAGATACTGACGTAATGCCTCAGCCTCCAGTCGCATATAGTCATCAGCAACCTGTCGCCACTCACCAGTATATATATTATAGGTACGCGCGTCCAGCATCTCTGCCGTGACACGACCGCTCATCTTACAACAGAGATTCAACAGACGGGCAGCCTCAGCAGCCTGTTTCTCTCCGAACTGCTGACGACAGAAATCCAAGGTATGACGAGTAATCGTACCTGCATCACACATCTGAGGATTCCATGCCATGTCCATGAAGAACGTGATAGGATATTCCATCGGCTTCAAGTCGCCCACATTCAATATCCACATGCGTCCGATGCCATTGACATAGGCAAGGTGCAACTGCTCCCACATGTTCTGAGTCGGAGTGACGTTCAACCATTTGGTATTACGGGGTGCACCGACATAGTCAACATGATAATAGAGTCCCCATCCTCCCGGATGCTGACGCTCCTTCATGTTCGGTACACGACGCACATTACCCCAGTTGTCATCACACAACAGCATGATGACATCATCAGGCACACGCATTCCCTTGTCATAATAGTCCAACACCTCTTTATACAAAGCCCATACCTGTGTAGTCTCCTTTGCCTTCTTGCCTGTCACCTGACTGATGATACGACGCTGGTTCTCCACCACACGCTGTAACAACTTCGTATCGGCATCCTCACTCATCGCCTCATCACCGTCACCACGCATACCAATGGTCACCATGTCCTCAGTGCCTTTCATTCGCTCGATACCCTCACGGAAGAACTGGTCAAGCTTCTGTTCGTTCTTCTGGTAGTTCCATGGTCCCCACTCCCCACGATGACGGGCATATTCCTGGTGGTTACGTGCCATCGGCTCATGGTGCGAAGTGCCCATGATGATACCCATATCGTCTGCTGTCTTGGTATTCAACGGGTCGTCGGCATAGAAAGCCCATCCCCACATGGCAGGCCACATCATATTACCACGCAAGCGTAGAATCAGTTCAAAGACCTTCTCATAGAAACGATGGTCACCATAATCCGTACCAAAAGTGTTCTTCACCCAGGAGGTCAGACACGGTGCCTCATCATTTAGGAAAATACCGCGGAACTCCACTGCCGGCTCACCATCGGTATATATTCCTTGATTAACATATATACGCTCATGATGCTCCACAGGAACATCTGCCCAGTAATACCAAGGAGACACCCCCATCTGCTCAGACAACTCATAGATACCATAGACGGTACCGCGACGGTCACTACCTGCAATGACTAACTGTTGGCCGATAAGGGTGATGATGAATTTCTCCGGTTTTCCCTTCAACTGAGTCACATCCAGTTTCTTTTGCTTCACAAGTTGGTCTATCAGGACGGAATGCCCTACCGTGCCTATCAATATCTTGGCATCAGATGCATTTCCCACCTGAGCCTTTTGCCCTGTCACCCGTTCAAAATCGGCAGCCAACGTCTTGACGGCAATGGCAACAGCCTTGGCATCTGCCACATCATAACTGAGAGTAACAAGTCCATCGGTAAGCAGTACATCCCCAGACTGAAAATCAACGAATCGGGACGCGGCCATACTTGTCATACTCGTTATGAGCATCAAACATGTTACCACAAGATAAAAAAAACTCCGAAAAGCAAGAATCATTTGTTTCATAGATATGTTATATTGTTTGTTATTGATGCAAATTTACAATTAAAACCGATAACTAACAATACTTTAAACACAAAAAATAGAAGTATGAGACAAATATATAAGCTTTTGATAAAAAAAACGAAAAACCCCGCAGGAATCCTGCGAGGTTTTTCTCAGACTTATCTATTGTTGGTTAATTACTTGGTAGTATCAACGAACATAGCAACACGGTTGAAGTCGTTCTCCTCAGAAATCTCGCTGGTAGCACCCAAGCCCTGAGTGGTGATGCGATCCTTAGAGATCTTGTAACGCTTGATCAGAGCGTTGGCAACAGAAGTAGCACGATCCTCAGACAGCTTCTGGTTCAGCTCAGCGTTACCCTCTGGAGAAGCATAACCCTTAACGAGAACCTTAGACTCAGGATGGTTCTTCAGATACTTGGCAACCATCTCAACACTTGCATACTGAGCAGCGTCGATAGTGCTCTTACCCTGACGGAAGATAACGATAGGCTGGAGAGTGGTCTCCTTCTTCTCCTCAATAATCTGAGTAGGACGAGCCTCGCAGTCAGCGAGCTTCTTCTTCAGGTCAGCGATAGTCTGGTTGGCAGCGTTGATCTGACCGTTCTTAGCATCAACATCAGAACGCAGCTCGTTAATCTTAGCATTCAGAGCGTCGATCTCAGCCTGGTCGCGGAGCTCCTCAATCTTGAAGTTGTGAGTACCGTTGCTGTTACCAAACTTATAAACCAAACCAGCGGTTACCTGGAATACACCATTCATCTTCTTACCCTCGAGCAGCTCAACCTTCTTGAAAGGATTAGCATACTGAACGATAGGCTGACCCAGGATAAGAGCAGGCTCAATGTAGAGCTGAACAGCCTTAGCAGCGCCCAGGTTGAAAGCGAAGTCGAAACCAGCCTTAGTATTGATACCACCGTGATGAGCCTCACCGAAAGTACGGCTGTATCCAGCACCGACCAAACCGATCACCTCAAAAGCGCGGGGCTCACCCTTGTAACCACCAAAAGCATTGCTCAGGTTGAAAGTACCAATAAGGTCAATGTTCATGGCGTCAATGAAAGTCTTCTTCTTCATGAAGGACTTATCAGAAGCCTCAAAATAAGCGTTGGCATCCAAAGCCAGACCGAATACGGTAGTCAGGTTCTTACCAAGACGAACACCTACAGTAGGAGCAAAGCCCTTGAAGAAACCAGCATCACCCATCTTAAATGTAGGAGTAGCTACACCAGCGTTGATACCAAGATACCAGTTGTCACCAGCCTTGCTAGCTGTAACTGCAGTTTTCTGTGCATACACAGAAGCTGTCATCATAGCGACAGCCATCACTAAAAAAAGCTTTTTCATTTTTTACTAACTTAGTTTAAATATAAAACAATCTACCTATTCTGTTTAAATTCGTGTGCAAAGTAAATAAAAAAAACAATAAGTTCCAAAAAAAAAGTGTAAAAAATACTATCTCAATTGTATTTTTTGATTAATTCGAGGGATTTCCTGAGTATTTAAGGCGATTTTGCGAATAATATGCACATTCTAGAACTTATAATCAATACCAATACCTATTACATTATTAGTGCGCGAATAGACATCCTTGCCAGGAATACCTAGTCCCAGATAATTGGACTGTTCCTTGGTGTAGTCGCTATATAGCGTAATGAAATAGCCGGCATTCAAGCGTACCTTATCGTTAATGTTCCATGCACCGCCCAAACCGATGCTGTAGCTGTCACAGGCAAACGAGGTGTTCTGCTGATAATCGTCGCTCAGTCCGTAGTCTGTACGCTGTCCACCGCAACTGACAGTAAATTTCTCGTTGATGTCCCATTCCACACCTGCAAGAAACTCGTGCGTTCCGTGTTTCAGTGTCTCCTGACGATTACCTCCCATCCTGGCATTCTTGTCATCGAAAAAGTGGTACTCCAGTGTCGCACGCAGTTTCGGTGAGAACTCATAGCCTACGGCAAGGGCGAGCAGTGCCGGCATGTCGTAGCGAGTCTCAGCACCGTCGACATAGGCAGCCACCTTACTTCCCAACACGGCGGCTGTCTGCTCAGGAGACATTCCTGCAATCTCTGCCGTCAGTTCCTTTGTATCATTGGGTACATTGATTTTCGTCCGGAACTCATAGCGACCAGCCACGGTGACAGGTCCTTGATGATAGTTCAGGCTGATGATTGGTGCAAAGCCCCAGCCACGCTGATTACAATCAAGTTGAAGATTAACAAGTTTAGTTCCTCCCATATCGGCAATCACATGACCACGATAATAGCCGTCATAATAATTAGCACGGAAACCCACAGCGGCAGAGAGGAAATCTGTAATCCTATATGTGAAATTGAGTTGTCCGCCGTAAATATACTGTTTACCCTTCATCTGTGAATCAAGGGTATAACTGCCCGGCATAATGCCCGACTGGGCAAGCATAGCGGTTAAAGGTACATTGAACATCGGCACACCCTCTTTGTACTCTACGAAACCACCGCTGCCCACGATACCGATCATTGCCGACACAGCAATGCGGTCCTTCTTCCATGAAGCAAACAAGGCCGGAACAATGGGTGCCGAAGCCTTGCCGTGGTATTTCTGATTGAAGCCGCCCATAAATCCGGGTATCGTTGTTTCGATGTCACGATCCTGCCAAGGCTTCTGAAAGTTCAATGACAATTGCCAGCCCTCATGTCCCCACGCCAGTCCTGCAGGATTACTATAGGCAGCATCAATATCAAACGTAGCACCACGCGCCATCATACGGTCGAAGGCGATATGATAGTTTGTGTTGGTCATCAGTCCGCCTGCACGAACACCAACAAATACACACAGGATTACTGCAAAGGTAAAAATCTTTTTCATTTTTCTCATCTTAATGGTTTTCGGTTGCAAAGGTACTAATAATAATCGGATTATCCGAAAAAATGGCAACAAAAATACGCAAATGGAACAAATTGGTAAAAAAAGGAACGAGCGTAAAGAAATTCTCTCTACGCTCGTTCCCTATTTAAATAAGTGATATTATACCTTTTCTATGATCTTACCACCCTCTTCTATCGCCTGCATATTAAGCGGTATCATCTCATGATGACGCTCGGGAAGTGTCTTACGAAGAGCTTTCTCCACACCATTCGTACTGACGACAGGTGCAACCTTAAGCAATCCGCCCAGCACAATCATATTGAACACCTTTGCATTCTTCATCTCCGACGCCTTGTCCATGGCATCAATACGATAGACTGTAATGTCCTTACGAGTCGGCGGATTCAAGATGCCGTAACCGTCATAGATAAGAATACCACCAGGCTTCAGTTTCGGTTCAAATTTCTCTAATGAAGGCTGGTTAAGCACAATGGCAATATCAAACTTGCTAAGAATAGGCGACGATATTTTCCCGTCACTGACTATCACTGTCACATTCGCCGTACCGCCACGCTGCTCAGGTCCGTAGGCAGGCATCCATGTCACCTCCTTGTCGTCCATCAGGCCAGAATAAGCAAGAATCTTACCCATGGAGAGAACACCCTGACCTCCAAAACCGCTGATAATTATCTCTTTTTTCATATTGTATCCTTTAAATCTCCTTTTGGATAATACTTGAACATATGTTCCTCCATCCACTCGTTGGCAGCCTTTGGTGACATCTTCCAGCCACTGTTACAAGTACTGACAATCTCCACGAGACTACTGCCCTTGCCCGCCATCGAAGCCTCGAAAGCCTTGCGGATTGCTTTCTTCGCACCACGAATGGCAGCGACAGTCTCTACGCTCTGACGGGTGACATAGCATGTACCCTCCAATGTAGCGGCTATCTCTGTGATATGCAAGGGATATCCATGCAGATCAGCCTGACGACCATAAGGACACGTAGAGGTCTTCATACCCATCAGTGTCGTAGGTGCCATCTGTCCACCTGTCATACCGTAGATGGCATTGTTGATAAAGATGATGGTGATATTCTCACCACGGTTCAGGGCATGAATGGTCTCACAAGTACCGATACAGGCAAGGTCACCGTCACCTTGATAAGTAAACACAAGGCGGTCAGGCCACAAACGCTTGATAGCTGTAGCGACAGCTGGTGCACGTCCATGGGCAGCTTCCTGCCAGTCAATATCCAGATAATTATAGGCAAAGACTGCACAGCCGACAGGTGAAACCCCAACGGTCTTCTCCTCCATGCCCATCTCCTCGATGACCTCAGCCACGAGTTTATGTACCACACCATGAGAACAACCAGGACAATAGTGCATCTGGTTGTCATTCATCAATGTCGGTTTCTGATATACCAGATTCTCTGGTGAAATGATATTATTCTCCATCGCTTACATCATCTTCTTTAATTCTTCAACAATCTCCTCGGGCTCGGGAACAATACCACCCAAACGACCGAACTGGTCTACTGGAACAGCTCCGTTGATAGCAAGACGCACATCCTGTACCATCTGTCCGGCATTGATTTCCACGACAAGTACACCTTTCTTGCCCTTTGCCTCCTCGGCAATTGCCTTCGAGGGGAAAGGCCATAGTGTGATAGGACGCAGCATACCGACCTTGATACCTTCCTCACGTGCCATTTCAATGGCTTTCTGCGTCAGACGGGCAGCAGATCCGAAGGCAACTATCAACAGTTCGGCATCCTCCGTATACAAAGTCTCATAGCGTACCTCCTTCTCTCGTATCTCAGCGTATTTTTTCTGTAAATGGAGGTTGCGCGCCTCCATCGCCTCCGGCTTCAGTTCCAGCGAGGTAATGATGTTCGGCTTGCGATCCTTGGTACGCCCGATGGTAGCCCATGGGCACTGCTGACGAATCTCCTCCTCGGTGCGACGGGGCTTATAAGGGGGGAGCACAATCTTCTCCATCATCTGTCCAATAACACCATCAGCAAGAATCATGGCAGGGTTGCGGTACTTGAACGCCAACTCAAAAGCGAGGTCGACGAAGTCTGCCATCTCCTGTACGGAGTTCGGAGCAAGCACAATCGTGTTATAGTCACCGTTACCTCCACCGCGCGTCGCCTGAAAATAATCGCCCTGCGATGGCTGAATAGTTCCCAGTCCGGGACCTCCACGCTGTACATTGACAAACACGCCTGGCAGTTCGGCACCAGCCATATAGGTGATACCCTCCTGCATCAAGGCAATGCCAGGTGAAGAAGAAGAGGTCAGCACGCGCTTGCCAGCGGCGGCACCTCCATATATCATATTGATAGAAGCCACCTCACTCTCTGCCTGCAACACGACCATTCCTGTCGTCTCCCAAGGCTTCAATTCGGCAAGCGTTTCTATCACCTCACTCTGCGGTGTTATCGGATATCCAAAATAACCGTCGGCACCACAACGGATGGCAGCGTGGGCTATCGCCTCGTTGCCTTTCATCAATGTTACTTCCTGCTCTGCCATCTTTTTACTCCTCTACTTTTTTACGATAGACCGTGATACAGCCATCTGGACATACCACCGCACACGACGTACAGCCCGTACACTTGTCTATCTGCACGGGTTCCACATAGGGATAGCCGTGCATGTTGACACGATTTGCCAATGCGATGACCTGTTGCGGACAAGCACTTACACAGAGTACACATCCCTTGCAACGGTCAGTATTCACCACAATAGCACCTTTCAGTTTAGCCATTTCTTTAGTATTTGTTTATGGATTATAGTAATCCTTATGATAAAAACTCAAAATATCATCAAGCATCTGCTTTGCCTCTACTGCAGGACTGTTGGGGTCGAGTTCCACTGCCTTGATATAGCAGTTGATAGCCTCCTGCCAGTTACCTGCCTTCCGGTAAGCATTGCCCTGCTCATAATACTCTTGTGCGGTCATTTATAATATTCCTTCTTGCCGGCAGCGAGGGTATTCTTCATCAGTGAGCAGATGGTCATAGGACCTACTCCACCGGGAACGGGTGTAATGAAAGAACACTTCGGAGCCACCTCGTCGAACTTCACGTCACCATTCAGGCGGAAACCGCTCTTACGAGAAGCATCGGGGACACGAGTAGTACCCACGTCGATGATAACGGCTCCCTCCTTTACCATATCGGCAGTAACGAAGTCTGGCTGACCAATGGCGGCAATGATGATATCCGCCTCACGGCATTCCTCTTTCAACGTCTTTGAACGCGAATGGCATACCGTCACGGTAGCATCACCATACTGTTTCTGCATCATCAACTGTGCCATAGGCTTACCCACGATATTGGAGCGTCCAAGGATGACACATTTCTTACCAGAAGTCTCAATATTATAACGCTTCAACAGAGTAATGATACCTAGTGGAGTAGCGGAAATAAAACAAGGCAGACCGATAGCCATACGTCCCACATTGATGGGATGGAAACCGTCGACATCCTTACGATAGTCAATAGCCTCTATGATCTTCTGCTCATCAATATGTTTGGGAAGGGGCAGTTGCACGATAAAGCCGTCGACATCACCATTCTTGTTCAAGCGGTCTACACACTGCAAGAGTTCCTCTTCCGTGATGTCGTCCTCATAGCGGATGAGTGTCGACTTAAAGCCACAAGCCTCACAGGCAAGCACCTTATTCTTCACATAGGTCTCACTGCCACCGTCATGGCCTACGAGAACTGCAGCGAGGTGCGGCTGCTTACCGCCTCGTGCCATGATTCCCTTCACTTCTTCGGCAATCTCCGCCTTAATGGCTGTTGCCGTTGCTTTTCCATCTATTAACTGCATTTTTTCTTTTCTCGTTATTACGTTATCACGCTATATCGTTATAACAATCCATATTATAACTTCGGCATCCCGCCACGCATTTTCATGGCTGCTGCCATCTGAGCCATTTTTGAGTTGCCTGCACCAGCCACCATCTTCATCATCTTACGCATCTGATCGAACTGTTTCATCAGACGGTTCACCTCATCAATTTTCGTTCCGGAGCCTTTGGCGATACGCATCCTGCGACTCTGATTAATGATATCAGGATTAGCACGCTCCTTTGGAGTCATCGAATTGATGATGGCCTCAATTCCCTTGAAAGCATCATCGTCAATATCAATATCCTTAATAGCCTTCCCCACTCCAGGAATCATACCGGCAAGGTCCTTGATATTACCCATCTTCTTAATCTGTTGGATCTGACTCATGAAATCGTTGAAGTCAAACTTATTCTTACGGATCTTCTTCTCCAGTTCACGAGCCTGCTTCTCATCAAACTGTTCCTGGGCACGCTCTACCAGCGAAACGATATCACCCATGCCGAGGATACGGTCTGCCATACGGTCTGGATGGAACACGTCGATAGCCTCCATCTTCTCACCCGTTCCCACAAACTTGATGGGTTTCGTGACGACAGTACGGATAGAGAGGGCAGCACCGCCACGGGTATCACCATCCAGTTTGGTTAACACGACACCATCGAAGTCAAGACGGTCGTTGAACTCCTTGGCGGTATTCACGGCATCCTGGCCTGTCATCGAGTCGACAACAAACAAAGTCTCATCAGGATTAACCGCCTCCTTCAGTGTGGCGATCTCATTCATCATCTCCTCATCGACGGCCAGACGACCAGCAGTATCAATGATGACAACATTATAACTCTTCGCCTTTGCCTCACGGATGGCGTTGTTGGCTATTTCCACCACATTCTTATTATCAGGCTCTGAATAGACAGGAACACCGATACCCTCTCCTACTACATGCAACTGTTGGATGGCAGCAGGACGGTAAACGTCACAGGCAACGAGCAACGGATTCTTATGCTGCTTGGTTTTCAGCATGTTGGCAAGTTTACCGCTAAACGTGGTCTTACCAGAGCCTTGCAAACCAGACATCAGGATGATAGCAGGACGGTTCTCCAGTTTCAACTCAGAGGTCTTCCCGCCCATCAACTCTGCAAGTTCATCGTGGACGATCTTCACCATCAACTGACCAGGCTTCACGGCAGTGAGCACATTCATACCCATTGCCTTCTGCTTGACAGTATCGGTAAACGTCTTGGCAACCTTATAGTTGACGTCGGCATCCAACAGGGCGCGACGCACATCCTTCAAGGTCTCGGCAACGTTAATCTCGGTGATTTTACCTTCACCTTTCAGTATCTTAAACGACCGTTCAAGTCTGTCACTTAAGTTCTCAAACATAACACATTATTAATTTTAGGGTGCAAAGGTACAAATTTTATTTGAAATTTCATTCTTTCTTCCTTCTTTTTTATTATCTTTGCCCATGAAAACTAAACATCTAACACAAATACTACTAAAATGCAAAAGAAAAGACCTAACATGAACCGTCGTGAATTCCTTCGCAGACTCGGTGTCGGCATGGGATCGGCAGCCGCATTGATGGCGATGGAGCCATTACGGGTTTTGGCACAAGACGACAAGAAAACGGTATCGGCGGACAACCGGATGACCTATCGTGTACAACATGGCTCCGGGGAACAGATATCCTTGCTCGGTTTCGGTATGATGCGACTGCCCAACGACCAAGAGGAAGTCAATGAACTTGTTGACTATGCCATCGAACATGGTGTGAACTATTTCGATACAGCTCCGATGTACATGGGAGGACAGTCGGAAGTACTTACAGGCAATGCCCTTTCCCGTCATCCCCGTGAGAAATACTACATCGCTACGAAGATGTCGAATCAGAACAGACGCTTATGGGACTTCAACGAGGCTGTCAAGATGTACTACCAGTCCTTCCAACGCCTAAAGACAGACCATATAGACTACTATCTCCTGCACAGCATCGGAGGCGGAGGCGTAGAAACGCTGAAAGACCGTTTCCTCAACAACGGATTGCTTGACTTCCTGATGAAAGAGCGGGAGGCAGGACGTATCCGTCATCTGGGTTTCTCCTATCATGGAGATGTCAGAGCCTTCGACTGGCTGCTCGACCATAACGACGACTATCACTGGGACTTCGTACAGATACAGATGAACTTCCTCGACTGGCGACATGCCTCCCTCAACACAGGTGGATGGAAGAAAGATGCTGATGCGGAATACCTCTATAACAAATGTGAGAAACTGGATATCCAGTGTGTCGTGATGGAGCCATTACGGGGTGGGGCCTTCGGACGCATGGCACAAGAACTCATCGACCAACTGAAGGAACGTCGTCCAGACGACAGTACAGCACGGTGGGCCTTCCGCTGGGTAGGCTCTTATCCGAATATCCTTACCACGCTCAGTGGTATGAACCGTACGGATCATCTGGAAGAGAATATCAAGACCTTCTCACCGCTTGAGATATGCACAGAAGCTGAGAATGCCCTGTTGGCAGACATCGCCGACCAGATGTCAGGCTTCCCCACAATTCCCTGTACGACCTGCAGTTATTGCATGCCATGTCCCTATGGTGTCGATATTCCCAAGAATTTCGCCTATTACAATGAAGCGGTGACAGACCATATCCTTCCCCTGCCAGCTCCTTCTGCCGCTAACTATACAGAACAGCAGCAGCAGTTTATCGAAGGCTATCGAAAGGCGCTACCTGATGCCAATACATGGGCACGTGCCTGTCAAGACTGCGAGGAGTGTTTATCCAAGTGTCCGCAACAGATACGTATTCCCAACCAGATGAGTCGTATCGTGGAGACCCTGCGTGTCAGGAAGAAATAGACGGATTATTTATTATCCTTGGTAACACGGTCATAGGCATACACATGCTTTTGGCCGTCAAAGGTATAGACATGGCTCACCGTCTCTTCCGTATCTAAGAAATACTCATTGATGATGAAGTCCTTGCCCTTACGAGGCAGGTCATAGCTGTAATACTCTGCCTTAGGCTTGAACGTGTCAACAGGACTTACCACGGGAGTCATCGTCTCGGTGGCAGGGTCGTAATCATAGAAACAGACAATCTCTATCTCCGGATCAGTAGGACCACCCATGAGAATGGCAAAGAGACGGTGACCGTTGTCACAACGCCATACGCACGACTCCATATAGTCACTGTCCGTACCTCCTGATTCAACACACATATAGCCATTGGGACGGTCTACGATATCCTCTGAGTCGTACTCAGGGTACTTCTGACTGGTGAACTTCGGATTCTTGGCCTGTTTCAGGATGCCATTGACTACATAAATCTTCCATATGTCATTGAAAGCCTTTGTCAAGGTAACGATGTCTGGAGCCTTCCCACCACCCTTCACCTTGATGGGACGGGTAGCCCAACCCTTGCCGCATTTCACCATGTCCATATCCTCATAAGTGTCATACGTATAAGCCGGCGTATATCGTTTGTCTGGTTTCATCTGTGCATTTGCCTGAAGTGTGAACAAGGCAACACCTAAAATCATTAAAGATACTTTTTTCATTGTTTTATCGGTTTATTGGTTATTGTTATCTGTTAATACCTTCCGTTGGGAGAACTCACAACCACAATACTGCTGGTTGTAGAAGGCATACTCCTTCAGTAGTTGGTTACGTCGCTCATAGAGTCCGCCCTTGCGCCAGTTCTGTGCCCAGAAGGTCGTACCCTCCACAGCCTGCTCAGCCATATGTCCGGCACATTCTATCTGTTCGATACTCTTCCATCGGGAGGAGGCGAGTGTGGTGGTAAAATATCGTATTCCGAGTTTCTTCGCCTGTCGGGCTGCCTCCATTAACCGGAGCAAAAAACACTGTTCACAGCGTCGTCCCCGTTCCGGTTCACCCTCAAGACCACAGACATCCTGTCGCCACTGCTCATGGTCATAGTCTCCGTCTATCCATTGGATGCCGAGACTCTCCGCATGCCGTTTGCTTTCATTCTTACGGATATCATACTCCTCACGAGGGTATATATTGGGATTATAATAGAATATCGTAGGACGAATATCGTGCTGTATCATCCACTCGACAATGGCAGATGAACAAGGCGCACAACAGGCATGCAGCAACACCTCCTTACACCCTTCTGGAACAACAATCGCCTTCCTTTTCACTCTTCACTTTATAATCCCCTTGCTTTCCATATCCGGTCTTTCGCCGCATTAATCTCCTGAAATTTCTTCTCGGCAGCCTTGCGGACATCCTCACCCAAAGCAGCGACTTTGTCGGGATGATGCTCTAGGGCGAGTTTACGGTATGCCTTCTTCACCTCCTCGTCAGAGGCATCGGGCGACACACCCAATACCCGATAGGCTGATTCCAAATCGTTTTTCCCCAGTCCCAACATTGAGTCGACCTCATCCGCAGACATCCGCATCCACTGGGCACATTCCTTCAATGACGTTATCTCAACCTGCGGCAACCTGCCGTCAGCCTTTGCAATCATCACGAGGAAGTTCAACAATTGCAGACGTTGGGAGTAATCCATATGACGGGCAATTTGCGCACAACAGTCGGAGACAGTATGTTTAAACGAAGAAAAACCCACCCTTTTCTGTTCATCGAAGAGTTTCTTCAGAATGTCATTACCTTGTATAGATGCCTGTTCTCCAAAGTTCTGACGTAACATCTGACGCACAAACTCCATCTCAGAATGCATCACCTTACCGTCGGCCTTGATGATGTAGGAGGCAAGCACCAACAAAGAAAACAGAAAACTGTTACGCTGTCCATAATCGGTATGCTGGGAATATCGTTGACTGTTAGCCGCCTCCTGTCCGAAAGGATTCTCAAACGGACCTTGCGTCTCTGGTGTGTTGACGGAATCCATCATCGAGTCGAAGAACTTACCCAATACGATACCAGCCAGTGCACCTAACGGTCCTGCCGTCATCCATCCCAGAAAGCCACCTATCCAAGCTCCAAATGCCATATCTTATCTCTCAACTATAAACTATCAACTAATATTCATGCCACCACGCCGTCTGGTTCTGTTCCTCACGCTCCAAGTCGTCAAGCAGGCACTCGGCCAGTTTATATACTACTTCCTGAGGCACCAGGAAACGCTGATCTTTGCTATGCGGATTGATGGAGGAAAGGAAATGGGGTACTTCTCCCTTGTAGACCTCCTTCATGCGGAGACTATCCGGATTGACTCCAGAACAACTATAGGAAATATTCGCCAGACGGTCACAGAGTTTCACAAACGGAGCATAGGGAGTCTCACGGATTCCCTTGTAGTACTTCTCCCCTGCCCTCTCTCCTCGAGAACGTCCCTTATCGTTGGTCAATGCATAGGCAATCTCCGTTGCCATCAATGCCTGTTCCTCTGTCATCATCCCTCGTGCCACCTTCAGCACGTCGTTATAGGTCAGACGGGCATCCTCAATGCTGTCATGATAATAACCCCCGAAAAACAATGGCAGAACATCATTCTCACAGGCACACACCAAATGTCCGAAATCCCTGATACCGTTCACTACCATATCCAAATGATAGCCATACGGCAATTCATCACCATACGTCTGATTGACACTGCGATGCAGTTCATGTGCCGACTGCCGGATATCTTCAATCTTGTCGGCATACTTCTCCATCAATGCCTCAAATTCGTTTCTTGTCATTTTATTTATACTTTTGAGGGCAAAGGTACAAAGAAATCAGCAAATGACAAAACAAAATAAAAAAAACCGTTCCCCTGCCTCACGGCAAAGGAACGATCAACAAATTTATCAACTATTCATTGTTCTCCCCAACTGGGGATGCTGCAAAGGTAGGACTTTTTATTTAATCTACAAAATAATTTGAGAAAAAAAATAAAAAAACTTCCTAACTCCTTATTTCAATATCCCGCTTCACATTATTACGAATCTTCGTGAGGTAGGCCTTCATGCCTTTGGCATCCTTCTCATCAATAATCTCTAAGAGTTCCTTCAACTCCGTACGAATTTGGCTGACCTGATCGTGAGTATAGGGGTTGAAGAGGATTTCCTGTAAAAGGTAGTCGTCCTCGTTCAATACACCCTTCGCAATCCGCATGTGACGCTTAAAGGTAGTACCAGGTGCATCCTGATGCTTCATGACGGCAGCAAAGACGAAGGTAGAGACAAATGGGATACTCAGAGAGTAAGCCACGGTCTTATCGTGTTCCTCGAATGTATATTCGTAGATATTGAGTCCTAACTTCTGGTAGAGATCCTTGAAGAAGATACGTCCCATATAGTCACCCTCACTGATGATGATGGCATTCTCTTCGCTCAGTTGTTGCAGGTTGGCGAAGGTTGGTCCGAACATCGGGTGGGTGGATACATAACGCATCCCTGCCCCCTCATAGAATTCTTTCAAATCGGTCTTCACACTGGCAATATCACTGATGATACACTCCTTGGGAAGATATGGAATCACCTCTTCAAACACAGGGATGGTGTATTTCAACGTGACAGCATTGATGACGAGTTCAGGCGCAAACTCCCTGATCTCCTCCATATCTGTAAACCGCTGACAGTTATAAGTAAACCGCATGCGCTTAGGGTCTTTCTCATAGACTGCCACTTCATGGTCGAAACTCAGCAGGTCGATGAAGAAACTTCCCATCTTTCCTGCACCTAAAACAAGTATCTTCATACCTTATTTATTAATAATCTCTATTTGCTGACGAACACTCTCCTCATGGATATTCTCAAACACATGGGCAACGAACTCTGGTCCCATACCTAAGAGAGAGCCCTGTGCACCACGCTTGTCCAATATCTCATTATAACGGGAGGTCTGCAACACAGTCATATTGTGTTCTTTCTTATAGTGACCAATCTCACGGCATACACGCATACGCTTGGCCAACAACTCCATCAACTGGTTGTCAAGTTCATCAATCTGCTTACGCAG
>CACZCT010000032.1 GCA_902779745.1 uncultured Prevotellaceae bacterium
AGCCACTTTGCCGTCCTCAGAGAAAATCTTCTTGCCCTGGAACTTCTCCTGCCACTCCTGCGAGTCCTTGATCTCGGCACCGAGACCGGCTGTCTCACTCTCATGGTTGAAGTAAGCACCATAGATGGTGTTCAGGTCGTCATTCACCGAGACGAAAGCACTGATACCGCCCCAGAGTCCCATACCCTTCAAGGGGAACACATACTTCTTCTCACCCTTGATGTCACAGACATAGTAGAGTCGGTCGCCAGCCTTCTCCTCGCTCTTCACCACCTCCTTGTACTTGGCCTCAGCCTCGGCACCATCCAAACCGCGGATATTGAGTGAATAGAGAATCTGCTTCTTCACATCGAGTGCCACGTTAGCATCCTGCATCGGTTTGAGTGCTTGGAAGACAAAGGCCAACAGGAAGGCCACGATGACCACGAGTATCGTACTATATATAATAATGTACGTATTAGAATTGGTATTCAGTTTCATTTTGTACCTCCTCTCTTCATTCGTTTTGAGATATTACGCTCCACGACGAAATGGTCGATCATCGGAGCAATCATATTACCAAAGAAGATGGCAAGCATCATACCCTCCGGATAACCGGCATTCATCACACGGATGATGATAGCCATCGCACCGATCAGGAAACCGTAGATATACTGTCCTGTGGTGGTGCGACAAGAGGTGACAGGGTCGGTAGCCATGAATACAGCACCGAAGGCGAAGCCGCCCATCACGAAATGGTGCCACCATGTCATCGACTGACCCGTCTGTTCGAACAACAGTGCCAAGGCAGCACCGCCGATGAACACGCTCAGCATTGTACGCCAGGAGGCGATGCCCGTCCATAAGAGGATGACGGCACCGATGGAGATGGCAATGACAGATGTCTCACCGATAGAGCCGGGGATGAATCCACAAATCATATCACAGATAGATGCATTGGGGTTGATACCCTGTGCCATCTGTCCGAGCGGAGTTGCTGCCGTAAACGTGTCAGGCAGTGTGTTACCCAGTCCGAAAATACTGTCCTGAGCCACCCAGACAGTGTCGCCTGTCATCTTCGACGGATAGGCGAAGAACAGGAACATACGGGCTGCGATGGCAGGATTGAACAAGTTCATACCCGTACCACCAAAAATCTCCTTACAGATAATGACGCTGAAGGCACAGGCAAGAGCCAGCATCCACAGCGGACAGCCAATAGGTACAATCAAAGGAATAAGGATACCTGATACGAGGTAACCCTCCTGAATCTCTTCACCCTTCCACTGTGCCCAGGCAAACTCAATACCCAGACCGACGATATAGGAAACGAGAATCTTTGGCAGTACGGCAAGGAAACCGAAGAAGAACACCTCAAAGAAAGAGGCATTTGCCAGTGTTCCTGCAGCGAGATAGTTCTGATAGCCTATGTTATACATACCAAACAGCATGGCAGGCATCAGCGCGACCACCACCATACTCATAATACGCTTCGAGTCAATAGCATCATGGATGTTCACGCCCGTCTTTGCCGTCGTATTCGGTACATAGAGGAACGTCTCAAATCCGTCGAAGAGGCTATGGAATGCGTGCAGCTTACCTTCGGGCTCGAAGTTGGGCTTGATTTTATTGAGATAATTTCTTAATGCGCTCATAGTCTTATGCGTTTTCTTTACGTAATATATTCAAGCCTTCACGGACGATGCGCTGTAACTCCAGTTTGGAGGAGTCGACGAACTCTGCGAGGGCGAAGTCCTCCGGACTGACCTCATAGATACCCAGGGCCTCCTGACGGTCTATGTCACCCGTAATAATCGCCTTGATGAGATATTCACCATAGATATCCATCGGCAGTACCTTGTCATACTCGCCACTCATGATCATGTGGCGCTCACCACCCTTCACACGGGCATCCAGCGCATACTTCTTTTTACCACAAAGCCAGGAGAAATAGCTGCGATTGACAGAGAACTGCTTGAAGCGCGGCATGATCCAGCCGGCAAACTCATCAGCATCGTCACCCTCGGGAATCACCGTGATCTCAGAGGTATGGGCACCCAGGAAACCTTCCTTGGTCGTCACCTTACCCGTCAGGACATTACCGTTGATGATACGTACATGGTGGTCGGCATCATAACTGTTGCTCAACAAGGTAGCCAACTCCTCACCCACCAGCATGTCCACATAGGCAGGACTCTTCACCTCACTGCCGCAGAGGGCAATGGTACGGGTCAGATTGACCTTGCCCGAGTTGAACAGTCGTCCGATGAACAGCACAACGGTAGGTTCTACCGTCCATACCACCTCTCCCTTGTTGACGGGGTCGAGGTGATTGACCTGGACACCGACGTTACCAGCAGGACAAGGACCGTCAAATACTGTTACCTCCACATCCTTGTAGTTCTCGAAACTGGAGTGAACGCCACAGCCCAGATAGGTCTTGGCAATCTTGGAGAGGGCGGTAAGACCAGTCTGGAAGTCACCTTCCTGTCCTTTCACCTCAAACTCGAAACTGCCAGCCAACGGCTTGTCACGCAATGCAGAGACAAAGACAGCCTTCGGCATCTGAGAAGGATTGGTGGAAACAGCATAAGGTAACTGGTTGATATATCCGAAGATACCAGCCTCCAAGAGTGCATCGATGACAGCCTTGCCATCCATCTTTGCCACATCCTTCTTACCAAAGTCCACATACGTCTGCTGTGCATCGGCTTCCACCTTGACGCACATCACTTTCCTACGTTCACCACGCACCACCTCACGGACGGTTCCGCTGACGGGCGAGGCAAACTTCACTTCCGGATACTGCTTGTTGACAAACAAGGCATCCCCGGCTTTGACTTGATCCCCCTCCTTGACAACGACTTTCGGAGTCACACCCTCGAAATCATCAGGCACCAAAGCATACTGCCCGTTGGATTTCAATTGCATGCGCTTCTCCTCAGCCTTGCCTTGCAGGTTGATGTCCAAGCCTTTCCGCAATTTAATTACATTTGCCATTATATATCAATGTTTAGGAAATATCGAATGGAAACGGTGCAAAATTAATAAAAATTAGGTATAAAATGCGCAATTTTCCCCTGAATTATTACGATGTCACAACTTTTTATCGTAATTTTGTGCCAAAATCAGAGAGCATCGAAAAAAATTGCAATCTCGGTCTGACAGATTGCACGCTCTAGAAGAAACAAAACGTGAAGGTTCTCAAACGTATATTCAGCATCACTGTCTGGGGAATCATCGGACTTTATATCCTGATGATTACCTCTTTCCATATCCCTGCCTTCCAACGGTATATAGGTGACAAAACGGCGGGACTGTTGGCGGAGAAACTGGGAACAGAAGTCAAGGTAGGCAGTATCAACCCTGGATTCCTCAACCGACTCATCATCGACAGGGTGTCCATCATGGACCAACAGGGAAAGGAGATGCTGAAGGTAAACCGTCTGGGAGTGCGTATCAGTCTGTGGGACTTACTTAACGGAAAGATATCCATCTCATCGGCACAGGTCTTCGGAGCCCATGCCCGTTTCTACCAGACAGCCCCTGACACAGCCCCGAACTTCCAGTTTGCCCTCGACTCCTTGGCATCGAAGGACACAACCAGCCAGTCTCCCCTCGACTTGCATATCAACTCCCTGATCATGCGCCACTCCAGTGTGCGCTATGACCGTCTCTATGAGGCAGAGACTCCAGGACAACTGAATCCCTCGCACCTCTTCGTGAAGGACATCAGTGCGTATGTCATCCTCAAGGCACTCACCCCCGACACGATGAATGTCAACGTGAAGAAACTGGCCTTCTCGGAACAGTCGGGACTGAAGATGGACAAGTTGTCGGTACATTACGAGGGCGGACGATCCCATAGTCATCTGTATGACCTGCATATCCAGATGCCTGGTACGGATGTCAGTCTGAAGGATGTGACGGTTAACTATCAACTTGACGGCGACCGCCTGCTGATGGAGACACTTACCTACCAAGGAGAACTGCCCCAATCGCATATCCGCCTCTCTGACCTGTCATGCCTTCTCCCCTCCCTCAAGACCTTCAACAGCACCCTGACGGTTGCCTCCCATTTCAAGGGGAAAGGCTATGATATTGAGATTCCTGCCATTAACATCAGTTCCTCGACAGGAGACATTGATATCCACTGCAACGGTTTCATCAAAAATCTCGACCTCCAGCCGCAGTGGTTCGTCAACCTCAAGGACTTCTCCCTCTCGGCAAAGACCCTGAACTTCATCTCTGAGAACCTGAGGGGAAAACAGGTGGAGGTTCCTGCCGTCATAGAACGTATGGGGGATATCCACCTGACAGGTGATGTCAGCGGTACTGCCCTACAGCAGGTAAATATCAGCCAACAGATCCGCTCGGGTGCCGGTAACGCCACCGTGCAGTTCGCCCTGAATCCCCAACAAGACTTCATGAGTGAGATAGAGACAACGGGCATCAACCTGAGACAACTGCTCAACGACGAGCGGTTCGGTTCCCTCGCCACCAATATCCGACTGAACGGCAGTCTTGCCAAGAACCAGACAAAAATACATGCCGATGGCGTGGTGGATGTCTTTGAGTATAACAGCTACCGCTATCAGAACATCAAGCTGAACGGTACCTATGCACAGGACAACATGGAGGGAAAACTCTCTGTCGACGACCCCAACCTCAACTTGCTGATAGAGGGTTTCTATCATGCCGGAGTCCACAAGGACATCCAGATGAACGTGACGGTCAGGGACTTCTCCCCACAGGCGACACACCTCTCCAACCAATGGAAGGATGCACGTTTCGCCGCCGATATAGAGACGACCCTGAAAGGTACGACACTCAATGACGCACTGGGATTCTTCCACATCAGCAACTTTGCCATGCAGGCTACCGACAGGCATTATGAACTGGATGACCTGCAGATACAGACAGGGTTTGACGAACAGACACACTATATGCTGCTCAACAGCGACTTCGCACAAGCAGACATACGGGGCGACTTCGACTACCAGACACTGACGCAGAGCTTCACCAACTTCATCGCCAGTCAGTTACCCTCACTGCCTGGACTGCCGAAAGTCAATCCTAATACCCACAACAACTTCACATTCCATGCTGTCATCCGTAAGAGTGACTGGCTACAACAACTCGCAGAGATTCCACTCACCATCTCCGAGCCCGTCACCCTGGAGGGATTCGTCAACGACAACCTGCGGGACATCAACCTGGAGTGCCTCCTGCCCTCCTTTTACTACGAGGAGAGCGGTTACCGCAACGGACACGTGGTCATCACAACCCCTGGAGACACCCTAGCCTGTGACGTTAACATCACCAAACTGATGGACAACGGCAATCACTTCGACCTCGGATTAAAAGGAACGGCACACAACAACCACCTTACCTCCTCGTTCTCATGGGACAACCATGCCAAGGAACGGATGAGCGGTGTACTGAACAGTACCCTCAACCTCTTCAGTACCCCCGACGGTCAGCAGGTGGCGTTCATAGGTATCTCCCCCTCGCATATCAATATCCACAACACTATATGGAATGCGGAGCCGTGTGCCATCAGTTACTCCGACAAGCGACTGGAAATCAACGACCTCAACATCCATCACGAAGACCAGTATTTGAAAATCAACGGTACGGCATCCGATAACAACCACGATTCACTGGACGTTCAGCTACAGGACATCGATGTCGCCTACATCCTCGAACTCGTCAACTTCGACGCAGTGAGTTTCAGCGGTCTTGCCACCGGAAAGGCACATCTTAAAGGAGTCTTCGGAAAAGAACTGCAGGCCAATGCCGACCTCGTCGTCAACCAGTTTAAGTTCGAGCACGGACGGATGGGTGTGCTTGACGCACATGTCAGATGGAACACGGAGGAGGAACAGATAGACATCCAAGCCATTGCCGACGACGGCAAGGATGCCATGACCTATATCGACGGCTATGTGTCGCCTGCCAAGAACTATATCGACCTCGGCATCCAGGCAGCAGGTACCCACATTGACTTCATGCACTCGTTTACAAAGAGTTTCCTCAGTAAGGTGGAAGGGCATAGCGACGGAGCAGTACGTCTCTACGGACCGTTGGACAAGATTAACCTCACCGGAGAACTGGTCGTCAACGGACGGACACATGTCAAGCCTACGGGATGCACCTATGAACTGCGTAACGACACCATCCGCCTGACACCGAATGAGGTCACGTTCGTCAACTGTCCCATCTACGACATCCACGACCGTCAGGGCATCGTCACGGGGGGTATTCATCATATCAACCTCACCCGCCTTTCCTATGATCTCTATATCAACGCACAAAACCTCCTTGCCTACGACTTCCCTGACTTCAATGACGATACTTTCTACGGAACGGTATATGGAACGGGGGACGTGGCTATCCACGGACACGGCAATGAGGTGGTCATCGACCTGAACATCACACCACAGGCCAACTCGGTATTCGTCTATAATGCCGCCGACCCTGATGCCGTCTCTACCCAGGAGTTCATCCACTGGGGGATTACGGAGAATTCCAAAATACCTGCCGGCGAGAAGCCCAAGACAACGATGCCTGTAGAGGAACGTACGGACATCCGCATCAATTTCCTCGTCAACTGCACCTCAGAGGCAACACTGCGACTCCTGATGGACAGTCATACCAACGACTACATCACCCTGAACGGAAATGGCGTACTACGCGCCAACTGGTTTAACAAGGGCGGTTTCAATATGTTCGGCACCTACCGGGTGACGAGCGGCACCTATAATGTGACGATCCAGAACGTCATCAAGAAAGACTTCACCTTCCAAGAGGGCGGCACCATCATCTTCGGAGGCGACCCCTACGAGGCTGCGCTTAACCTGCAGGCACAGCATACCGTCAACGGTGTCTCCCTCTCCGACCTCAACGTGGGCAGGAGCTTCTCCAATACCGTACGCGTCAACTGCCTGATGAACATCACGGGACAACCCTCACAGCCCATCGTCGAGTTCGACCTCGACATGCCGAACGTCAATGCCGACGAGAAACAGATGGTACGCTCATACATCAACTCACGGGACGAGATGAACCAGCAGGTAGTCTACCTCCTTGCCATCGGACGATTCTATCCGCAAGGAGCCAACAATGCAGAGAGTGCCAACGACCAGAGCCAGACATCCCTCGCCATGCAGAGCCTGCTGTCAGGAACCCTGTCGGGACAGATTAACAATGTGCTAAAATCTGTCATCAAGAGCAACGACTGGAGTTTCGGAGCCAACATCTCCACAGGTGACGAGGGATGGAACAATGCGGAATATGAGGGACTCATCAGCGGACGGATGTTCAATAACCGACTGCTTATCAACGGACAGTTCGGCTATCGTGACAACACCACTACGGCAAATCCTTCCTTCATCGGTGATTTCGACATCCGCTACCTTCTCTTCCCCAATGGCAACTTCGCCTTCAAATTCTACAACCAGACCAACGACCGCTACTTCACCAAATCGTCACTCAACACACAAGGATTCGGCTTCATCATCAAGAAAGACTTCAACGGTTGGCGCGACCTTTTTAGTACGAAGAAAAAGGAAAAAGAAGGGAGATAGTCCTACAATAAACATCCCGTCATCGTTTCATCCGTCCGAAAACCTGATTAATGAGATGTTCAAATTCCTGGTATGCGAAGGTATCCTGTAGTTCGCGAAGGGAATCTGCCAGACCGCGATAATGCCACTCATGATCCTTGGGGTCTTTGACGTGGAAGAGATTCCAGAAGGCATCGCCCTGCATTGCATAGTCGCGGGCAATGGCCCGCATGTTCGAGAGCTTATCGCCTAAAGCTACTATCTTGGCATCATGCGAAGCACTGGCCAGACGGTCGATGGCGGCCTGCTTGCGGGTATGCCAACTATCCTCTGCACTCACGCCTTGCTCGAACGTATCACTCTCCGATGCTACCAACGAGGCTACACGATCGCCGAACTCGGTACGAATCTGCTCCACAGTGACATCTGTGTCTTCCACTGTGTCATGAAGGGCTGCGGCTGCCAATAATTCCTGGTCAGACGTCATCGTAGCCACAATCTCCACAGCCTCCATGGGATGTACAATATAAGGAAATCCCTTGCCGCGGCGCTCTGTCCCGGCATGAGCACGAACCGCAAACACGATGGCGCGGTCCAAAAGGTCTGTATTTAAGGATATCATAACGCAAAGGTACGCAATTTATTCCATACTACAAAATGTCATACATGAAAGTGGATCATTCAAAGGGAAAGAATTTCAAAAAACTACTCCCCTTCTCCCGTCATGTAGCTCAAAGCCCGATAAATAAAGGGCGGAAGGCACGGGAGTAGTTGAAGCAACTACTCCCGTCTTGAAACGCCCTGTACATCGGCGTTTCAAAAGAAAAAGGGAGAAGGGGAGTAGTTTTTTGGATTTCGTGGAAATTCGGGGACTCCAATAGTGGAAGGGATGGCATCCAACGCTGTTGGGGATGCTTTCCATAGAGGTGAAGTGCCAGCTTAACAGGGAGTAAGTGTCATCCTATGAGGGAGAAAGGGGCATCCTAACAACCTTTCGGCTATAGGCAAAAGGATGTGCGGCTATAGCCGAAAGGTCTTACGCCTACAGCCAAAATAGAAGACAACAAAAGTGCAGGATCATCATTTTCAATTTTGAATATGATTATTCTTTCAGTTACATCTTCATTTTCACGCCCTGGTTTCTGAGCCACTCTATGTACTTCAATTCTACAATCTCAAATTTAACGTTCCACTCATCTTCGACTATTACATATCCATTAAGATAATCATATAATACAGGCTCGACAGATACGGATTTACTCACATTTCTAAAAAGGTGTTTCTTTTACTTTAATCACACCTTTCTCTTCTCGTTTCATTAGTGTTTTAACAAACAAAGATATCGTTTCTAAGATCACGGGGACAGTTTTTTGATTCCTCCCCGTTTGCCTTCAAGTATCTTATTATTTATCTCTGTCATCTAATTAGTTCAGATTTTATTATTTAAATAATATTGAATGAAAGCGTCAGATGCATGATACTTCACTGCATTTTTATTGATTATTCCATTGGAAGAACATAAAACTAATTCTGCAGCTTTAAACCATTTTATTGGTATGTCGTCGACTTCTTTTAGTGGAATAAATTTGTAATCATCCCGAATAGGTAATTTGTTGACAATCTCTATTATTTTCATCGAATACTCATACAATTTCTTGACTTCCAAACTCTTTTCAATTTGTTCTCTCAATTTTTTGTCATTACAAATTCTCGGTTCGCATTGTTGGACACGAAAAACAAAATCATCAACAGAAGCAGGAACTAATCCTTCCCACCAAACATCTCTCCAAATAGCACCTTCTTCCCCATAATTCTTCAGTTCTTCATCTGTTAGCAGATACCCGATTCTTTCATAACTTTTCTCAGGAATATCTCCCCATACACTTCCAATACGAGTGGTTTTAGACAAATAGAAATTGCCTGTGAAGGCGTCATCATAATATCGGTGGATAGTCAGACCTAATGTCAAAAACAAATCTGAAGACACTTTCTTTACAAAAAGGCCTTGGAAACCTGATATAGTATCCTTAATTCTGGTATAACCCAACTTCTCTAAAGAAGGTGTTAAAACCTTTTCTAATTTTTTTTTTTGTCAATTTCATATTTTTATTTGTTTTTGGCCTTATAGAGTAACAAGGTAACACATACTGAAGTGAACCCCCAAAGTATTGATAAAACTTAACAGTTCATTTCAATACCTGCCAACCCTGCCATTCTTCATCACCACAAAGATAAACCTTTTATTCCATATTACAAAATCTTTGGATAAGAAAGTGGGTTATTGAGATTCACCATTTTCTTGTCCCTTTTCCTTTTCGAATGACGCTGGGACAGGTACATTGCTTTGATTTTTCCCCATTTGCTCAGAAGTTAGAAAATGAGCCGAGTTATATTCGGCAATGTGAATGATGTAACCGTCTAAAGCAGTACTAAGTATATAATGAGCCTTTAATGGACCTCTGTATAGTAGAAAATTGCATACATCTGTAGGAGTAATATAAGGATTATCTGGAAGATGGCTATGAATGACGGATTCTACTTTATTGCCTTCATCATCAACGGTCTTCATGGCTATCAGTGAATTATGATATTTTCGGAAACATAATGTATTCCCGTTGTTATCAAAATCAATAGAATAGTCATTGCCAAATGGTATCATATTACGTTGATTAGTACCTTGAAGGACGTAAAGCCTGGTTATGTCATCATTGATACGCACGAAATCAAAGTTCGGATTGCCACATTCTTTGTCGTAGCTCAATTTGTCTCCATAGTTCTCAATGGCGTTCTTAAGCATGATACGTTTCATTTTGACTTGAGCCTGTTCTGTTTCTGTTATTGGACGTTGATCGTATGAGAGAGAGGTCATTCCGTTGATACGATTGTAATTCAATTCAAAGATACAACTTTTTATGTCCTTATCATAAAAAATGGCACTCCATGTACTATCAGTGGGTTGCCAGATAAGATTTCCACCCAATTCATCTTGATTATAATGGGCAAAAACAGAATCTGTTGATATCCAGTTGAGCTTTTCAGCAATGTAAAGGTTATACCCTTCAGCACATATACTATCATTTATTGCTTGAATAACTTCTTCTTGGGGGCGTTTTACTTTTCCCTTCTTATCTTTCTTATCTTCATCTTTCTTTTCCTTTTTAGCTTCTCCTCGTTTCTCTTGTTTTGCCACGTGCTGTTTCACTTTCAATATGAAATGCTGTTCTGTGACAGGTCCCTCGAACCAGCCGTAGTTGAAATGTGTCATTTCGCTGCCAACGCCGCAGAACATCCAAGGCTTCGTACTGCTCATACCAGAAAGATCATAACTCAACTCCAATGTGAAGTATTGAACCGTATGCTTCTTACGGTCTATCACGGCTGCAGCATACTGGCAAAGCGGAGGCGTCTGGGGTTCTGGCATCCTGTAAACGATGATGTCGATATCGTTGGACTGATGATATACCTGTGATGACACTGCCGACCAGTCCCACTCATAGTGGCTGATAAAATATTCGCCCAAATCCAACTGCCATTCAGTAATATCAGTAAGCATCTCATCCTCGACATTGCCTTTCTGCCACTCAAAGAGCATACTGGGAATCCAACGGAACTGAAACCCATAAGTACTCATGGTGTCACCACGTTCTATGATGGTGCTGTAATGAGAAGCGGCTTCACCCAGATTCTCATCATCCTTTAGACTATTCATGAGACGCAGTGCCTCAACCTTGTCGGGCTCAGTACCCCATCCATTAAAATGGTATTGGGCCAGCACAAACTTTGCCCCAGCATACTGTTGAGCGGACAAAGAGGTCCATTCAAACGCCTTCTTTAAGTTGCGTTCCACCCCACGACCATGCTCATAGAGTTTACCTACGTTCAACTGTGCCAAGATGTTGCCCTGCTCTGCCGAACGTAAACACCAGCGGAAGGACTCTTCCAGAT
The DNA here is from genome assembly GCA_902779745.1 of uncultured Prevotellaceae bacterium. Taxonomy (GTDB): domain Bacteria; phylum Bacteroidota; class Bacteroidia; order Bacteroidales; family Bacteroidaceae; genus Prevotella. The sequence continues at coordinate 11,493 of CACZCT010000032.1, forward strand.
TCTTTTCAACACCGATGCCATCTTCATAGCATATGCTAAGCATCAACTGACCGTAGCGATTGCCTTTTTCAGCGGCATCACGAATCAGCGAGTAGGCCTTCGCGTAGTCCTTTGCTACGTTATTGCCCCTTATGTATTCCGTAGCCAAGTCTACCTGTATGTTTAGATTACCCAGTGCCATAGAGTCCTCCATTTCTTTGATAGTCAATTCCTGTTGGGCGTAGGAGAACTGTGTCATAATGCACGCTAAGAAGAATAATATCAGTCTGTTCATAGTCTTCAGTTATTGATTCTGATGCAAAGTTACAAATAAAATATCACTTTGTCAAGAGGCATCATACAACTGACACGCGATGCGTATCTAATCCTCTGAATATCAGCAATATTTAATTCGCGTCTTCCTGTCATTGACACAAACAGGCATGCATGGGAATGCATGTATGAGCCAATCGCCCCAGTCTTTCATTCATCCTGATAGGCATCCTCGCCTATCTGTTCACGGGCTCCGATAGTGAGTTTGCGGAGGTCGTAGAACGAGCCGTTATAGATGTTGAAATCAACCGTTCCCTTGATTCCTGCCAGGCGACCGTTATCGGTATGCTGCCAGAATTTCCATGGTCCCTCATACTCGACCTGCTCTACATAATAATGCGCTATCCAATATGGATAACTATCAAATACCGAGTCACTTAGGTATTTAAGTTTAAACTTATAGTAAGTATATATTATCGGCTTGACATGATAATGTTTCTCCACGATGTCAAGCCACTCCAAGACACTTGCCTTGAACTCCTCGTCCGTCTGGTTCTTGGGTTTATGTTCCACGTCGAGGACGGGTGGTAAGTCGCCATTCTCCAGTTTGACGTTCCTGATAAAATACTCCGCCTGTGCCTTGGCAGGAGAATAGACACTATAAAAATGATAGGCGCCACGGGTAAACCCATACTCCCGTGCCTGATAGAAATTGTCGTGGAAGTTCTCATCGATGATACTGGCTCCCTCCGTTGCCTTGATATAGACGAAACGGACAGGGTATTTGTCTATCATCCCGTTATCCTTCAGTTCCTCCCAGTCGATGCGTCCCTGGTGGTGACTGACGTCAATGCCGTGTATCTCAAAGCCCTCGGGATAACTGGCATCGCCATAGAGGGCGCGCCAACGGAAGCCGAACGGTCCGACGAAGATATAATAGAAGAAAAACACGTATGCGGCGACTATCAGACCGCCCCCTATCCACCATGCCCACCCCGGGGTGTGTTGCATGAGTTTCTGGAGGAAACGCACAAAGAGCCCTGGCCGCTTGTGGCGGACAGGACTCGTCAGGCGTTTCTTATGTTGCGGTTTGCGTTTTGTCGGCATAACTATTAAGCCTTCTCCAGCGCAAGCGTCATCGTAGGCTGGTCACAGACCTCCGTAGGTCCCCAGTACTGGATAGGACCGGGATATACGTAGGCTGTCTTGCGTGCCCACTCGTCGCGATGAGCGGCAAACTCCTTGAAGGGAGCCCCGTCAAGTTCAACGAGTGCCTTGCGGATCACGGGTTTCATCTCACCGTTACGCTTCTCCATGTTCATCATCATCGTGATGGGCACACCACCGGCAATCCACTGGTCAGCAGGCTTGGTGGTATTCTTCACGATAGCCATATAGCCGGTCTTGCCGTTGGCAATGAGCTGGGCGGCAGAGGTACCGAGCGCATAGCAGTAGTCGGCATCGAAGTTAGAAGGAGCGGCACAGCGTCCCTCATAACCGAAGAAATGGTGCTGTGTACCGAACTTGCCACTGTACTTGCCTTCCTTCTTCATCTTCTCGAGTTTCTGGGCAACCATCGTAGACAGCAACTTCTCGGTCTCAATGAGTGATACCTGTACGTTTCCATGAGGATCGCGGTCGAGTGCCAACTGACGAGCAACACCTACAGGAAGGCTGTTGAACACGGCAAGATTCTCGGCAGTCAGATGACTCTTGGCAAAGTCAACCTGCTCGTCACGACTGATCTCTTTGGCCTCAGGCATGGCGAGTACGTCATTCAATTGTGCAATCAGTTTCTTGATAGCGGGAATGAACTCAATCACACCCTCAGGGATAATCACAGTACCGAAATTATTACCATCGGCAGCACGAGCGGCTACTGCGTTGGCAATATATGCTACGATATCATCAAGGCTCTGCTCCTTAGCCTCAACCTCCTCACTAATGAGACAGATATTGGGCTGTGTCTGCAAAGCACACTCCAAAGCGATATGAGAAGCAGAACGTCCCATCACCTTGATAAAGTGCCAGTATTTACGTGCAGAGTTACAGTCGCGCTCAATATTACCGATCAACTCGGAGTAAGTCTTACAAGCGGTGTCGAAACCGAAGGAGGTCTCAATCTGCTCGTTCTTCAAGTCACCGTCGATGGTCTTCGGACAGCCGATCACCTGTACGCCATAGTTCTTGGCGGCATAGTACTCAGCAAGTACGCAGGCATTGGTGTTGGAGTCGTCGCCACCGATAATCACAATAGCCTTGATGTCGAGCTCACGGATAATCTCCAAGCCCTTCTCAAACTGGTCTACCTTCTCCAGTTTCGTACGACCGGAACCGATCATGTCGAAACCGCCGGTATTACGATACTCGTCGATGATATCAGCAGTCAGCTCCATATAGTTATGGTCTACCAGACCACCAGGACCGAGGATGAAACCAAAGAGACGATTCTCTGGATTCAACTTCTTAATCTGATCGAAGAGACCCGTAATGACATTATGACCACCAGGAGCCTGACCACCTGACAGGATGATACCCACGTTCATCTTCTTGTTATTTGCCTCTGTAGCAGGCTCAAACTCTACGATAGGCATACCATAGGTGTTGGGGAACAACTTCTTGATTTCCTCTTGGTCACCCACGCTCTGGGTTGGCTGACCTTCCTTGATTTTCACTGCGCCCTGAAGAGCCTTTGGTAATTTAGGCTGATAGGCTGCTCTTGCTTTCTGCAATGCACTTTTTTCCATAGAATCTTGTTATTTAATAATGAATATAATTTCCAAATCGGCTTACAAAATTAAGCATTTTCCAACAGAAATAAGAAAGAATAAGGGGTATTTTCTGCTTTTTAATATTTTTTTGTGATGAAAATCATTGTAAGTTGAAATATTTTCCGTATCTTTGACGAACTAAATAAGAAACACCAAAAATAAAAAGGAGGAATTTATCTATGGCTAACAAACGGACATTGAAAAAACAAATCAACCTTATCTGTGAGGAACTCTTTGTAGACTTCGTAGCAGCATCACTATATGGAAACGCCCCTAACCATTCACAGGCAGAGGCCGTCTTGTTCTCCATTATCAAACTACGAAACAACTATATCAGCCGTATATCACATCCGGAGCCAGGAATGCCTGCCCGTAAGTATTATCAGGATCTCAAGGAGCAGTTCAGCAAGCAGGTCTCCGAGATCCTCGACCATATCAACAACCTATAAAGACTATGTGGAAATCATTTTGTAACTGGTTACTATACAAACAGATGGGGTGGACTGCCGAAGTGACGGAAGCTCACCCCGACAAATATATCATCTGTCTGGCTCCTCATACGAGCAACTGGGACTTTCTCATCGGTCAGCTCTATAACGGGGCCACAGGCATGGACAGTAACTTCCTAATGAAGAAAGAATGGTTCTTCTGGCCCCTCGGTCCTATCTTCAAGAGACTGGGCGGCATCCCCGTATGGCGCGACAAGAAGACGAGTATGACCGACAACCTGGCGGAGACTGCCAGACAATTGAAAACCTTCCGTCTGTGTATCACGCCGGAAGGCACTCGTTCTGCCACTGCCGAGTGGAAGAAAGGTTTTTATTATATCGCTTTCAAGGCTGAGTTGCCTATCCTGCTCTATGGCGTTGACTACGAACGGAGACATATCGAGTGTACCAAGACCATTATACCAAACGGCGACATCGACCAACAGATGCGCGAGATTAAACTATACTTTAGTAAGTTCAAGGGCAAGAAGCCGGAGAACTTCACGATAGGAGACGTCGAATGAGAAGAATTATTATCGCTTTGCTTCTGATTGCGGGCTGTCACGGAGGATATGTTTCCGCACAGAATAATATCGCAGCCATCAAGGCTAAACTGGAAAACTATTTTAAGAATTATAAGCCACAAGGGGCACAGTTCTCAAAGACGGCACACCTGACGGACCTGGAGATTGACGATGAGGAAGAGACACTCACCGTTATTGCCAATGATGCCTTCGCCGAACAGGGATTCACACCAACCGTCGTTGAGAATATCTACCAACGTGTCAAAACCCTTCTCCCCTCCCCTTACGACAAGTACTTCCTGAGAGTGATGACTCATAACTATGAATTGCAGGAACTGATTCCCAACCGTCTCAGGAAACGGAAGGACGAAGGACGCCAATGGGGAGATATCGACTATAATGGAGAGCCCTGGGTGAAGAACCTGTCATATCCGTACCCCATCACGGAGGGACTGCAAGGACGGCATATCTCCCTCTGGGCGAGTCATGGACGCTATTACGACAACAGGACAGGACGATGGAAATGGCAGCGCCCCCAACTCTTCGGGACGACGGAAGACCTGTTCACACAGACCATTGTCGTACCCTATCTCATTCCCATGCTGGAGAATGCCGGTGCCATTGTCTTCACACCCCGTGAACGTGCATGGCAGAAAGAAGAGATCATCATCGACAATGACGGCAGCAAGCGCAACTATATCGAAGCGACCTCCCATGGGAAATGGAAAGACACACCCAATGCCGGTTTTGCGTTTCATGATACTGCCTATGTCGACAACGAGAATCCCTTTGAGGCAGGTACGGCACGTATGGCAAAGACCACCAACAGCAAGAGCCGCTACTCACTTGCCAGTTACCAGCCCGACTTCCCCAAGACGGGACGCTATGCCGTCTATGTGAGCTACCAGACTCTGGACAACAGTATCGACAATGCAGAATATACCGTCTGGCACAAGGGTGAGCGCACCGTGTTCCATGTCAACCAGCAAATGGGCGGCGGCACATGGGTATATCTCGGCACCTTTGAGTTTGACAAGGGCTACAGCGAGTTCAACAGGGTGACACTCACCAACCAGAGTGATCACAGCGGTGTGGTCACCACAGATGCCGTACGCTTTGGCGGCGGTATGGGTAATATCCGACGGGGTGAGTCGGTCAGCGGAATGCCCCGTGCCCTCGAGGGAGCCCGTTACTATGCGCAGTGGGCAGGGATGCCCTACTCTGTCTATAGCGGAAAGGAAGGTACAGACGACTATGCCGACGATATCAATGTACGCTCCAACATGACCAACTACCTGGCAGGCGGTTCTCCCTTTGTTCCTGAGATGGAGGGACTGCATGTGCCTATCGAGCTCTCACTTGCCATACACAGCGATGCCGGCTATTCGAAAGACGGTATCGGACAAATAGGAACGCTCTCTGTCGTCACGACGAATTTCAACGAGGGGAAACTGAACGCAGGCATCTCCCGACTTGCCTCCCGCGACTTGGCGGATGCGCTGATGGAGAATGTCACCAGAGAACTGAAAGACACCTACGGGAAATGGAACCGCAGGGAAATCTACGACCGCAACTATTCGGAGTCAAGGGTTCCCGCTGTCCCCTCTGTCATCCTGGAGACGATGTCACACCAGAACTTCCCGGACATGCGCTACGGACAAGACCCCCATTTCAAGTTTACCTTGGCACGTATCATCTACAAGACCATCCTGCGCTATGTCAGTGAACACCATCAGCAGTCGTGCGTCGTCACTCCCCTGGCCCCCAACAACTTCCAAATAGAACTGTCAAAGAACAAGGCACGCCTGTACTGGAATGCCGTCGAAGATCCTCAGGAACCGTCAGCCTCACCAACGGGGTATGTCGTATATACCTCTGTGGGGGGTGCCGACTTCGATAATGGTACATACGTCAAAGGAAAGAGTTATGAGGTGGAAATGGAGCCCGATCTTCTCTATCACTTTAAAGTGGTGGCGACGAATAAGGGCGGACAGAGTTTCCCGACGGAGACACTTTCAGCCTATTACACCCCTGCCGCCAAGAAGACCGTCATGATTATTAATGGGTTCCACCGTCTTTCGTCTCCTGCCATCCGTAACAATGAGCACGAACAGGGCTTTGATATCGATGAGGATCCCGGTGTCACCTATGGGACGACGGCAGGATGGATTGGCAGACAGCAAAACTTCAGTCGTACAAAAATGGGAGGGACAACGCCAGACGACCTGGGATGGAGTAGCGAAGAACTGGCAGGTATGTTTATTGCAGGCAATGACTTCAACTATGTCGCCTGTCATGCCAAGGCAATTGCCTCTGCCAAGGAATACAATATTGTCAGTGCTTCCAGTGAGGCCATAGAGTCCGGAAAAGTCAAACTGAAGAACTACGCGCTCGTCGACCTCGTTTTAGGACTGGAACGTAATGACGGACACAGTCTGAAATACTACAAGACTTTCACTAAAACGATGCGCTCCGCCTTACAGAACTTCACCCGCAGAGGAGGTGCTCTGTTGGTCAGTGGTGCTTATATCGGTACAGATATTGCCGGTACAGACGAGGAACAGTTTGTCAACCAAACCCTGAAATGTGCCTATGGCGGCAGAAACCGTAATGAGAGCGATACTGTGAAAGGGATGGGTACGCAGATACCTTATTATAATACCTTCAACGAAAACCATTATGCCGCCACGTCGACAGACATTCTCAACCCCATGCCATCTGCCTATACGGTGATGCAGTATGCCGACGGGCAGGATGCGGCTGTTGCCTACAAAGGCAAAGACTACCGCTCATTCACGATGGGGTTTCCTTTCGAGTGTATCAAGGACGAGCAACAACAAGGATCTATTATGCGAGGAATATTAAATTATTTACTGAAATAAAAACTAAAAGCCTTATGTACAGAATTCAAACTAATTCAAGCGGTACACGAAGTATCGAAATCAGTGACCAGCACCTGGAAACCATTGAGAAATACCAACTCTTCCGCGACCTCATTGATTCCAATGGTTATGTGGACGAACAGGTCCTCGACAAACTGAAACTGAATATCCGTTCCATGCTGGAGTCAGAAGCTGGGAAAGACAAGAGTCTGCTGGACCTCTGCCTGGATGTCATCTACCATCAGAACATGAAGGCATACGGTCTGCAACAACTCGTACTGCTCTTCATCAATTGGAAAAACCGTGGCAATGACAACCTCGGTATGACGACCCGTTCCTTCCAGGGGACACCGTT